>DNAS01000067.1:17841-23189 GCA_003485185.1 Phycisphaerales bacterium | reverse complement strand
ATTGCGACCGAGGCAGGGGCGATTCGTCCCCCGCCTCGGTCGCTTGCATTTCCTGGAGGTGCTGTCCCGGCAGCGACCCACGCGAAAATACCTTCGTCAAAAAAATCTCACAAAAGTTGCCGCGCTGCCCTTGGGGGAAGAAGAATGGAATATCGGAAGCGCTTTGGGGCTGCGCCTCAGGCGGTGAACAATGACGCACCGGCACGACTGGTCCCGACTGCTGGTTTGCGCGGTGGCGGTTTGCGGACTGGCGGCGATTTGGCTGTGGCTGCCCGAGAACACCGAACCGCGCCTGATCCCCCCTGAGGGTCAAGAACCGGACATCGAAACGCGGTCGGAATCCGATTCAGCCACCATGCCCGACTCCGCGCCGGCGTCGCAACCCGCGAGCAGGCCCGCGGAATCCCAGCCGCTTGCCTCGTGGGAGCCGCCGAAATCCACCGCCCGCCAGAAAGAGCGCGACGCGATGGTCCGCACCATTCGCAGGTATGGCCTGGCGGACCAGCGCATCCTGGACGTGATGGCTGCCGTGCCGCGCCACGAGTTCGTGGACGCGAGGCTGGCAGGTTCCGCATACGACGACTGCCCGCTGCCCATCGGCCACGGGCAGACCATTTCCCAGCCGTATATCGTCGCCGAGATGACCCGACTGCTCGAACTGAAGAGCGACTCGCGGGTGTTGGAAATCGGCACAGGATCGGGCTATCAGGCCGCCGTCCTGGCGCATCTCACGCCGCATGTCTACACCATCGAGATCATCAACGAACTCGCCGATTCCGCCGCCGAACGATTGAAACGTCTCGGCTACGACGTGGTGAAGGTGCGTCACGGCGACGGATATTACGGCTGGCCCGAGGACGTGGACTTTGACGCGATCATCGTCACGGCGGCCGCCGGACAGATTCCCCCGCCCTTGCTCAAGCAGCTCGCGCCGGGCGGAAGAATGGTCATCCCCATCGGTGCGCCGTTTTCAATCCAGTCGCTGGTGCTGGTGAAAAAGGACTCGGACGGCAGGTTGAGCGCGCAGCGATTGATGGCTGTTCAATTCGTGCCGTTTGTCCGCAAGACCAAATCATAAGGCGACCCCAATGCCCCGCTGGCGAACCCGTCTGGCCGTTGCCCTTCTGTCCCTGGCGGTGCTCGCGCTGGAGCTCGGCCTGATGAGGGCGCTTTCGCTGAAGTTCTGGCACCATTTCGCGTACCTCATCATCAGCATCGCGCTGCTGGGCTTCGGCGCCAGCGGCACGATGCTGACCCTTCTGCGGCGGCGTGTCCTGGCGCGCCCGCGCGCCTGCTTCGCGGGTTTGGCGGGGGCGTTTGCGATCAGCGTGCCGCTCCTCCTGCGCGTAGCCGAATGCGTCCCGTTGAACATGCGGCGCCTCGCATGGGATTTCTCGCAGTTCTGGAACGCCGCGATGCTGCAATTGCTCCTGTTCGCGCCTTTTTTCCTGGCTGCGTCCGCGATCGGCATTGCGCTGATGGATCGTCCCCAGCGGGTGACGGGGCATTATGTGGCCAACCTGGTCGGTTCCGGAATCGGCGCGCTCGGAGCCGTCGTACTGATGCACGTGCTGAGCACGAGCCAGCTTTTGCTGGCGACGGCTGCCGCGGGGTATTGCGCGTGCGCCGCGGTTCTGTCGTGGCGGCGAACGGGCATCGCAGCCGCGGGCGGCGCGCTGGCCGTCGTCCTGATTGCCGTGGGCTTTGGCACACCGTACGAACCGAAGATGTCGGAATACAAGACGCTCTCCATGCTTCTCGAGACGCCGAAAACAGAGATTGTCCACCGTTCCGAGGGACCGTTGGGCAGACTCGACGTCGTCACGGGACAGGTCATTCACTCGGGACCGGGCCTGGGCGTGGCGTGTCCGTTCCTGATGCCCCCGCAATCGCTCGTTCTCCTGGACGGGGAAAAGCTGGGCTCCCTCTTCCGGTGCGACACGCCGTCCGACTGGGCATTCATGGACTACACCACCTCGGCCGTCGCCTACCACCTGCGCGAGCGGCCGCGAGTGCTGATCCTCGGCGCCGGCGGGGGAGAGCAAATCGGCTTGGCGCTGTACCATCGCAGCCGCGAGGTAACGGCGCTGGAAAGCAACCCGCAGCTCATCGCGGCGATGGCGGGACCGCTGGCGTCGCTCGGCGGCGACATCTACCGCAAGCCTGGCGTGACCGTCCGCAATGTCGAACCGCGGGGGTATCTCGCGGGGACTGACAAGACGTTCGATGTCATCCAGCTTGCGGGCGACGGCTCAGCGGCCGGCGGGCTTCGGGCGATGGAGGAATCGTATCTCTATACGGTCGAGGCGTTCACGGCCATGCTGGACCGGCTGGACAACCGCGGCGTTCTGGTGGTCACGCGCTGCGCCGACCTGCCGCGGGAGGGATTGCGTGTGTTGGACACGGCCGCCCAGGCGCTTCGCGGGCGCGGAAAGGACCCGGCGCAACGCCTTGCGACGATCCGGAACCTTTTCACCGTGACGGTGCTGGCATCGAACCATCCGCTGGATGGGAAGGAAATCCTGAGAATCCGGCAGTTCGCCGAGACCGTGCCGGCAGACGTGTGCATCCTGCCCGGCCTGGAGAAAGCGGAGGCCGACGTGAAAAAAGAAGAACGGGATTATTATGTCGAAGGCGCCCGCGCGCTGTTGGGTCCGGACAGGGACCGCTACCTTGCCGACCCGCTGTTTTACATTTCCGAGTCCCAGGAGGCCGACCTGGCTGCCCTGGGCTATTGCGTGGCGGCTCCGACGGACGACAAGCCGTACTTCTTCCACTTCCTGGGGTGGCGGCAATATGCGGCCATGCACAAGCGGCTTGGTCCGCGCGCCCGGGACTTCCTGGAACTGGGCTATCTGCTGGCGTTCGCCGCCCTGGGACAAGCGATCCTCCTGGCGGCTGTGCTGATCGTCGCCCCCCTTCTGCCGGGCGTAAGGGCGTTGCGCGGAACGCCGGGGCGGACGGCGGCGATGGGCTACTTCCTCATGATCGGCGCGGGATTCATGCTGCTCGAGATGGGTTTCCTCCAGAAGCTCGTGCTGTACCTGGCCCACCCGATCTACTCCGCGGCGCTGGTCATCAGCAGCTTCCTGATCTTCGCGGGCGGAGGCAGCCTGCTGAGCCTGCGATGGCGCAGCCAGCCACGATGCACTGCGTGCGCAGCGGGCCTGACCGTCGTGCTGGTGGCGGCAGTCTATCTTTTCTTTCTGGACGGCTGGTTGGCGCGGACGCAGGCCCAGCCGATCGCGCTGCGGTTCCTGCTGGCCGCTGCCGCCATCGCGCCGTTGGCCCTGGCCATGGGGCACATGTTCCCCCTGGCGCTGCGACAGGTCGGCACAGCCGCCCCGGCGCTCGTGCCGTGGGCCTGGGCCGTCAACGGCTTTGCCTCGGTCGGGGCGACGGTGGCCGCTCCGCTCCTGGCGATGCAGTGGGGCTTTTCCGTCCTGACGCTGACGGCCGTCGTCTGCTATGTGCTGGCGGCGCTCTTTGCCCGTTTGCTTCCGCGCGTGCCCGAGTCTTCCGACGAACACCGTGTTTGACGACAGGGACTTTCCCTCCCCCCCATTGCTCCTGCCCGCAAGGGACGAAAGACACTGGAAAATCACGGAATGACAGCACAGAATCAGGATCGAACGCCGCCTTGGGGTAGGGTGTCCGAGCGGTTTAAGGAGCCGGTCTTGAAAACCGGTGTGCCCGTAAGGGTACCGTGGGTTCGAATCCCACCCCTACCGTTTCGTATCCAGTAGCCGGGAGCCTGGAGCGGGAGCGGGTGCCACCCTCAAGCGTCGTGTGCTTGAGGGTGTCTTCCGCACGGCCAAGCAAACAGCGCTTGGCCGTGGCACCTACCTGTGGTCTGTAGCCTGTAGCCTGTGGTCTGTAATCCGTAGGAGGTTCGGATGGAATATCGCGAATTGGGAACCAGCGGAGTCAAGGTTTCGGTCGTCACGTTCGGCGCGTGGGCGATCGGCGGGTGGATGTGGGGCGGCCAGGACGAAGAGCAGGCCATCCGCGCCCTCCAGACGGCCATGGAGCTGGGCATCACCACCATCGACACGGCTGCGGTGTATGGCTTCGGCGCCAGCGAGGAACTGGTCGCCAAGGCCGTCGGGAAGAACCGCGATCGGGTGCAGATCCTGACGAAGTACGGCCTGCGGTGGGACCGCCCGGGCGAGGGGACGTTGCGGTTCGACACGACCGACAACGAGGGTCGCCCCCTCCAGGTGATGCGCAACAGCCGGCCTGACAGCGTCATCGAGGAATGCGAGCGGAGCCTGCGCCGCCTGCGGACCGATCACATCGACCTGTACCAGTGCCACTGGCCCGACCCCACCACGCCGATCGCCGAGACGATGGGCGCCGTCGAGATGCTCATCCGGCAGGGCAAGGTCCGCGCCGCCGGGGTGAGCAACTATACGACGGCGCAGATGGCCGAGGCCCACGCCGTCGTGCCGCTGGCGGCCAGCCAGCCTCCTTTCAGCATGGTCAACCGCGCCGCCGAGAAGGACATCCTCCCCTGGTGCATCGAGCACAAGGTGGCGGTGATTCCCTACAGCCCGCTTCAGCGCGGGCTGCTGACGGGCAAGATCACGCCCGGCTACCAGTTCGGCCCGGGCGACCACCGGGCGAGCAATCCGTTCTTCAAGCCCGACAATATCCGCAAGGTCAACGCCCTGCTTGACGAGCTGCGCCCCATCGCGGCCGCCCACAAGGCCACGCTGGCGCAACTGGTCATCCAGTGGACGATCCGCCGGCCCGGCATCACCTCGGCCCTGGTGGGCGCTCGCAACGAACGCCAAGCGACGGAAAACGCCGGCGCGTTGAACTTCGCGCTCGACGCGGAGGAGACGGCCCGCATCGACGAACTGCTGGACGGGCTGACGCTGGACCTCTGATCCCCCGCCGGGAGCGGCGCATTGGTCACCATTTCCGGAAGATGAAGAACGCGGCGGCTACGATCAGCGCGAAGCCCACCAGGTAGTTCCATCGGAACTCCTCCCGCAGGTACAGCACCGAGAACACGCTGAAGACGGCCAGGCTGATGATCTCCTGGATCGTCTTGAGCTGGGCGGCGTTGAACTGCCCATGCCCCAGACGGTTGGCGGGAACCTGGAAGCAGTACTCCGGGAAGGCGATCAGCCAACTGGCGAGGATGACGAGCCAGAGGGGCATGGTTTTGTGCTTCAGGTGCCCGTACCACGCGAAAGTCATGAAGACGTTGGAGATCGTCAGCAGGAGGACGGTATACATGGGGTTGGCTCCGGCCTGGAAGCCCGGGACGGCACACCCGCCGGGGCTGTCGGCAATCTCGGAATTATCCCTTCCCCTGCCGCCGAAAAAAAGCCCGCCGC
>DNAS01000067.1:0-17703 GCA_003485185.1 Phycisphaerales bacterium | reverse complement strand
AAAAAGCCCGCCATGTCCCGGAAATGCACCGGGAATCCTTCTCATATCCCCAGTATGCGCCCCGCAAGATCGCATTTTCCGACGGTAAAAGCCGCAGGCATCCCCCCTGCTGAAAACTGGAAACCGGGGAAATACGCCTTGACAAAATTGCATGGCGTGGTATATTAATTAAGTGCTTAATTAATGGGATTAAGCGAAACATTTCCGAATATGCGGCGTCAGCGTGATGATTGTAGATACTCCCTTTCCTACGGCGAATCTGACGATGGGTTTCAAGGCAAAGTTACAGAGAGAAGGAGGTCGAATCATGAAGATTCAGACTATCGGTATCGTGTTGATCGCAGTGGCGGTGACGGCCTGGAGCGGCGGGCAGGCGTTCGGTGCGACGAAAACGTGGGACGGTAGCGAAGGCACGGCCTGGTCCAACGGATTGAACTGGGTAGGCGATTCGGCGCCGACCGACAGCGACTGGGGCGACATCGCCCGGTTCGCCGAGACCTCCCCCGCCAACAAGACGCCGAGTCTGACCGCGAGCCGGAAGGTCCAGGGCATTCTCTTTGACAACTCCACGGGATGGACGATCGGCTATGATGGAGCGACAAAGGTTCTCACGCTCCGGACGATCAGCAGTTCCGGAAGTGGGACCAACACGGCAACGGCCCAGCTCAAAACCTATCAAGGCAACCTCACGTGGACGGTCAGCACGGGCAACACGCTGGCCCTGGACGGCGGTCTCTACCAGGACGGATCAAACAGGGTTCTCACGCTGACCGGCGGCGGAACGCTGAGCGTGACCGGAAAGATCGACGGATACAGTTCCACGCTGATAACCAACGTTGCGGACGGCGTGCTGAAAATCAGCGGGTCCACTCCCTATGCCAGCGGCGGCTCGGTTCACATCACCGGGGAAACCGGCGTGCTGCAACTCCAGACCACGGTGGCGGGCGCGACCGCGCTGATCGGAACGAAGATCGTCGATGACGTCGGCAAGGGCCTGTCCGTCACCGACATCGGCGGCGGATACGCGCAAATCGCCGTGATTCCCGAGCCGGCCACCCTGGCTCTGCTAACGCTCGGCGGCCTGGGAGTTCTGCTCCGTCGTCGCCGCGCCTGATCGACTTCGCCGGCGGAGGCATGGCCTTGAGAGTCTCCCTGGGCGTTCGCAGAGCCCAGGGAGATTCCGGCTTGTCCCTGGCCAGTGGAAAATGCGGGTGATTCCGCTTATAAAAAGTAAAAGTGAAGGTGTGGTGGTTTTGTCATGTCCGAGATAGAGCTGAAACCTGCGAAGCCGACCCTGAAGGACGTCGCCAAGCTGGCGGGATGTTCAGCTGCGGTGGTGTCGGCTGTGGTCAACAACGCTCGCGGAAACGTCCTGGCCGGCGAGGCTATGCAGAAACGCGTGCGGGAAGCGGCGAAAAAGCTGGGCTATCGACCGAATTTCGCCAGCCGCTCGCTGGTGCGCGGCGCGACCGACACCATCGGAATCTACGTCCCGCCCGATCCCGGCGCCGGGCTGGGCTTGCCCTATGAGGCCGCTATCGTCCAGGGAATCGAGCAGGCCTGCCGCGACCACGGCTACGACGTGCTGGCCATCAACCTTTCCGGCAGCGGTTCGCCCGACATCTGCTTCCACAAGTTCGCCGAGCAGCGCATCGACGGGCTGATTCTCCTGCACGTTGATGAGAGCCGCTGCGACTGGATCGTCCCCCTGTTGAAGCAATCGTCCAACATCGTGGCGGTGAATTACTACGGCCGGCCGCCGGTCGATCGCGTGAACTTCGACGATGAAACGGCGGGGGAAATCGCGGTGCGCCACCTCATCAGACAAGGCCATCGCCGGATTGCCTACCTCAGCGGCGTATATGCCCCGCGGGGTCCGGGCGCCGACATGCGGTGCGCCGGCTATCAAAAGGCAATGAAGCGGGGGGGATTGCCCGTGGATCCGCGCTGGGTGTGGAACCGCAGCCGCGACAACCCGCAGGCCGGCGAGACACCGGCGAAACCGGATGACAGCGTCGCGGCGGCAACGCACTTGTGGCAGTTGGGCGAGGACCGGCCGACGGCAATCCTCGCCTACAGCGACGGGATGGCCGTTGCCGCCATCCGGCAACTGAAGAAAATGGGGTACCGGATTCCGCAGGACGTGTCGGTCGTCGGCATCGACGATTCGGAAGTGTGCGAAGTGGTCTCCCCGTCGCTGACGAGCGTGCGCCAGCCGTTCGCCACAATGGGGCGCCGGGCGACGGAGTTGCTCATTCGCAAGGCCAAGGCCGGCGCCCGGGGCACCAAAGGCGAATCCGCACCGCATGTCCACGAGCTTTTCGCCCCCGAACTCGTCGTGCGGGAATCCACTTCCGCCCCTTGCGAAAAATGAATGACGTTCGCGATGTGAGACGCAACATGAGCAAACCCGCAATCCAATCGCCAGACCGCATCCGGCGCACCGGGACAGCGCGGCAAGCTCCTTCGCCGTCCGGCGCCTTTACATTGATCGAACTGCTTGTTGTCATCGCCATCCTCGCGCTGCTCGTGAGCATCCTGTTGCCCTCGCTGTCCAAGGCGAAGGCGCTGGCCGTCCGGGCCAAGTGCCTGTCCAACCATCGACAGGTCATGCTGGGCTTTGTCCAATACACGGTGGACAACCTGGACCGGCTGCCTCCCGCAAGCCCCGTGCAGGACAGCTCGCCGCCTTACCCGGGCTGGTATCCGTGGTACGCCCGAAGGTTCGTGGGCCTCTACATCAACAACACCCGCGAGAACACCACCGACAACGACTCCCTGGTCAGCCTGTGCCCCGCCTTCCGGACCAAGCCCGGCTGGGACCAGCTCGGCATCGGCTACAACAGCTGCTGGGACAGCGACCTGCGGAAAGTGCCCTTCTCGGAAGTCAAGCGAGTCAGCGACACGATCATCCTGGTCGACGTGACCACCAACAACGTGGCCGGCCAATGGGACTACTCGGCCAGCGCCCCGAACGGGTTCCGCTCGTACCAGTGGGAGCAGTTCTACGCCTTCGACGGAAGCCCGCGAAGCAACCCCCGCTACACGCGATGGACCGTCTACCGCCACGACCGCACGACGGTAGTCTCGTTCGCCGACGGGCACTCCCAGGCCTACGCCAGCACCATGGAAGACGCCGACTCCACCCAGGAGAACGAAGGCCTGCACCGGGCGTACGTGGACGGCGAAGTGGTCTACAAGGCCAGCGGAAAACCGTAAGCGGACCTGCCAATGCCCTAGCCTGCGACTTCCCACCCGTTGTCAGTTCTTTTCATACTCAGACGAGTTGGATAACCTATTGGAATCCGGCTGTCTTTTCATACATCACGAACAAGGAGTGAGGAATCATGACTGGTCCTTTCTGCGAGAAGATTCCCGTCTACCAGGCCGGCGAGGGCGGGTATCACGTCGTTCGCATTCCCACGCTGCTGGTCGCCCCGGGCGGGACGATCCTGGCAGGAGCCGAGGCCCGCCACGGCAGGGGCCAGGACTGGGACGACAACGAAATTTTCCTCCGCCGCAGCGAGGACGGCGGGAAAACCTGGCAGGAGCCCGTCCGCATCGCCTCCAACGCGACGTACGGCGGCGGACCCCTGAGCAATTTCGCGATGATCGCGGATGCCGCAACCGGCGAGGTGCACGCCCTCTTCTGCTACCGCTACAGCCGCGTCTATGTCCTGCGCAGCGCCGACGACGGAAAAACGTGGTCCCCGCCGCGCGAAATCAGCGCCGTGCTGGAGGAATATCGCAGGCGGTATCCGTGGGTGGTCATCGCCACCGGTCCGGGGCACGGTTTGCAGCTTCGCAACGGCCGGCTGATCATCCCCCTCTGGATGTCGGACGGCAATGGATATGACCGCACGGCCCTCCGCCCGGGGCATCGTCCTTCGGACGTCGGCCTGATCTACAGCGACGATCACGGCGCCACCTGGCGCTGCGGCGACTTCGCGGCGCGAACGACAGACCGCTTCCGGTACCCCAGCGAAACGGCTGCGGTCGAACTGTCCGACGGCAGCGTGCTGTTCAACATGCGCAACGAAGGCAAGGAACACCGTCGCCTCGTCACCGTCAGCGCCGACGGCGCAACCGGCTGGTCGGAACCCGCCTTCGACGAGGCGCTGCTGGAGCCGGTCTGCCTGTCCAGCATGGTGCGCCTGAGCTGGCCCGCGCAAGGGCGCAGCCGCGTGCTGTTCGCCAACCCCGCGACGACCGAACGCCTGACCCGCCCGCCGAACCATCCCGCGTGCGACCGCAAGAACCTGACCGTCCGCCTGTCGTACGACGAGTGCAAATCCTGGCCGGTTGGGAAAACGCTCGAGGCGGGCCCGTCGGGATATTCGGACCTGCAAGTGACGCAGGACGGCACGATCCTGTGCCTCTACGAAGGCGGTGGCGCGCTGAACGGCTCCGCCGTCCAGCACCAGGGCCTCCTGCTTGCGCGATTCAACCTGGAATGGCTGACGGACGGCCGGGATTCGCTGACTCGCGAACCGCAGTGACCGGACCCGTCAGACAACTCGGTTTCTGCGATTCCACAGCCCCAGAGCGCCCAGGGCCAGCAAGGAAATCGTCGCCGGTTCGGGAATCACGCCGATGCCCAAATCGTGGGCCGACCACTGGTCGTTGTGTATCTTGAAGTATTGGACATCCTCGGCCGTGCCGTCCAGGTTCAGGTCCCGCTGGATGGTCCCGAAATTGTCGAACCAGTAGTTTCCGTTTCCCTCCTGGCCCAGCGGGAGTTCCTCGTCGTCCACGTAGGCCTGAACCGCGTCCGGGTCGAGGGATTGGGCCTCGAGAAAACTGTGCGGGATGAACGCCAGCATGTCGGCGTCGACTCCGCCGTTGGTGCTCAGGCGGATGGACGCCAGCTTCTCGTGGGGAATCGCGGGAACCTCGATGTCCCACCAGTGGATGTTCGTGCTGAAGAACGCCCCGTGATAGTCCACGTCCAGGTTGCCCTCGTCGTAGCTGCCGTAATTGATATAGAGCCCGAAAACCGAGTCCTGGTCGCCGCCGCCCTTGGTGGAATGGACCGGGTTGGTCACGTTCGTCCGCAGCCGGAGATACTCGGTCTGGCCGATCACCTCGAGGTTGACATTGATGTTCTCGTCCGACGTGTCCCCGCACATGCCGATGAAATTGATCGGATCGCTCGTGGTCCGCCGGAAGTACAGATCGACCGCCATGCCGGGCTGAATGACCGTCTGGCCCAGTTCGTAGGCGTCGAAGTCGTTCGTCTTCGGATACGTATTGGCAAAGCCGAAGTAGAAGTGTCCCGGGCGCTCGTCGATGCCCTCGGGAACCAGGCTGTCCGGGGCCGGTCCGCCATAGGCGGTTTTTCCGTCCAGCGGGTTCCCGATACCGTCCGACGCCACCGTGCCGTAGCCGATTCCGTCGCCCAGCCCGGCCAGCGCCGCAGCCATCTTATTCAGGGAGTAAAAGGATTCCCACCCGCCCGCGGTGCGATAACTGCTTCGTTCCGGTTCCCAGACAAATCCCTCGGCCCGACAGAGATCGACGACGGACAGAACCGACAAAATGACGCAGCATGCGACGGCAGCGCGTTTCATGATGTTGCCTCCTGGGGTTGTGGACAGGTAAATCAAAGATGGCAAGCGGCGTGGCCCGGGGGAGCCTTTGCGATACTCACCTCGCTTTGCCGGAGTCGGCCGGCATTCCCTCGCTTCTCCTCCACGGAGAAAGCAATAATTCACCACATCGGACAAACCGGCGTTTGCGCCGGATGATGAGCTTCCTGCTGCTCGTGTTCGGGCCTTCGGCGGCTCAGCCGAAAACTTCGCCCGGAGAAGTATTCTCGCAGGCGCCGTCCGCCGGTGCGATGCTTTCCCCGACGGCGGCCACGAGCAGGCATCCGAGTGCCGACATGCGAACACAAGAATGCACTACAAGGCACAGTCTATCACGAGTTTACGAATATGCCTAGGACGAAAATCCAGGTTTCCCACAGGTGCTCCGTCGCCCCGAAAACAGGGTCCGAAGGGACAGGAAAGCAGCCCTTGCGGATGCAAGGGGTTGGAGGAAATCGAGGCGGGTAGACGATTTTAGAACCGCCTTCTTAGCGACACCCCTGACGCGAGAAACTCATTAACTCCTTATCTGATGGTATATTGCAAAATCCAGGCAAGGAGAAACCATGCCACCAGCAATAGCCATTTTATTCTTGTGGTTTTGCGTGGTCATCACCTTTTCAAACCAACCCTCAGAGGTTCGAACGAACGTCGGAAAGGCAAGGGGATCGTTCTGCTTCTTAAACGCCCGAAGCGTATCTCTATTTACCCCCTACTCGTTTGAAAGTAGTCCTTGACACGGGCAAGGTGTCGCCCCAATCGAGCTGTCAGGCTGTCACTGAAGCAAATATCTTCCGGATCAATCTGTCAGGCTGGTTAAAGATCGTATATGCGTCTGGTGCAATGCGCTCCATGCTGACGAAGTATCTTCACAACGGAGAATCAGGCGAGTCGACAGGCGGCGAGTGGAAGACAGACAGCGTCACGGTTGTCCCCTTTCCCACTTGACTCTGAAGTTCCACCCTCGCGCCCAGGCGTTCCGCGGCGTGCTTGACGATGGCCAGCCCCAAGCCCGTGCCGCGAATCTTGCTGTCTCCGCTGCGGGCGGCGTCGCCCTGATAGAAGCGTTCGAACACGCGAGGACGGTCCTGGGGGGAGATTCCGCAGCCGGTGTCGCGGACGCGGATTGTTACGCCCCGGTCAGTCACGTCCAAGGCGCACTCGACCCTTCCGCCGGCGGGCGTGAACTTGATCGCATTGTCCACGAGATTTCGCAGGATCAACTCCAGGAGTTTCCGGTCGGAGCGAATCCGATGTTGTGGGCGCGAAGCCGAGGTGGTCAGCGCCACCTGCTTTTCCCGCGCAAGCGAGGCGAATTGCGCCCCCATCCACTCGGCCAGCTCGCCCAGAGCGATCTCCTCCTGCCGGAGCGGGAATTTGACGGACTCGACCGTGTGCAGGTCCAGCAGATCCCGGGTCATCTCCTCCAGCCGCGCGACGTGGCGGTCGAGCATTCCGGTCAGTTTGGCGAGTTCCTCCCTGTCGCCGGGCTCGGTCGAGGCCAGGGAATCCACGGCGGCCCGGATGGTCGCCAGCGGCGTGCGGAGCTCGTGCGAGGCGTTGGCGACAAACTGCGCCTTCATGGCGGCAGCGTCGGCGGTGGCGGTCACGTCACGGAGGACCAGCAGGCAGGCGATGTTCGACGATCCGGCGGGCACTTTCGCGCCATGCAGTTCCAGGATGCGGCGGTCGGCGGACGTGTCGATCTCGAACTGGTGGCGCAAGGGGTCTTCCGCTGCCGCCGCCCGCTCGTGAAACTCGAGAATGTCCAAAATCGGCACGACCGATTGGAGGGGCTTGCCCACGGCTTGGCGATGATCGATCGAGAGGAGTTCCCCCGCCGCGCGGTTCATCAGAACGACCTGCCCATCGGCGTCCGTGGCGACGACGCCTTCCCTCAGGTTGGCCAGCACCGTCTGGAAATCCTGGTGCTGCGCAGCGATCTGTCCGAGGTACTTGCCGAGGTTGTCGCGCATCTCGTTGAGCGCTCCGGCCAGTTCGCCCAGCCCGCTCGCGCGGTCGATTCCGGTTTTGGAGGTCAGGTCGCCGGAGGCAATCTGCTTGGCGGATCGGGTGATCCTTCGCAGGGGGGCGTACCAGATCCAACTGGTCAGCAGGCCCAGCAACACGGCGGCGCCCATTCCCGCCAGCACCGACCAGAGAATGGCGTTTCGGCGGATCGTTTCCCCTTCGGCAATCGTCTTGATGGGCACGGCCAGCCGGATGGTGGCCACCACCTGCCCATCCTGGATCAGCGGCATCGCAACGTAGCGGTATTTGACTCCGAGGGTTTCGCTGCGGCGTTCGTCGATGCCGTTCTTGCCGGCCAAGGCGGCCAGCACCTCGGGGCGATCCGGGGTCCGATGGTTCGCCATGAGGCGGGGGTCGGCTTCGCTGTCTCCGAGCACCGCGCCATCGGCGGCAATGACGGTCAGGCGCATGGACCGCTCGCACAGAAGCTCCTTGCAGAGGCGATCCAGGACGGCCGGTTCCAGAGGCCAGAGCTTCCGGAAATACTCCGTGGCGACGCGGGTCAGCAGGTTCTGGTCCCGTCGTTCTTCCGCCTGGTAGTTCCGGTCCAACTGCCGATAGGCGAACAGTCCGACCAGCGAAAGGATGACCGCCATCGCCAGCAGGTTTCCGAGGAAGAGTTTGACGAACGTCCTACGCGACCTCATCGGGGCTCTCTCCGCCGTTGTCGGTATCCAGTTTGTACCCGACGCCCCGCACGGTCCGGATACATTCCCGGGCCTTTCCGAGCTTGCGGCGCAGTGCCGTCATGTGAACGTCAATGGTCCGATCCGTCACAACGGCGTCCAGTCCGATGGCCTGGTCCATGAGCTGGTTGCGGGTCAGTACGCGCCCCTTCGCCGCGGCCAGCGCCGCCAGCAGCTTGAACTCGGTCAGCGTCAGCGACACCGGCTCGTTGTGGATCGTGACGATGTACCGCTGCTGGTCGATGCGAAGCGGCCCGATCTTCAGCACCCCTTTGGCGGGTGACGTGGGCGACGTTCCGGCGCGGCGAAGCAGGGCGTCGATGCGGGCCAGCAGCACCGACATGCTGAACGGCTTGGTGACGTAATCGTCGGCCCCGAACTTCAGTCCGACCACAATGTCGCTTTCCTCGCTTCGGGCCGTCAACAGGATGATGGGCAGCCCCGCAGTGCGCGGATCCTCGCGAAGGGCCCTGGCGATCTCCGTGCCCGGAATGCCCGGAAGCATGATGTCGAGCAGCGCCAGGTCGGGAGGATTCGATCGGATCATCTCCAGCCCATCCCGCCCGTCGTGCGCTATGTCCACCTGGTAGCCTTCCCTTCGCAGCCGGGTTGCAACCAAATCGGCCATGTCGCGCTCATCTTCGACGATCCCGATGCGTTTTTTCGACATGAAACGCATTGTACCGGCCGGTTCACAGGCCTCGCAATGCCGTCGGAAAGAACTAGCGCCATCTTAACAATCCCGAAACCGCCGCTTAACGCGGGCAGCGCCATAATGAGGTTGCGATGGACCATCCGATTCCCGTCGTCGGGTTTATCCGAATTGTAACACGATCCTTACGCCGACTTGTGATTCGCGCGGTAGGCAGGAAAGCGAAGCTGCGGGATCGTCCCGCGGCGAGAGAACCTGAGTCGGAAGGAGATGAGAAATGCGGAAAATGTGGCAAGTGACGATGTGGGCCGTGCTGGCGTCGATGCTGAACGGCATGCCAGGGCTGGCCGACGTGACTGCCGGAAACACCAACCTTCAGATCGAGGGCTCCACGACCGTCGGTCCGATTGCCGATGAGTTCGTCGAGGCCTTCAAGAGGATCCATCCCCAGGTGAGCATCACGGTCAAGAAGACCGGCAGCGGGGATGGAGCGGCCGCCCTCATCGACGGGCGGTGCCAGATCGCGACGATGAGCCGGTTCATGAAGTCCGAAGAGTTCCAGAAGGCCGTCGCGAAAGGCGTCACACCCGTCGCCCACGCCATCGCGATGGACGGCGTCTGCGTCATCGTGCATCCGTCCAATCCGATCAAGGCCCTCAAGATCGAACAGGTGAAAGATCTCTACACGGGCAAAGTCACCAACTGGAAGGAACTGGGCGGAGCAGACATGCCCGTCGTCGTCATCAGCCGGGACACCTCTTCGGGCACGTACGAAACCTTCAGTCACTTCGTGATGGGCAAGAGCAGGATGTTCGAGAAGGTCGAATATGTGAACTCCAACCCTCAGGCGTACAGCCGCGTCACGACGACCCCCGGCGCGGTCGGCTACGTCGGTTTGGGCTTTGTGGACGAGAAGGTCAAGGCTCTGGAGATCAACGGGGTGGCGCCCAACCGTAAAACGATTCAGTCCGGGCGGTACCCGCTCAGTCGCCCCCTCTTCCTGTTCACCAACGGATATCCGGAACTGGGTTCGATGGTCCATGCGTTCTGCACGTTCTACCTCTCGGAAAAAGGCCAGGAGATCGTCGAGGCCAAGGGCTTCGTTCCGGTAACGAACTACTAGCGGGATATCCCAGAGAGCATGAAAAAAGCGGCACAATCCGAGGCGCCAGCGGCCGAGTTCGCTCGGTCGCTGGTGCTCACGCCCGCCCAGGACTGGGGCGGCTGGCTGCTCGGAAAAGCCGGGCGGGCCGGGCTCTTGCTGATTACCGGAACATCCGTCTTGGCCGTGTTGCTGATCTTCGTGTTCATTATTCGGGAGGCCCTGCCATTCTTCCGGGCTCGCGGACTGGGTGAGGCGCTCGGCGAAACCGAATGGTATCCGACCCACCAGCCCGCCGAGTTCGGCATGCTGGCGATGCTCTTCGGGTCGCTGTACGTAACGGCCGGCGCGCTGATTCTCGCCGTGCCGACGGGCCTCCTGACGGCTGTCGTTCTCAGCGATATTGTTCCGTTCCGCGTTCGGCAGACCGTCAAACCGATCATCGAGATCCTGGCGGCGATCCCGTCCGTGGCCTACGGTTTCTTTGCAGTGCTTGTGCTGGCGCCATGGATGCAGAAGAACCTGGGTCTTTCGACCGGCACCAACGCCCTGAATTCGTCGGTTATGCTGGCGATCATGGCCATCCCAACGATCGTCAGCGTGGCCGAAGACTCCCTCTGGGCGGCAGGCAGCGATCTGCGCGAGGCCTCTTACGCGTGCGGCGCCACGCGGGCCGAAACGCTGCTGAAGGTCGTCATCCCCGCTGCCCACAGCGGCGTCATCGCCGCGATCGTCCTGGGCATGATGCGAGCCCTCGGAGAGACGATGCTCGTCTGGATGGCTAGCGGCAATGCGACGCACATCCCAACGCCCTGGTGGGACCTAACCCAATCGGTTCGCACGATGACGGCCACCATCGCGGGGGAACTGCAGGAGACTCCCGTCGGATCAATTCATCGTCACGCCCTCTTCGCTGTGGGGCTGATGCTGCTGTCGTTCTCGTTCCTTCTCAATCTGCTGACCGAACACCTGCTTCGTCGGTCGAAGCGAGTGGCCGGAGGAACGAAACGATGAGGATCGGCCCCCGACTCTGGCTTGACCGGCTCTTCACCGCGTTGTCGCTGATGGCGGTGCTGATGATCGTCGTTGCCTTGATCGCCATCCTGCTGCCCATGCTGTGGCGGGGAAGCAGCGCGGTGGTCTTCCGCGGGACGGTCGAGTTCCGTCGGATGCAACTGGAGCAGCATGGCCGAGGCGACAGCGACGACGTGCGCGCGGAGGTAGAGCAAGCCGCCCGGATCCGCCAGGGAGCCTACGACCTGCTGGAACAGTTCGCCATCGTGGTCGATCCGTCGGGGATGGAAAAGAGAGCCAGGCAGATCCATCGCGAATTCGGAAAGCAGTTGGAGCATCGCGGTGTCCCGGAGGACCAAGCGGCCGAACTGCAGTCGTTGTCGAAGAGGCTGCGGGGCGAGTTGCTCGCAGCCTTCGAGGCAACGGAAGGCCCCGAGGCGCTGACCCACGTCCAGACCGTCCTGGCCCATGCGGGGGATATGCGACTCGCCGGAACGGTAGCCGCTCAATACTTCGAACTGGCTGGGCGGTACAAAAACGCTTTGGCGAACGTGGACCTGGGCAGGCGGGCCGAGTACGGCGTCCTCTTTCGGCAGGTGCAGGAAGCCCTGCGGGATCTTCTGGGCCCGCCGCCAGGCAGTCCGTTGCCCGCCATCATCAAGGACCAGTACGGCGCGACACGGTGGGACCAGGCAACCCGCCACATGGAAAGGTTGCTGTGGGTTGAAAAGTGGCTGCCAAGCCGACCAGGCGAACTCCTGCAAAAAGTGCGAGTGCCCATGGAGCAGGAGTTCAGGGGGACGGTCTTGACGAAACTCTTCCCCTATGTTCGCGAGCATGTCGGCGACATGCTGCAACCGCGGTGGACGTGCTACTGGCAATTTTTCTTCGACGACAGCATGAGCAGTCACTACTTCGGCGGCGTCGGGCCTGAAATCCTGGGCACGGTCCTCGTGACCGCCCTGGCGATCGCCTTCGCGCTGCCGGTGGGCGTGGCCACAGCAGCTTACTTGGTGGAGTGCGCCGGAGACACCCGCCCGACCCGCGTGCTGCGTACGTGCGTCAACACGCTGGCTGGCGTTCCCAGCATCGTGTTCGGGCTGTTCGGGCTGGCGTTCTTCGTCATCTACCTGCTGCCGAAACTGGGTCTGCGCGAAGGATCGAGCATCCTGGCTGGGGCGTCCACGCTGGCGCTGCTGGTCCTTCCCGTCATCATCCGCGCCAGCGAAGAGGCCATCCGCACCGTGCCCCGCGCCTACAAGGAAGCCGCGCTGGCCTTGGGCGCCAGCCGGTTCCGATGTTTTGTGACGGTCACGCTACCTGCCGCCATGCCCGGAATCCTGACGGGGCTGATCCTGAGCATGAGCCGCGCCGCCGGTGAGACGGCCCCAATCCTATGCACCGCCGCCGTAGCCATGGGACCAGTCCCCACGTCGCTGATGCAGCCAACCCGCACGTTGTCATACAGCAGCTACGACATGGCCGTCGGCGACAAGATGGCCATGCTCGCCCCGCATAACCAGTTCGGAATGGTCATGACGCTGGTGGCGATCGTGTTGCTGCTGAACATCGTGGCCATCGTGATCCGAGGCAGAATCTCGAGAAAACTTCGTGGACAGTAGGCGAACAGGAGCAATCCGATGCAGGCATTGCAGGAACCGATGATACGGACGGGCGAAACCGGCGAGAACCTCGCGCCGGCGAGAGGGGTCCGCATCCGCGAAGACGTTCCGCGCGAAGGAAGCCGCGGCGAGCGCGAACCCGCGACCGTCCGTGCGGAAAACTTCGGCCTCTACTACGGCGCGAAACCCGGCGTGAAGGACATCACCATGGACATCGTATCGCGGTCGGTGACGGCCATCATCGGCCCCAGCGGCTGCGGAAAGAGCACGTTTCTCCGCAGTATCAACCGCATGAACGACCTGATCCCCGACACGCGGGCGGAAGGAACGCTGAGCGTCCACGGCGTGAACGTTTACGACCAGCGCATCAACCTGGTGAACCTTCGTCAGCGGGTGGGCATGGTCTTTCAGAGGCCCAACCCGTTTCCCAAGAGCATCTACGACAACGTGGCCTACGGCCCGCGGCTCCAGGGCGTCCGGGGCGGGGCCCTGGACGAGCGGGTGGAAAAATGTCTGCGCGACGCGGCCTTGTGGGACGAGGTGAAAGATTCGCCGGGCAAGTCGGCCTTGGCGCTTTCCGGCGGGCAGCAACAGCGCCTGTGCATCGCCCGGGCGCTGGCCACCAGGCCCGAGGTACTGCTGATGGACGAGCCCTGTTCGGCGTTGGACCCCATCGCCACGGCCAGGATCGAGGAACTCATCGTCGGACTGAAGGATTCGTACACCATCGTCATCGTCACGCACAACATGCAGCAGGCAGCGCGCGTCAGCGACCGGACGGCGTTCTTCTGCCTGGGCAAGCTGATCGAGTATGATGACACGAAAGTGATTTTCACCAAACCGTCCCGGCAACAGACCGAGGACTACGTGACCGGCAGGTTTGGCTAATCGGAGAGCCCATGTCCGAATTGCAGAAGAACCTGGAAAAACTCGCCCTTCGGCTGGATCGCATGGGAATGCAAGTGGCGCAGGCCGTCGACAACGGCCTGAAGGCGATCGCCGACAGGGATGTCGCGGCCGGGGAAAAGGTGGACGAAGACGATTCCAAGATCGACCGCGAGGAAGTCGAGATCGAGCAGGAATGCATCAACCTCCTGGCCCTGTACCAGCCGACCGCCATCGACCTGCGCCGAATCTGCTGCATCATCAAGGTCAACAGCGACCTGGAGCGGATCGCGGACATCGCGGCCCGTCTCGGGCGACGGGTCAAGCACATTGTCGCCGGGGACATCCGCCTGGAGGACTTTCCGGGATACGCCCCGTTGGTCGCCGCCACGCGGGAAATCCTGTCCCTGACGGTGCGGATGCTCAATTCGACCGACGCGGAATTGCCCCGCCAAGTGATCGCAGCGGATCACAAGCTGGATTCCGCTTACGCGAAGTTCGCCCGGGAAGCGCTGGATGCCGGGCGGAAAACCCCGGACATCGACACCGCGCTGACGCTCGCGCTGCTCGCCCGGTCGCTGGAACGCATCGGCGATCACTGCACGAACATTGCCGAGGACATTTTCTTCCTAATCACCGGAGACATCATCCGTCATTCCGCGAGCCTGAGGAAGCATCACCAGGCGTAGAAGGCCGGCTGCGCCCCTGCCGGTTTCGGCCTTTCGGAACCTCTTCCGGAGACCCGTCGCCAAGCGGATTTAGCGCCGTCTTCGTCAAGCCTTCATCTCCCCTTTTCGCCCCGGCTGGAGAATCGTGTCCGGAAGCGAACGCTCGCCCTGCGTAGGGCCGCGTCCTTCTCAACACGAAAGGGAAATCGATGCGAACAGGGACGAAGATCGGATCAGCGGCGTTTCTGCTTGCCTGCATGGCGGCGCCGTTGTGGGCACAGCCGAAGGAAGATCCGGGTGACTTGAAAACGACCGTGGAGGCGCTCAAGCAGCGTCTCAGGGAACAAGACCGGCGTATCCGGGAGCAGGACACTCGCCTGGCCGAACTGGAGGGATCCCGGAAGGCGGGCGCGGTCTCGCAGGACGCGCAACGCGAAGCGATCAGAAAAGTCCTGGCCGAGATGAAGACTGACGCGAGCACGCGGTCCAACCTGCCCGGCTGGCTGGACAACTTGAAGTTCGGTGGTGATTTCCGACTGCGGTACCAAGGCGACTGCTTCAACTGGGGTTCCACTGCCAGCGCGCAGAAGAAAACCCGAAATCGCGCGCGGTATCGCTTGCGGGTCGGTGCGACCAAGACTTGGCTGGACAAGCAGCTCGAAGTCGGCTTCCGCCTGGCTAGCGGCGAAAGCGAGGATCCCACCTCGACGAACCAGAGCTTCACCGGAAACTATTCCGACAAGCCCGTCTGGATCGACCTGGCCTACGCCAGATACTCGCCCAAGGCGGTCAAGGGGCTCTCCATCACCGGGGGCAAGATGAAGAATCCGTGGCACATGAACGAGATTTTCATGGATTCGGACGTCAACCCCGAAGGCTTCTGGACGGAATACCAGGCCCCGGAATTCGGCCCCGTCCAGCCGTTCGTCGGCGCGGGCTACTTTGTGCTTCGCGAAAGCTCCTCCGATTTCGACACCACGATGTACGGTGTCCAGGGAGGATTGAAGTGGGACATCGCGAAGGACGTCCAATACGCCGCGGCCGGCTACTGGCAGGACTACGATCACTACGACACCAGCGGCGCCAGCGCCCGCGGCAATGACAGCCCGCTGACGCACGTGCCGGCTTTCGGCGTCATCGGCCTAGCCAATTCGCTGGAGGTCAAGGCGTTCGGCCGGCCCCTGAGCTTCTTCTTCGACTGGGCCCACAATTGCGGCGAAGCGGATTCCACCGCCGATTACGCCGACGCCAACAACGCCTACTACGCGGGCGTCAAGTTCGGGAAGAACAAGAAAAAGGGCGACTGGTCGGCCAAGTACTGCTACGCCTACGTGGAAGCCAACTCCCTGCCCGGGAACTTCGTGGATTCCGACTTCGGACATGCCAATCGCAAAGGGCACGTTCTCAAGGGAGAGTACAACCTCCTGGACGATCTTACGGTCGGGGCGGCGCTGTTCTTGACGGAACCGATCTTCAGCCCGACCACCACCTCCGGGTCCAGCGCTTACGAGGACCGGACGGTCACGGCCCAGGTGGACCTGGTGTGGAAGTTCTGAAGAATTCTTGATCCCGCCGGTCGGCCTGCTTGGAGGGAGCAGGCCAGCCGGGTCGCGGGAGAAACAGCCGGTTCTGCAAATCGTATGTTTGAACTTACCCTCGACGGCGTAAGTCTAAGGCCGGAAATGAGAAAGCCCTTCGACGTTCTCGCCGAAGGGCCTTCTGTCTTGCCAACTCGGGGCGGCGGGATTTGAACCCGCGGCCTCCTGCTCCCAAAGCAGGCGCTCTAGCCAAGCTGAGCTACGCCCCGGAGGAGATCGTTATCCAAGCACGTCGCGACGATATGCGATCTCGTGAAGCGCAAGGCGACAAATAGCGTCGTCGGGGATTGTCACCCGCGGGATCGGCGGCGTCAAGCCTGCCCGGAACGGAAAGCCTTGGTCCGCCTCAGGCGATCCCGTATCATGCCAATCGCACGCTGGGAGCAACTCGATAGAACCCGACGACCGCAGGCCGCAGATCGACTACCCGTGCCGATGGACATACAAGCTCATCGGCGCCAATGCCGAGTCCCTGCGCGCCGCGGCGAAGAGCGTGTGCGCTTCTCTGGAGCACACGCTGGCCGACTCTCGCGCCAGCCGCGCCGGCAAATACCGCTCGGTACGCCTGGAGGTGGTCGTCCCGGACGAAGTAACCCGCCTGGCCGTCTTCCATTCGCTGCGCGGGCACGCGGATATCCTGATGGTGCTCTAGGTGGCGCGTCTCACGGAAGGACGACGCTGCCGAGGACGGTTTGGCGGGCGGCGCCCCCGGCCGCAGGACAGTGCGCGGCGAAGGCGTCGACTCGCGCCGCGGCCAAGATGGCATAGCCGGCCGGGCGATACGCCTCGATGGGGTAGCCGAACTTTTCCGTCGTCACCGTTCCGCTGGGGCACATCAAGGCGCGAATCCGTCCGGCGAGGTGGATGTTCCACGCCCCGCGCCCGCAGAGCACCACGTCGTGCGGGCGCTCGGTCAGCCGGGAGACAGCCTGCGCAACGGACCACGCCTCCAGTTCCGCAGCCGTCGCCAGCAGGTCCTCGCCGCCGCAGCGATGGTTCGCGGCCAGAATGGCCAAGCGGTCCAGGTATTGCCCGCTCCACTCGGCCGGCGCGGTGGTTTTCGGCGGCGGCTGGTGGAAGTGCCGATGCGCCTGAAGCTCGTTGAGCAGCGTGGGACAGACCCGTCCGCGGGCCGCCAAGGCGCCGTCGGCATCCCGTCGCGAGAAGAGGCGCTGGCTCAACTCGTCCAACAAGAGCGAGCCGGGCCCGACGTCGCATGCGACGACCTCGCACGAGGCCGCGTGCGACCCGACGAACGTCAACGAGGCGACCTCGCCCAGGTGCAGCAGAACGCGGGACCAGCGCCCATGACGCAGGCAGAGCCAGTCGGCCCAGGCGCACACCGCCCCGCCGTTGCCCCCTGCCGCCCGGTCGCATTCGGCAAAGCGCGACGCCACGGCGATGCCCGTCCGCTGGGCCAGGGCGGCATCCGGCAGACCGTCCTCCGCGCCGATCGCCGCGACGCGCTCTGCCGATACCGACGCGCTCGTCAGGAGTTGTTCAACCGCCCGTTCCGGCTCTTCCGACAGACCGGACGCGACGTGCCGAGGCCGCATCCGCTCGCCTTTTCCGCGCACGGCGACAAGGGCAGCGGCCACCTGACCGCCGCTACGGCACAGCCCAACGAAATATCGTTCCCTTACCGTCACGTTGCGATGTCAGCCTTTCCGTTCTTCGGCCTTCTTTCCGCCCGCCGAGGTGTGCGGAAAGCCCTGCACGCTTCCGTCGACCAGTTGCTCGCCCATCCGGCGCAGCACCTCGCACTTTCCGGGCAGGTTCTGCCGACGGACAGGAACGACATCCAGCACGTCGAAGCCCATGGTGCGGAGAATGCGGTCGAGTTCCTCGCTGCACAGG
>DNAS01000187.1:7998-8222 GCA_003485185.1 Phycisphaerales bacterium | reverse complement strand
ATCAGGCTGCGCAGGTACATGTACGGCCCGACGAGTCTCTGGGAGATCATCCGTCCCTGCCCTGCCGCGGCCTTCGCCTTAGCCATCCGCTCGTCGAAGCCCTTCCATCGCTCCGGCGTCGCGGGGTCCATCCGCCACTTGCAGTTTTCGACCCACGTCTTCATGTCCTTGACGGGATGGTCCACGTATTCGGGCATGAAGCCGCTGCGCCGCCCCTTGAAGAC
>DNAS01000187.1:7068-7862 GCA_003485185.1 Phycisphaerales bacterium | reverse complement strand
CCGCTGCGCCGCCCCTTGAAGACGAGCACGCCGCGCCCGGCGGCGTCCTGATAGACCTCGTGTTCGCCGCGGTCCTCGAGCACCTTGTCCTCGAACGCCGGACAGAACGCGGCCTCGCACCAGCCGAGTTCGCCCAGGCCGTGATTGCCCGGCGGGTCGTACTGGAAGACCTCCGCGAGGTTCGCGTCGCGCGGCAGACCCTGCTCGTACCAGCGCTCCAGGCAGTAATACCCGAACTCGCGGCGGAACAGCGGCGCGCCGGGCGTGACGGCGTAGGTGTCCCGCAACTTGCGGGCGGAGGGGGTCATCTTCTCGCGCGGAAGCATCGCGCGGATTCCGTCGGCGACCGGTTCGGCCATGGCAGGCTCCTTTTCGTTCGCGTCGTCCCGCTTCGGCGGCGGAACTTGCCATACATATATAGGAATTTTTGTGTACCAAAAATAGCATTATCGGCGTTTTGCATACATATTTCGGAAATCCGTGGTATGCTTTGTCCATGCACAACGAGACCTCCTGGACCGCCTCGCCGGTGGCGACGGCGGAAATCGCCCTGGAACGCATCTGGACGGTGTGGGCCGACCCGTCGTACCGCGTGCGGCGGCAGTCGCCCCACTCCGACGAGTTGATCCTCGTCCGCACGCTGAGCGGGCGCGGGCGGATGGAGTTTTTCGGCGGCGGCGGGCTGGATCTGCCCGGCGAGACGCTGGTGGCCGTCGAGAACCCTCGCATCGCCGCGTACTGGTGCGCGGCCGAGCGGTGGAACTTCTGGTGGTTCCACGTGCGGATCGGCGGGG
>DNAS01000187.1:6500-6930 GCA_003485185.1 Phycisphaerales bacterium | reverse complement strand
GCCTCCGCTGCCGCTGCACCACCGGCTCGCCGTGCCGCGCGACGATCACGAGCAGGCCCACTGCGACGAGTGTTTCCGCCTGCTGACGCGCCCCAGCCACGCCGCGCGGGCGCAGGCGTCGGCCGTCCTGTCGGCCATGCTCTACCGCTGGCTGGCCAACTGGCGCGGGCAGCGGGTCCGTCCCCAGCCGCACCGGGCGGCGATCGAGCGCGTCATCGAGCGGATGCGCGCCGCCCGCGGCGCGCCGCTGACCGTCTGCCAGATGGCGGCCGAGGCGGGCCTCGGCGAGCGGCGCTTCCGCGAGGTGTTCCGCGTGCTGGCCGGCAAGGGACCCAAGGAGTACTACGACGAGCTGCGCCTGGGGACGGCCGCCGAACTGCTGCGGATGGGGGCGTTGTCCGTCGCCCAGATCGCCGAGCGCCTGGGCTAC
>DNAS01000187.1:5721-6347 GCA_003485185.1 Phycisphaerales bacterium | reverse complement strand
AGATCGCCGAGCGCCTGGGCTACAGCAGCCCGTTCCACTTCTCCCGCGCCTTCCGCGAGCGGTTCGGCGCCCCGCCGTCGCGCTACCGCCCGGCGTGAGGCCCTTAACGGGATTCGAGGACTTCGACGTCGGGTCCGAATCCGCGGAGGGCGGCGAGGGTTTCGNNCGGGCATGAAGGCGTCGATCTCGGCCGTCACATCCGCGTAGCTCTGGCGCTCGACCTGCGCATGGCGGGCGATGTATTGCATCAGGCGCCCATTGGCGCAGTTGGCGCGGAGTCGGACGCGGACGGGCATTCCGCCGGCGCGGCGGGCGACTTCGGTCGCCAGCGCGTCGGCCCCGGCCCCCGTGGCGGCCGAAAGGAAAATCGCCCCGTCGTGCTTGCCCCCCAGCACCTGGCGGACCGTCGGGTCGGCGATCCGGTCGATCTTGTTCATCGCCAGCAGCACGCGCGAGCGGTCGCAACCGAGTTCGTCCAGCACGCCGTTGACCGCCTGGATCTGCTGCTCGACGCGCTCGTGCGAGGCGTCGGCCACGTGGATCAGCAGGTCGGCGCAGATGGCCTCTTCCAGCGTGGCGCGGAAGCTGGCGACGAGGTGATGCGGCAGGGCGCGCACGAAGCCGAG
>DNAS01000187.1:3063-5492 GCA_003485185.1 Phycisphaerales bacterium | reverse complement strand
AGCGTGGCGAAGAGCTGGTCGGCCACATACACGTCCGCGCCGGTCAGCAGGTTCATCAGCGTGCTTTTTCCGGCGTTGGTGTATCCGACGAGGCAGACGCCGAACGTGTCGCGCCGGCTTCGCACCTGGCGCATCTTCCGCCGGTCGATCTCGGAAATCTGCCCGCGGAGGAAGCTGACGCGTTTCTGGACGAGGCGGCGGTCGATTTCGATCTGCTTTTCGCCGGGCCCGCGCGTTCCGATGCCGCCGACGGCGGCAGCAGCCGTCGTCGCGCCGCCAGCCACCCGCTCCAGGTGCGTCCACATGTGACGCAGGCGCGGATAGGTGTAGATCAGCTGCGCCAGCTCCACCTGGAGGCGGCTTTCGGCCGTCCGCGCGTGCGCCGCGAAGATGTCCAAAATCAGCTCGCTCCGGTCGAGCACCTTGCGGCGGGTGATTTCCTCCAGGTCGCGGATCTGCGCGGGGGTCAGGTCGTTGTCGAAGAGGATCGTGTCGACCTCGTTCCGGTCGCAGCGGTCGGCGATCTCCTGGGCCTTTCCGCTTCCGACGTACAGGGCGGCGTTGATCCGCTGGCGGCGGGCGACCATTTCGTCCACGACGACCGCGCCGGCGGTCCTGGCCAGGCTGCGAAGCTCGCCCACGGGGTCCATCGGGTCGTTGGTCGAACCGGGAAGGAGCACCGAGACCAGCAACGCTCGCTCGGCCTGCACCCCAAGGCTCGTTCGTTTCATCTCAGCCATCGGCGGCGGAAAAACCTCCAGAAATCGGTGGATTGGTTCAAAATTCATTATACCGCGGATTTCGCCCCGCTGCCAGCGGGGAGGATTTTCGTAGGTCAGGCGAGACGCCTGTCATACGGAAGATCGGCCGGTTGACGCCGTGGCGGGGGATGGTACAGTACGCCCATGCCCAACCTCCTGTTCCTCTACACCGACGAGCAGCGCGCCGACACGCTCGGCGCGTACGGCAACGGCGTCATCCAGACGCCCAACCTCGACCGCCTGGCTTCGCAAAGCACGCTGTTCGAGCGGACGTACGTCACGCAGCCGGTCTGCACGCCGTCGCGGTCGTCGCTGCTGACGGGGCTGTATCCGCACCAGAACGGCTGCACGGCGAACAACGTGCCGCTGCCGGCGGAGGTTCCCTGCCTGCCGGAGATGCTCCCGCCCGGCCGATACGCTGCGGCTCACCACGGCAAATGGCACCTGGGCGACGAGATCTGGGCCCAACACGGGTTCGACCACTGGCGGGCCATCGAGGACGGCTACGCCGAGTACTTCTCCGCCGGTCGCGACGCGGATGCCCGCAGCAGCTATCACCACTGGTTGATTTCCCGCGGCATGCGGCCGGAAAAGAGGGACCGGTTCAGCCGCTACGAGGCTGCCCGATTCCCGGAGGAACTTTCCAAGGCGGCCTATCTCGCCGAGACGGCGGGAGAGTTCATCCGGTCCCATCGGGGGCGGCCCTGGGTGCTGTTCGTGAATTTTCTCCAGCCTCACATGCCGTTTTTCGGCCCGCGCGACGGGCAGTACGACCCGGCGGACATTCCGCTGCCGGCGAACTTCGACGACGCGCCGACGGCCGACCAGCCGCTCAAGACCCGCGCCTTCGCACGCGCCTATCGCGAGCTGGGTCACAGCGGGCTGCCGCTGCGGACGACCGACGACTGGCGCCGGATGATCGCCAACTACTACGGCCTGGTGAGCCTGGTGGACACGCACGTCGGGCGCATTCTCGACGCCCTCGACGAGACGGGCCAGTCCGACGAGACCGTCGTGGTCTACACTTCCGACCACGGCGACATGATGGGCAGCCATCGCCTGCTGGCCAAGTGCGTCCTGTTCGAGGAAGCGCTCCGCGTTCCGCTGCTGGTTCGCCTGCCGGGGCAGCGCCGCGCCCGCCGCGTCGCGGCGCCGGTCGGGCACGTGGACCTGGCGCCCACCCTGACGGACCTGCTCGGCGGCGACGCGCCGGCGGATTTGCCGGGCGAGTCGCTTCGCGGGGTGCTGGAAGGCGGCGCCGAGCCCGCGCGCGACGTGTTCGTCGAGTGGAACGGGACCGACAGCGGAATCTGGGACGCCGCGGCCGCCCGAGGCTGGCTCGAAAAGGCCCTGCCGCAGGACCTGGCGGACCTCGGCTCGCCGGAACAAATCGCCCGGTCCGTCCAGGCGCCATCGCGGACGGTCATCACTCCCGACGGCTGGAAACTGAACGTCTCGGCCTGCGGCGAGCACGAGCTGTACGACCTGAACGCCGACGGGCTGGAGACGCGCAACCTCGCCGCCCGGCCCGACCAGCGCCCGCGCATGCGCGAGCTGCTGGGGCGCATTCGCCAGTGGCAACGCCGCACGGGCGACGACGTGAAGCTGCCGGAGCTGTAGGGCGCGGTCCCGCGGCTCGGACAAAGACGGGTGGCACTGCTTGCTTGC
>DNAS01000187.1:0-2918 GCA_003485185.1 Phycisphaerales bacterium | reverse complement strand
TGACAAGCAAGCCGTGGCACCCCCGCCGCCGCGCACGCAGCCGTACGGCTTGCCGTTCGGCTATGTTTTCTTCCCCAAGACAATTCGCAGGGATCAACAGGATGAACGCGGATAGGAAATGTTGAAACTATCCGCGTATATCCGCGTTCATCCCTGCGAAATTCTTTGACGCTTATCCCTCCGCGTGCGCGGTTGCGTACAAACACTCCGCCCGGTTGACACGGGCGGGGCGATGGTGTCTGCTGTCGGCATGATCGCAATGAACCTTTCGATTCCGTGGACTCTGGCGGTGCTGGCGGCGGGGGGTCTGTGCCTGTGGGTGATCGTCGCGTTCAACCGCCTGGTCCGCTCGCGGAACCTCCTGCGGGAAGGCTGGAGCGGCGTGGACGTGCAGCTCAAGCGCCGCCACAGCCTGGTGCCCAACCTGCTGGAGTGCGTCAAGGGCTACAGCCGGCACGAGCAGGCCGTGCTGGAGCGGGTCGCGGCGCTGCGCAGCCGGGCGGCCGGCGACGAGACCCTCGCCCAGCGCCGCACCGACGAGAACGCCCTGACCGACCAGCTCCGCGGGCTGTTCGCGCTGGCAGAGGCGTACCCCGACCTGAAGGCCAACCGGAGCTTCCTCGACCTCCAGACGCAACTGGCGGACATCGAGGACCAGATCCAGATGGCCCGGCGGTACTACAACGGGGCCGCGCGGAACTACAACATCCTCGTCGAGTCGTTCCCCGGAAACCTCGTGGCGCGGGCGTTCGGGTTCGCGCGGGCGGAGTTCTTCGAGATCGAGACCGCCACCCACCGCGAAGCGCCGAAGGTGGAAGTGTGAAGAGAGTGACGAGTGGTGAGTGGAAGAAGTGGCAATAGCGGGGAACGTCCGGCGCGCCTCTTACAGAGCCGCGACCGTGAGGGAGCGGTCGCCGGGACGCGAGAGAAAGATATGACCACGCCGAACCGCAAGCCGTTCGAGGCGTTTTCCCTCCCGCACCGGGGCTGTTTCGGAAAAGGTCAAAAATCGCAGGGCATGACGAAATGACTCCGAACTCCGAACTTCGAACTCTTCTTCAACAATGGGACATCATTTCATGACCGCCAAACGATTGGCATTCGCGGCGATGGCGCTGGGGCTCGCCTGCGCGGCCGCGCGCGGCGACGAGCGGATTCTCCGCTACCACAGCGACATCGAGGTGCATTCCGACGGCTGGCTGACCGTCACCGAGACGATCCGCGTTCGCGCCGAGGGCAAGGAGATCCAGCGCGGCATTTACCGCGACATCCCGACGGTCTTTCGCGGCATGGCTTACACGCTGGACGCCAGGCCGGTGAAGATCGTCCGCGTGCTGCGAGACGGGGCGCCCGAGGCGTACCACTGCAAGGAGGAGAGCGACTTCCTCCGCGTCTACGCCGGGCGAGAGAACGTCCTGCTGCAACCGGGGGTCTACACCTACACGATCACCTACCGCACCGACGGGCAACTGCGGTTCTTCTCCGACCACGACGAGCTGTACTGGAACGTGACGGGCAACTTCTGGAGCTTTCCCATCGACTCGGCGTCGGCGACGGTGACTTTGCCGGCCGGCGCCGACCGCGCGAAGGTCAAGACGGAGGCCTACACCGGCCTCGCCGGCGGAAAGGGCAAGGACTGGCGGGCGGGGTTCGACGCGTCGGGCCGGCCGACGGTCGTCACCACCGCCCCGCTGGCCAAGGGCGAAGGACTGACCGTCGTCGTGAGCTTTCCCAAGAACCTCGTGCCCGCGCCGACGCCGATGAAGATGCTCCTGGACGCGCTGTTCGACAACGCGCACCTGGCCGTGGGGCTGGCGGCGCTGCTGGCCGTGCTGGCCTACTACTTCGCGGCGTGGTGGCGCGTCGGGCGCGACCCGGCGGAAGGGTTGATCGTGCCGCTGTTCGAACCGCCGGAGAATCTATCCGCGGCTGCGGTGCGCTTCGTCTGGAAACTGGGGTTCGACCGCGTCTGCTTCGTCGCAGCCGTCGTCGGCGCTGCCGCCAAAGGTCACGTCGCCATCGAGGAACCGGCAGGCGGCGAATACCGCCTGGGCCCGTCGCGGGCGCAGAAGCGCCGCCCGCTCTGCGAGGAGGAGCGACTCGCGCTGGAGAAACTCTCGCCGCCGATCGAAGTCAAGCAGGCGAACCACGCGAAGTTCCAGGCGGCGATCAAGGCCCTGAAGAAGGCCCTCTCGGCGGCGTATGAGAAGCGACTCTTCGTCGCCAACCGCGCGCTGCTGATCGTGGGGGTGGTGCTGTCGGCCGGGCTGCTGGCGGCGGCTGCCCTCGCGGCGCCGGGGGCGCGGAAGATCGCCCTGCTGTTCATCCTGGTCTGGCTGACGGGGTGGAGCTTCGCCGTCACCATGCTGGGCAGGCAGGTGGTCGCGGCATGGCGCGACGCGAAGCGGCGAAGCGAGATCGGAAAGAAGCTCGGCCGGAGCGTCGCGGCGGTGATGCTGACGGCGTTCGCGCTGCCGTTTTTCGCCGGCGAGGTGGCGGGGCTGGTCTTCGCGGCGATCCTCGGCGGGCCGTGGATGATGGGCGTCTTCGCCGGGTTGATCGTCCTGAACGTGATGTTCTACCACCTGCTGAAGGCGCCGACCGTCGAAGGGCGGGCCGTCCTCGACCGCATCGAGGGTTTCCGCATGTACCTGGCGACGGCAGAGGCCGACCTGCTGAACGCCGCCACCCCGCCGGAAAAGACGCCCGAATTGTTCGAGCGGTACCTGCCGTACGCCATCGCGCTGGGCGTGGAGAACGAGTGGGGCGCGAAGTTCGAGGGCGTGCTGGCCGCGGCGGGGCGCGACGCGGCTGCGGCGCGGGACGCGACGCTGTGGTCGGCCGGGGCGGTACTCGCCGCCGGCGGGGCCGGGGCGTTCGCCTCGTCGCTGGGCACGGGCTTCAGCGGGGCGCTGAGC
>DNAS01000098.1:10162-13411 GCA_003485185.1 Phycisphaerales bacterium | reverse complement strand
GTCTCCTCGCCGCAGACGAACGCCCCCGCGCCCAGGCGAATCTCCAAATCCAGCGAGAAGCCCGAGCCCAGGATGTTTTCGCCCAGCAGCCCGTGCTCGCGGCACTGGGCGATGGCGTGCTCGACGCGGCGGATGGCCATCGGGTACTCCGCGCGGATGTACAGGAACCCGCGCGTCGCGCCGATGGCGAACGCGCCGATCATCATGCCTTCCAGCACGCTGAACGGGTCGCCCTCGAGCATGCTGCGGTCCATGAACGCGCCGGGGTCGCCCTCGTCGGCGTTGCAGATGATGTATTTCGTCTCGCCCGCCTGTTCGGCGGCGCCGGCCCACTTCAGGCCCGTGGGGTACCCCCCGCCGCCGCGCCCGCGGAGCTTGGCCGCCGTCACCTGCTCGACCACCCACGCCGGGTCGTTGCGGTCCAACGCCCGCGCCAGCGCCTCGAAGCCGTTGAAGTGCACGTACTCGAAGAGGTTCTCCGGGTCGATGATCCCGCTGTTGCGCAGCGCGATGCGGCTCTGGCGGTTGAAGAACGCCACGTCGCCGTACATCTCGAAGAAGCGCTGGCCGATGGGCGCGTCGGGCACGCGAAGCCGCTCGACGATCCGCCCGGACAGGATGTGCGATTCGAGAATCTCGTCCAGGTCCGCCTCGTCGGCGATGCGGTAGATGACCTTGCTCGGGAGCACCAGCACGTGCGACGCCTTGCCGATGACCTCGGACCGGCACAGCCCGAAGCAGTTGGCCGCGATGACCCGCGCCTGCGACTCGGGAATCTTCCGCGCCGCGAGCCTGTCCACAAAGAGATGGCGGAAGTCCTTCTTCAGCAGCCGTCCGCACCGCGCCGAACCGCAGAACAGCAGCTCGTAGCGCACCATCGTTTCCGGGGGCGAGTCCAGCAGGCGGTCCGCGACAGGCTGGCCGCCCAGGACGTGCTGCGTGAAAATGCGGTGGACGAGTTCGCGGTCCACCTTCTCGTACTTGGCGGCCGTCTTCCCGGGGATCATCACCCCGACGATCGGCTCGCAGCTGCACCGGCCGGTGCAGGCGGTCCGCCGCAAAAGGATGTCGTCGCGCCCCGACGCGGCGATGTGCTTGCGGAACTCGGCCAGCACTTCCTCGGCGCCGGCGGCGTTCTCGCAGGTGGCCGACCCCACCTGGATGCGGATTTTCTCCGCCTGTTGCGCCCAGTGCAGCGCTTCCTCGGCGCGGGCGGAGAGCTTCTTGTAATTCTCCAGGATCTGGCCCATGAATTCTCGCTGTCCGATTGCGGATTACCGCGCGGCACGGCGCGGCGCGACGCTGACATTCTATCCCCCGCCCGCTCGGGAATCCAAAACGCCCGGAAGGAATTTCGCTTTTCCCGGTCCCGGCGCGGGGGATTTCGGATTTGCCTGCTGGCCCGACAATGCCGATAGTAACAGCGGGAGAATTCTGCGCCTTGGCCAGGCGCGGAGCAAAAGGACCATTCGATGAGCCGGGAGAAAAAGACGACGGCCGCCGCGCTGGGGCGGGACTGGGCCCCCCAGGGCGCCGACGAGCGCGCGTTCCGCGATGGACTCGCCGGGCGCCCAAGCCACCACCGCCTGCTCGAACGCGCCGAGATCGACGCCCTAGAGCGCAACGGAAACCGCGCGGACCGCTGGGACCGCGTGCTGGTGTCCCAGCCGTTCGACCCGGCCCTGGTGCGCAACTGCGAGTTCCACGGCCTGGTGCGGATCGGCAGGCTCGCGCCGGGCGTGCTGGAACGCGACGGGCTATCCGTGCCGGTGGGCCTGACCGCCAGCCGGATCGCCGCGTGCGACCTGGGCGACGGGGTGGCCGTGCACAACGTCGGACACCTGTCCCGCTGCCGGATCGGCGACGGCGCGATCGTCCAGAACGTCGGCGAGCTGCTGGCGACGGGCGAGGGGACCTTCGGGCAGGGCGCCGTGCTGGAACTGGGCAACGAGAATGGGCGCCGCGCGGTGGCGGCGTTTGACGGCATGCTGCCGGCCGACGCGCACCTGGCCGCCCGCTGGCCCGACGACGAGGCCCTCCAGGCGCGCCTGCGCGAGCCAGCCGGGCGGCGGGAGGTCTGCGCGGTCGTCGGACCCGGCGCGATGGTGCGCAACTGCCGGACGATCCGCGACGCGATTCTCGGCCCGCACGCCATCGTCCGCGGGGCCGACCGCCTGGAGAACGTGACCATCGCCTCGACGGCGGAGCAGCCCGCGCTCGTCGGCGAGGGGGCCGACCTGTCCGACGGCGTGGCGTCCCCCGGCTGCCGGATCATTCAAGGCGTCAAGGCGGAGCGCTTCGCCCTCGGCGAGAACGTCTCGCTCCTGCGCGGCGCGCGGGTGGCGCACGTGGCCGTCGGCGACAACTCGACCATCGCCTGCTGCGAGGTGCTGCACAGCCTGCTCCTGCCCGCCCACGAGCAGCACCACAACAACTCGTTCCTGATCGCCGCGACGGTGCTCGGACAGAGCAACATCGCCGCGGGCGCGACGCTGGGCTCCAACCACAACAGCCGCGCGCCCGATGGCGAACTCCTCGCGGGGCGCGGCTTCTGGCCGGGGCTCTGCGTGAGCGTCAAGCACTGCTGCCGGTTCGCGTCCTACGTGCTGCTGGCCAAGGGCGACTACCCGGCCGAGCTGGACGTGCCGCTGCCGTTTTCGCTGCTGAGCAACAACGCTTCCGCCGACCGCCTGGAACTCATGCCCGCGTACTGGTGGATGTACAACATGTACGCCCTGGCGAGGAACGCGTGGAAATACGCCGCGCGGGACCGGCGCGTCGAAAAGCGCCAGCACATCGAGACCGATCCGCTGGCGCCGGACACGGCCGAGGAAATCTTCGCGGCGATGGCGCTGCTGGAGAAGTGGATCGGCGCAGCCGCCGCCCGGGCGGCCGGGAGGAATGTCCAGGGCGCATCCGACGCCGCGCTGGCCGAGGAAGGCCGCAAGCTGCTGGCAGCCGACCCCGCCGCCGCCGAAAAACTCGACGTGCTGGCCGACGGCGTGGAAAACTCGCGCCGCGCGGTGGTGGTCCTGAAGGCCGCCCGCGCCCACGCCGCCTACCGCCAGATGCTGCACCACTACGCGATGAAGAATCTGCTGGCCTGGATGGCGGACAACCCGCGGGCGCGACTTTCCGACATGACCAGTGCGCTGGCAGGGGCGCGCCAGACCCGCTGGGTCAACCTCGGCGGCCAGCTGCTGACCGAGCCCGACGCCGACTCGCTCCGCGCGGACCTTGGCGCGGGAA
>DNAS01000098.1:9634-10061 GCA_003485185.1 Phycisphaerales bacterium | reverse complement strand
GCGCGGACCTTGGCGCGGGACGCCTGGCCGGCTGGTCCGCCGTCCACGCGCGGTACGACGAACTCTGGGCCCGCTACGAACTCGACAAGCGCCGCCACGCCTACGCCACGCTCTGCACGTTTTTTGGCAAAGAATTTGGCAAGGAACTCGGCGCGGAAAAACTTTCCGGCGCGCAGTGGGCGGCGTCGCTGGACGAGGCGCTGTGCCTTCAGCGGCACGTCGCCGAGCAGACCCGCGCCAGCCGGGCCAAGGACTTCGAGAACCCCTTCCGCCGCATCACGTTCGCCCGCGACGCCGAACGCCAAGCCGTCCTGGGCGAACTCGATGCCGACTCGTTCCTCCGCCAGGTCCAGCGCGACACGGAAGCGACGGAATCGCTCGTCGCCCAGGTCCGCTCGCGCGGATAAGAGCCTATCCTGATAACTGC
>DNAS01000098.1:1356-9386 GCA_003485185.1 Phycisphaerales bacterium | reverse complement strand
GCAGACGGGCGGTTTTTGTCGCAATCCTTTGGGATGGACCGTCTTTTGCCGCATGTCGGCGTTGCTCGGGCTCGACATATCATCAAAGATATGTCGTCGCCCTTGCGCCTTGGCCTGCGTCAAAATCCGGCCCGTCGCGGCCCTTGAAGTTATCAGGATAGGCTCTAATTTCCCGCGGCGCGATTTTTCCTCTTGACGGACTGGCCCCTCGGGCGGTATGTTTGTTTCCGGCATCAAGAGTGCGCGAGGGCACTGACCCGACGACCGCACGGCAACCTGTTCCGACGGCGGAGCGATCCGCGACTGGGATAAGGTGCCGCAGTCAGCCCGCAAGGGATCGATGCGGCCCGCGACGCGAAAGCGCCGGGCAATCGAAAGCCTCTCCCTGCGAGAGGCGTTTTTGTAGAAACGCATCCTCTCGCGGCTGCCTGCCCACCTTCTCCCGTCGAATCCAGGATTCGCTTTTCGCGTCGGCGAAGGAGAAGCACATGACCGATCGAGGCGACAAGTTGCACCTGGGCACACTGGCGCTGCACGCGGGGCAGCAGGACGACCCGACGACGCATTCGCGGGCCGTGCCGATCTACGCGACGGTGGCCTACAACTTCGAGAGCACCGCACACGCGGCCGACCTGTTCGCCCTCAAACAGTTCGGCAACATCTACTCGCGCCTGATGAACCCCACCTGCGACGTGTTGGAGAAACGCCTGGCGGCGATGGACGGCGGCGCGGCGGCGCTGGCGTTTTCGAGCGGGATGGCCGCCATCACCGCCACCGTCTGCACGCTGGCCGGCCAGGGGCAGAACATCGTGTCCGCCAAGACGCTCTACGGCGGGACAGTCACGCTGTTCACCCAGACCCTGCCGAAGCTGGGCATCGAGACGCGCTTCTTCGACGCGGACGATCCCGCCGCGGCCGCGAAGCTCATCGACGCCGACACGCGCTGCGTCTACATCGAGTCGATCGGCAACCCGAGCAACAACATTCCGGACTTCGCGAAGATCGCGGCCGTCGCCCACGACGCGGGCGTTCCGCTGATCGTGGACAACACCGTCTGCACGCCCGCCCTGCTGCGCCCCATCGAGCACGGCGCGGACATCGTGGTCTATTCGACGACCAAGTACCTCGGCGGGCACGGCGTGCACGTCGGCGGGGCGCTGGTCGACGGCGGGACGTTCGACTGGGCGGCCGACGCCGACCGCTGGCCCCAGTTCGCCAAGCCCGACCCCGCCTACCACGGCGTGGTCTTCACCGAGGCGCTCAAACCGGTCGGTCCGATCGCCTTCGCCGTGCACGTGCGGACGCACTGGCTGCGCGACACCGGCGCGTGCATGAGCCCGTTCGCCGCGTGGTGCTTCCTGCTGGGCATCGAGACGCTCCACCTCCGCATGCCGCGGCACGTGGAAAACGCCCGCGCCGTCGCCGAGTGGCTGGGCGCGCACCCGCGCGTCGAGTGGGTGAACTACCCCGGGCTGAAGGGCCACCCGCACCACGCGCTGGCCAAGCGGTACATGCCCGAAGGCCCGGGCGCGATCCTCGGGTTCGGCATCAAGGGCGGAAAGGCCGCCGGAGAGAAGTTCATCAACGCCGTCCGCCTGTGCAGCCACCTGGCCAACATCGGCGACGCCAAGACGCTCGTCATCCACCCGGCCAGCACGACGCACCAGCAGCTCAGCGAGTCCGAGCAGCGGGCGGCCGGCGTCTCGCCGGAGTTCATCCGGCTCTGCGTCGGCATCGAGGACGTGCGCGACATCCAGGCCGACCTCGACCAGGCGCTGCGGAAAGCGGAAAACTGAAAGCGGAAAATCGGAAGGATGCGTTCATGAGCGACGACCTGTTCCTCAGCAGCGACAGCGCCCGGGCGGCCGTGCCCCTGACGCACGCGCAGACGGCGGTGTTCGATGAGCCGCTGGCGCTGGAACGCAGCGGCGAGCTGCCGTCCGTGACGGTGGTCTACGAGACCTACGGCAAACTCAACGCCGACCGCAGCAACGCGGTGCTCATCTGCCACGCGCTCAGCGGCGACTCGCACGTGGCCGCCCACAACCCCGCCGACACGCCGGGCTGGTGGGACATCGCCGTCGGGCCCGGAAAGTGCATCGACACCGACCGCTACTTCGTCCTCTGCCCGAACGTGCTGGGCGGCTGCCGGGGGACCACCGGGCCCGGCTCGGTCAACCCCGCCACGGGGCGGCCCTGGGGGCAGGACTTCCCCACCATCACCGTCGGCGACATCGTCAACGTCCAGCGCCTGCTCGTGGAGCGCCTGGGCATCTCGCGGCTGCTGGCCGTCATCGGCGGGTCGATGGGCGGACACCAGGCACTCGGGTGGGCGACGCGACACAGCGAATCCGTCCGCGGCGCGATCGCCGTCGCCACCAGCCCGCGACTGACCAGCCAGGCGCTCGCCTTCGACGTCGTCGGGCGCAACGCCATCCTCCGCGACGCCAACTTCCGCGGCGGGCAGTACTACGACGGCGGGCCGATCCCGGCCGTCGGGCTCGCCATCGCGCGCATGCTCGGGCACGTGACCTACCTCTCGCGCGAGGCGATGGCCCAGAAGTTCGGCGCCAACCGCCTCCAGCCGCGGCAGGTGGCCACCGAGTTCGAGAAGAAATTCTCCGTCGGCTCGTACCTGGCCTACCAGGGTGACAAGTTCGTCGAGCGGTTCGACGCCAACAGCTACCTCGCCCTGTCCATGGCGATGGACCTGTTCGACCTGGGCGACACGCCGGAGAAACTCGCCGCGAGCTTCGCCGCCAGCCGCTGCCGCTGGCTGGTGCTGAGCTTCACGAGCGACTGGCTGTTCCCCCCCGACCAGTCGCGCCAGATGGTCCACGCGCTGCTCGCGGGCAACAAGCCCGTCAGCTACTGCAACATCGACAGCAGTTGCGGGCACGACGCGTTCCTGCTGACCGAAGACCTGGACCGCTACGGCCGGCTGATCGGCGCGTTCCTGGAGAACCTCAATGAGCGCGGCGCGGCCAAGGCCGAAGCAGCCAAAGACGACGAAGACGCCGGTGCGCAGAGCCCCACGAGCATCTTCCATCCGCAGCGCCTGGACTACGAGCGGATCGTCGAGCTGCTGCCGGAATCGGCGAGCGTGCTGGACCTCGGCTGCGGGAGCGGCTCGCTGCTGAAGCTGCTGAAGGACCGCGGCCACGCCCCGCTGCTGGGCGTCGAGCTGGACGAGCGGAAGATCCTCGCCTGCGTGCGGCGCGGCCTGGACGTCGTGCAGGCCGACCTCAACGAGGGGCTCGGGCAGTTCGCCGACGGGCAGTTCGACTGCGTGATCCTCTCCCAGACGCTCCAGGCCGTCCGCGACGTCGAGCGGGTGCTGGCCGACATGGTCCGCGTCGGGCGGCGCTGCGTGGTGAGCTTCCCGAACTTCGGGTACTACAAGCTGCGCGACATGCTCTACCACGACGGCAGGGCGCCCGAATCGCCCGGCGTGCTCCACTACAAGTGGTACAACTCGCCCAACATCCGGTTCCTGACCGTCGCGGACTTCGAGGACTTCTGCCGAGACCAGGGATACACCGTCCACCGCCGCGTCTGCCTGGACACCGAGGCCCGCGCCGAGGTCTACGACGACCCGAACCGAAAGGCCGACCTGGCGATCTTCGTCGTCAGCCGCTGACGGACGGCGACGGGTGGCACGGCTTGCTTGCAAGCCGTGTGGGATCGACGCGCGGACGGAATGAACAAGCCCACGCTGTCAAGCGGGGTTCTTGGGTGTTTCTTCGTCACGGCGAATTCGGTCCCCTGCCCCAACGGGACAAGTTGACGCAGGGGGCTTGTTGGTCTCGGCCGGACCGCATGCGCGCCGGAAACGCCGGTGGGAATATAGGTTCCTGCCCCCCATTGCCTCCCCCATTGCCTCCCTCCGGTTCCAGACTCTCATATCTATTTTCATATAAAGGAATTATGTGCAATTAAAAAAATAATTCCGCAAATTGTTTGAATTGGCATACTCATGTTTGTATATTCAAGCAAACAGGAATCGCGACATGGATACCCAGACCTACAAGGCCAAGAAATTTTCCCCTCAGGGACTGACGCACAGCGCCGCTCATCACCTGTTGGCCGTTGAGGACGCATTAAGCGATCGCGGTTATGCGCGGGGCAGCGACATTGCCCGCCGCCTGGGCACCACGCGAGGAAGCGTTTCGGTATCGATGCGGGCGTTGCGGACCGCCGGATACCTAGAGCAGGATGAGCGCCATTTCTTCCGGCTTACCCCCTTGGGACAGCGTGCGGTTGCCAGTTTGCACGCCCGGCATGAAGTGGTCGAGCGGTTCCTGACGGATATTCTGGAGCTTCCCGCGGATCAGGCCCACCGCCAGAGCTGCCGCATCGAGAACCTGGTGGGCGCCGCCATGGCCCGTCGCTTGCACGTCCTGTTGGAATTCTGGAAAGAGCGGGACCTGTCCGGAGAACTGACTCGGCGACTGGAACCTGCCTGCCCATTGTGCCGGGAGCCCGACACCGACCGATGCCCGTGCTGCGGACTGGAGTGTTTGGAGGACGCCTGCCCGCTCGACTTGCGAGGCGTTGGCCAAGGGGGCAGGCAGCCATGAATCCTCGACCGCCGTCCACCCCCGCCGCCGCGGCGCCCCGGCGCGATCCTTCCTTCTCGGAGACTCCCTTGCTGGACGCCAAAACAATGTTCGGCCCCTGGAACGAGATACGAATTGCCTTTGGGAACGAGCAGTACCGGTTGCGGATTACCCGGAACAACAAACTGATCCTGACGAAGTAAGTTTCTCCCGGCCGGGCATCCCGGTCGGACCAGCCAGCCCACGTCCTTGTCGGACGCCAGCCAGCCACCGTGATTCCTCGTGAGGGCTCCGCGCGTAAGGTGCGCGGCAGCCGAAAGGAGTGCGGCCATGACCGCGTGGAACAAGGCTTCAGGGCAAAGGGGGCCTAGGGGGACCGCCGGCTTTACGCTGGTGGAATTGCTGGTGGTGACGGCGATCCTGTCGTTGCTGGTCTCGATTCTTCTTCCCTCCTTGGCGCGGGCCAAGGCGCTGGCCCGGAGCGCCGTCTGCCAGATGAACCTGCGTCGTTTGGCCGGGGCGGGGCTGGCATACCTGGGCGACAACCGGGAGGTGTTCCCGCCGGTTCGCATGAGCTTCAATGAGGACGGCACGGTCTACGTGAACCGCTACGGGCGTTCCAAGCCCCGATGGCAGTGGTTCTTCGACGAAGGGGTTGGGCCGGCGATCGACCCGACGCCCTATGCGCTGCCCTTTGGCGACGCCCAGACCACCGTCATGACCAACGAGCGGTTCCTGTGTCCCTCCCTGGACGGTCCGTTCGCCCGCGACATCCGCAACGGCGCGTACGGCTACAACTACCAGTACCTGGGCGACTCGCGCGACGTGGTCTCGGGGCGCTACACGAATTTCCCGGTCCGCGAATCCAGGGTGGAAACGCCCGCGCGGACGGTTTTCCTGGGCGACAGCCGGGGCGGCGATCCTTCCCATGGAATGCACTCCTACACGTTGGACCCCCCAAAGCTCGCGACCAGCGCAGGCGTCTCGAAATTCGGTCCGACGGCGGGAAAGGACGGTCCGATCGGGCACTCCCCCGTCGAGGCGAGGCATCTGGACAACGGCGGCGTCGCCTTTGTCGACGGGCACGTGGAGGCTCAGCCGGTGGAGCGGCTGGGGTATCAACTCGGCAGCGACGGCGTAATTCTGCCCGGCGCCGGCTCCAACCGCCTCTGGACCGGCACGGACACCGATGAGCCCTGACGGCCCGTTTCCTGTGCCTGTCCGCGAAAGACCACCAACGGGCATGAAAACTTGTCGCGATTGTACGGGCGCGCGTCATGCGAGATTCGCACTCCCGCGCGGAGTGTGGAAACAAGCCCCCGCTGTCAGAAGATTTCCCTTCCATAACAATCGGCAGGGATGAACACGGATAAACGCGGATATGATTTTTACAAAACAGTGATCCGCGTGCATCTGCGTTCATCCCTGCGAAGTCTTTTGCCTTCCGACTCTTCCTCCCTGATGCAAAATGTCCCGAGACTGTGGACTTGTCGGTCCCGGCCGGGCCGCATCCGCGCCGAGAACGCCGGCGAGAAAATAGGTTCCTGACCTCCCTGTTCAGAACACTAAATGTGTCCGCTTTTCGGCATGCACGTGCTGCGGCAACCTTCGCCTGAAAAGAAAGATCGAGGTTCGGTCAACGTGCATGCTCTCACGTCATGAACCCCTTGTGGCAGTAACAGCACTCTCGCTAACACATGATCCTGCCACCCCAAAGCAGGGCGCGTGTAGATTACACGGAAGCGTAGGCAGCCGCAATAGTGGTATTCAAGGCCGCGTTTATTTTGGTCTGGGATAAAGGGGGCAGGAAATTTTATCTTCTCGTCTCTGGCGGGCGGAGCGAATGCCGCCCATCCTGCGGGTCGAGAAGGCTCACCTCAGCGCGAGGCGTTTGTATTTTCCGCGGCGGTGGGCGAGGCGCTCGGGGTTCTCGGCCTGGATCATTTCCTCGTAGGCCTGGAAGTTCCCGGTGAACCATCGCGTCTTGCCGTCGCCCTCGAGCACGAGCAGGTGCGTGCAGATGCGGTCGAGGAAATAGCGGTCGTGCGAGATGACCAGCACGGTACCCTCGAAATCCGCCAGGGCGTCCTCGAGCACCTCGGCAGATGGGATGTCCAGGTGGTTGGTTGGCTCATCCAGGATGAGGAAATTGGCCCCGGCGCGCATCAGCAGCGCCAGCTGCAGGCGGCTGCGTTCCCCGCCGGACAGGTTCCCGACCAGACCGCGTGCCTGCTGGTAAGTGAACAGAAAGCGCGTCAGCAGCGCCATGCTGTGCTCTTCGCTCAGGTTGGCGCTCAGGCTGACGCTGTCCAACAGCGTGCGCTGCAGATCGAGGGTCTCGTGCTGCTGGGCGTAATACCCGCTGCGCACCGAAGGACCCAGGATGACCTCACCGGCGCTGGGTTCTTCCTGCCCCAGGATGATGCGCACCAGCACGGATTTACCCGCGCCGTTCGCACCGACCAGCCCGACCCGCTCGCCGTGGTCGATGCGCAGGTCCAGCCCGCTGAAGAGCAGCTCCTCGCCGCCGTCGGGGGCGGGGAAGGATTTTGCCAGTCCGCGCAGCTCGAGCACCTTCTGGCTGCCCACCCAGCCTTGCAGGTCCAGGTTCATCCGTTTGCGCTCCAGCACCGGGCGCTCGACCTTCTCCATGCGCTCGATGCGCTTGAGGATATTTCTGCCGCGCTTGATCAGTTTTTCGTTGTCGTACTGGCGCCCCCACAGCAGCAGGTTCTTGGCGGACTGCTCCAGACGCTGAATCTCCTTTTGTTGGGCCTTGAATACCTGCTGCTGGCGCAGCAGACAGGTCTGCTTCTCGAAGGCGTATTCGGAATAATTCCCCGGGAAGACCGTCAGGCGGCTGTCCTCCAGCTCGACGATCTCGTCCACCACCAGATCGAGCAGGTAGCGGTCATGCGACACGATCACCACTGCGCCGCGGTACTCGCGGATGAAGCGCTCGAGGAAGGCTTTGCCTTGCAGGTCGAGATGGTTGTCCGGTTCGTCCAGCAGCAGCAGGTCAGGCTGCTGTACCAGCAGGCGCGCCAGCCCGGCCAGCTTCTTCTGACCGCCGCTCAGCACCTCCACTGGCAGACGAAAATCGCTTTCCTGGAAGCCCAGGTTGAGCAGGGTGGTGCGAACCCGGCTTTCGTAGTTCTGCCCGCCCAGGGAAGTGTACTCGTCCACCAGGCGCTGCTGGCGGTCGAGCGCGCGCGCCAGGGCTTTCTCATCTCCGTACACCTGTGGATCTGCCAGCTGCGCCTCAATGCGCTCCAGCTCGGCTTCCACCCGCGCCAGGCCCTCGGACGCCGACAGTACCTCCTGCAGCAGGGAGTGCCCGGGGGTCAGCTGCACATCCTGGTGCAGGTAGCCGACGGTCAGGCCTTTCTTTTTTACCAGGAACCCCGAGTCAGGCGTCAGCTCGCCCGCGATCAGGCGCAGCAGGGTGCTCTTGCCGCAGCCGGACGGGCC
>DNAS01000098.1:367-1149 GCA_003485185.1 Phycisphaerales bacterium | reverse complement strand
AAGACATAAGTGTAGGTTATTTTATCGACATTGACGGCAATCATCTGGCGTGCTCTTCATCTAAATAAATAGCACGCCAATTTTACCACCCGCTGCCTTTATTCCCCGCTCAGGCAGGCCAGCAGGATGGCACGCCAGGCGTGGATTGAAACATCATTTGGAACTTAATTGTAAGACAACCTCGCCGCTGAAAAAAGTACCATAAAACCCATTTAGGGTGACAAAAATCACTTCTTCAGGTCAATCCTTTTGCCAGTGCGGCATAACCGGCTGCGCCGCGCAGCAATTCGGCAATTTCCAGCGATTCGTCCACGATATGGGCCTGCTCGATGCCTGACGGGCCGAAAATCAGGGTCGGGATGCCGCGTTCGCCGCCGCTGGCGCTGCCGTTGGTGCAGTAGGGCGCAATGAATGTCTCGGGTTCCAAGCCAGCTGAAGTAAGCGCTTTCATTGCTTCGCTCTGCCATTCTGAGGCGGGCTCCAGCGCCCAGCCGGGGTGAAAGTCCGCGCTGCGTAATTCCACGCCTGTATAGGTCTGGTAACCCTCCTGTGCCACTTCCACAGACCAGTTGTCGAGCCCTGCCAGGCCGCGTTGGTACTCATCCAGGATTCCATCCAGAGTCTCGCCCGGCACCAGACGCCGGTCGTAGACGATGCTGCATTCGTAAGGCTGGGTGGAGGTGCTCGGCATGGGCAGCGAGGTCACCTGGATGGGCGCCATCAGGCCGCTGCCCACCAGCGGGTGGTTCGGCAGCGGCAGCGCCTGGATGCGCTGCACCAGC
>DNAS01000098.1:0-233 GCA_003485185.1 Phycisphaerales bacterium | reverse complement strand
GATGCGCTGCACCAGCTCGGCCGCGATCAGGATGGCGTTCAGGCGCTGGTCTGGCATGGAACTGTGCGCTGCCCGACCGAGCGCTTTGAAGATCAGGCGCACCCGCCCGCGCTGCCCCACGCCCAGGTTGCAGCTGGTCGGCTCGCCGATGATGACCAGGTCGGGCTTTACTTCGTCCAGCACAGGCGCCAGCGAGGCGCCTTCCAGGACCTCCTCTCCCACGCTGGCGCTGA
>DNAS01000123.1:23896-24250 GCA_003485185.1 Phycisphaerales bacterium | reverse complement strand
GCCCACGCGGATCGGCCGCTTGGTCGGGCTTTTGCCGGACACCGTCGTCCCGCTCACGGATTTCCTGGAGGCACTCACTCCGCCACCTCGATTTTCACGAACGCGGCCGCCGGTAGACCCTTTCCGTTCTGCAAGGTTCCACCGACGTCGCAGCGATATCCGTACGACACGGCGGCCGGGCCGGCGGGAGCCGACTTGAGGTCCAGGACCACCTGCCCTCGCGACGAGTCCACCGTCACCTTGCCCAGTTCCACAAATCCGCCCTCGCGGAATCCGGCGTGGTCGCGGTCGGTGACGTACCACTGGTCGGCGGAATCGCCGCCGGTCAGCCCCTCGGCGTTGCGGAAGCGGATC
>DNAS01000123.1:23233-23767 GCA_003485185.1 Phycisphaerales bacterium | reverse complement strand
CCTCGGCGTTGCGGAAGCGGATCACGATCCGCTTTCGGTCGGCGCCCTCGAACTTCGCCCCCTCGACGATCGGGCCGGGCGATTGCAGTTTGCCTTCTTGTTCCCGCTGGATCATCTGCGCGGCGACCTGCTTGCCCAGCGCGATGTATCCCGGAGTCGTCAGGTGAATCTTGTCCTTGGCGTTCACCTCATACGGCAGCGTGGAAAACAGGACGCTTTTCCCGTCGCGAAGGACGAACTGGCGTTGCGTTTCCCGGATCGCGGTGAAATGGTCGTCCTTGTGCCAGGTGTAACGGCCCAGTTGCACGATGCCGATGACGAGGTTCTGGTTCCGCGTGCAGCGTCTCATGCTGGCGGCCATCGCGTCGAGCTTCTTTCCGTAGGCGGCCTGCGTTTCCGCCTGGAACGCGTCCGATTCGCCCTGGTACCAGAAGAACGCCGCGGCGCCTTGTCCGTGGGCTTCCACCAGAGGCTTGAGGAAACACATTTCCTGCGTCTGGGGGTCGAGGAAATAGTCCATCGGCCTGCCGCCGA
>DNAS01000123.1:17504-23141 GCA_003485185.1 Phycisphaerales bacterium | reverse complement strand
CCCGGCCTGCCGCCGACGGCGTGCCCCATCAGCCCGACCGGCACCTTGGTCGCCTGGGTGAACTCCTGCGCCGCCGCCACCCAGGGCCCGACGGTCTGCTCAAAGAAACCGTCCTTCGCCGGGCGCCACTGGCAGATTCCGTAGCGGGGCGACAGGCCGTTCACGCCCGGCATCGGCTTGCGCCCCAGCGATTGATCGTAACCGCATCCGACGGCGTTGCTCTGCCCGCCGAGAATCCACAGGTCCCCCACGAAGACGTTTTCAAACTTGGCGCTCTTGTCGCCTGCGGAAATTTCGACGGTGCAGGGGCCGCCCACGGGCACGTCGGGAAGGACGACGCGCCGGTTCGTCGCGGAGACGGTGGCAGCCGCCGTGACGAGCGATTTCTCGCCCGACTTGACCGTCGCCGAAACCTCGACCGTCCCCGGAGTCACGACGAAAAACGCCAGATCGCCTTGCGTCTTGGACTTTCGCTGGAACACCTGGAAGTCGGCGATTCCGGAAAACACGGGCTGCGATTCATCACCGCGGATTTCGATTTCAAACTCCTTCGTCGCCGTTTCCGGTTCCGCGCCGGGGCGAATCCGCTGGACGCAGAAGGTGAACCGGTGGACGCCGCCCTTCAGCGGAAGCGCCTCCGGCAGGAGCACGGATTTCCCCGCCAGCGGGAAACTCGACAGGTCGGCGCGGCGGTAATCGCAGGCCAGCCGGATCCGCACGCCCGAGGTTCCCCCGGCCTTGACGGGCGGAATGCAAAGATACTGGCGCCAGGCGGTCACGCCGGTCTCGTCTTTTCCCTTTGGCGCGTTGGCGCTGGCGAAGTCGCCCGTCTCGCTGCGAATCCACGCCCGGTACGTCACGTCGTCCTTGTCGGTGTATTTCGTCGCCCACTTGGCGTCCACGAGCAGGAAGCCCCCGCCGTACGGCAGCGGCAGCGGCTTCGACAGCGAGCCGCGCTTCTCGTCAAAGAAACGCAAGTCGATCCCGAAGGTCCCTTCCTGCGCCACGGCTTTTCCCGTCGCGCATCCCAGCAGCAGGCCGCACAATACGTACCGAAACATGACCAACGGTTCACTCACATGAAAATCCTTATCGCGCCAAAATGGGGCGCTCCGTTTTCAATACACTTCTCGCAATGCGTTTTTTATGTTCTGCCCGCCGTGGGGCGAGGTCGCTTCATCGTCGTATCCCTGGCGGTCCAGGAACGTCACGTGCGAATCGACATACAGCACGTTGCGCCCTTCCGGCGACGGGTGGGCGTTGTAGGGATATGCGTCGCCCGTGAACCACCCCTCCATCTGAATCTGCCAGAGGTCGTGCAGGAGAATGGCGTCGGCGGGCTGCTGGAAATCCGACAGCTTGGGGAAATTCCGGAAGTACAGACCGTTGTCCCGAAAGCCCGGAATCTTCCACCAGACATTCTGAAAATACGAATGCTTCGCCTCGCGTCCGTCGGAGATCCGGGCTTCCTTGATGCTCGGGCAGATGAACACGGCGATCCTGGCCGACATCTCGTTGGTCGTGCTGTTGTAGTAGACGGCCTTGCGACCGGTGTCCGTCGCGAGGTATTCCGGGGAGAATCCCAGGTAAGGCGCCACGAGGTTCTGGAAACTGTAGATGGTGTTGGGAAAGGCCTGGTTCTCGTTTCCCAGCCGCCACATCGGCAGCAGGCCGTTCCACTCGGTGCTGTACATGTGGTAGCCGAACCCGTGCTGGTGCAGGTTGCTCTTGCAGATCGTCAGGCGGGCCAGGTCCCGTGCCTTCGCCAGCGAAGGCATGAGGATCGAAACCAGCAACGCCAATATCGCAATGACGACGAGAAGCTCGATGAGCGTGAAGCCGCCGAACCATCGTCGCCGTCTCGCGCGAGTTTTCGTCGTTCCGCTCATGTCTTACCTGCGCCTTCCCGATCCCCGCAAGAGGATCGCGCCTTTTCCAGGCCGTCGGGCCCGGAAACCGAAATTGCCTCAATACACCCTTCGCAACGTGTTCTTGATGTTCTGCCCGCTGGTGGGCCAGGTGATCTCGTCGTCGTATCCGTCGCGGCCCAGGAACGTCACGTGCGAATCGACATACAGCACGTTCCGCCCTTCCGGCGACGAATGGGCGTTGTAAGGCGCCGCGTCGTCGTTGGAGTTCCCCTCCATCTGCCGCTGCCAAAGGTCGCTCAGGAGAATGGCGTCGCCCGCGCGTTGGAAATTCGCCAGTTGGGGGGATTCCCGGTAGCACGTGCCGGAGCCGTAGAAGCCGGGCATGTCCCATGCGACGTTCTGGAAATAGGAGTGGTTGGCGTCGTAGAGATTGTTCCGCGTCCGAACGCCCTCGATGCTCGGGCATCGGAACACGGCGATCTGCGCCGCCATCTCGCTGCTCTTGCTGTTGTAATAGACGTTGAGCCTGCCCGTCTGGGTATCCAGAAAATCCTGCGGGAAGCCCAGGTACGGCGCCAGGAGGTTCTGGAAGCTGTAGACGGTCGGATTGGGCCAGATCTGGGTTCCCATCCGCCACATCGGCAGCAGCCCGTTCCAGTCGGAACTGTACATGTGGTAGGCGTAGCCGTGCTGGTGCAGGTTGGTCTTGCAGATCGTCACGCGGGCCAGGTCCCTCGCCTTCGCCAGCGACGGCATGAGGATGGACACCAGCAGCGCTAATATCGCGATGACGACGAGAAGCTCGATGAGCGTGAACCCGTCAACCCGCCGCCGCGTCCCTGTGCACGGATTTGTCTTTTCGCCCATGTCGCACCTGCGTTTTCCCGTTCCTGTCCCGAACTGGCTCACTTTGCCGGCCGACGGGCCGGGACGTCGCTTCCGTCGCCCTTGGGCTGCCAGCCCTTGCCCGCGGCGGGGCTGCCGGACTTCAGGCGGAAGTCATACTCGGCCGGCGCGACCCACTGCGGATCGCCCGACAGGCCGTGGGCTTCCAGCTTCTCGGCCACGAACAGCTTGCCCAGGTCGGTATATACCCGGTCCTCGTACGTCTTGACGGAAGCGACCCCGAACCGCGGCGCCGCCTTGGAATCGTTCGTGATGTAAAAATTGCCGTCCACGATATTGTCGGACGCGTCCTGCCCCATGAACAGGATGATGTCCGCGACCTTTCCGCAGACGATGTTGTCGCGAACCCGGTTGCCCGTGAGCTTGCAGCCGCCGAATTCCTGGCGAGGCATGCCGTGGAGCACGATGTCCCACCGGTTCTGGAAGCAGGTGTTGTTGACGACGATCGCCTGGGACGACGCCGAGATGTAAATTCCCTGCTTGGGATGGTTGACCACGCGGTTGTTACGGATCAGCGCGCCGAAGGGATCGCCCTCGGCCGGACTGGCGATCTCGTAGAAGATGCCCGTCTGGTTGTCGGCCACCAGGTTGTCCTCGATGACGATGTCGCCCAGCCCGCCGTCGAACCAGATTCCCGCGCCGTAATTGTCGGTGACCGAGCAGCGGCGCACCGTCACGCCCCGGTTGCACGGCACGCACTTCATCCCCCCGGCGTGCCACTGGTCGTAAAACTTCCGGTAGTTGTTGCCCGTCACCACCAGCTCTTCCAGCAGAATGTTCTGCGTAGGCCTTTGGTATCGCCGCCAATTGTGCGCCGCATCTGACCCATTGATGTCGACGCCCACCGCGCCGTTATTGAAGATCCGGCATCGCCGGACGATGTGATTTTCGCCGGTCATCCCCAGTCCGGCGAAATCGGCGTAGCTGAATTCGCAATTCTCGATGGTCCAGTTCGACTTTCCGACGGCCACCAACCCGCCGTTGCGGTTTTCGTTGCCCGTCATGTTGTTGTGCAGGAACGACAGGTTCCGCAGCGTGACGTGCGACGCCCCCTGGCCGTGAAGGACGCAATCCTTGACGCTGGCTTCCATGAGCCGCCCGTTCGGGTCGCCCTTGTCCGCCAGCATGCAATACAGCGTTTTGCCTGTCGCGTCGTAATAAAACGAGCCCGGCTGGAGATCCTCCAGACCCTTGCCCACCGGGGGCAGGCAGACGTGATCCGCCCACAACTTCTGTCGGTGCCAGCGATTCTGCACGCCGATCTGCTGGAGCGGCAGGCCGTCCGCGAAAAGCTGCTGGCTGTTGACCGACCAGTTTTCGATCTTCCAGACGCCCTCGGCGTGAAGTTTCCATCCGGTGACGACTTGGGAGCCTTTCAAAAAGACCTGCCCGGCCTTTTCGCCCTCGATGACAAGAGGTTTCCCGACGTCCCCGCCGCGGGTCATCGCGATATCGCCCTCGCGATACGTGCCGGCCTTGAGCGTCACCCGCGTGCCGGGCTTCGCGTCGGCCAGCGCCTTGCGCAGGGTCGCGAGGGGCTTCTCGGCCGTGCCGGGGTTGGCGTCGTCGCCGTCGGGCGCTACGTAGATCACCGTTTCGGGCTCGTTGGGGGCATTTTCCACAGTCACGGCAAAGAGTTCCTTACCCAATCCCATAGTTTCCCCCCCATCCACCGCGCGGTAATACACTTGAACCGTAAACAGATGCACCCCGCCCGGCAACGCCTCGATCGCCGGAAGTGGGGCATCGACGAACTTGCCCTGGGCGGAATCCCATTTGTTGATCCGGCCCAGCACGCCTTCCTTGCGCGGCCCGAGGTCCACGGCGAACACCACCGATTCTTCCGTGCGGGCCACGTACGGCACTTCCGGGCGCTGGATGTAGGCCGGCGCGCCTTGGCGGCGTTGGCGGCCGTTGTCGGCACTGGCAAAATCCGCCGTGCCGATCAGCAGCGCCAGGGAAGGTTGCCGGGCGTCGTCGGGGCGTTGGAAGCCTTTCCAGCTCGCGCGGACCCAGAACTTTCCGGCATGCGGCACCGTGGGCGGTTGTGCCTGATATTGCTTTCCGTCGAGAGAGAATTCCACCGTCAACGGGATGAGCGCCGGCGCGGTGTCCGCCGCCCGAGCCGGATCATTCCCGCAAACGGCAGCCAGGAGAAGAATCGCACAGCCGAAACGCCGAGGCATGGGGTTCGCCGCCTTTCCTTGGTTCGCAGTTCTGTGGGAGCGCATCTACCCCGCAGGGGCCGGAGCCAGCCGGCGAGCACGTTCCGGTTCCGGCTTCGACCCCTGCGCTCAAACGAAAGTTCGATTTTCCGACGGATCCCGTCGGAATTACCGCCGGCGGCGAAGCATCGCCAGCGCGCCGCCCACCACCAGCAGGCTCAGCGTCGCCGGTTCGGGAATGACAACGTCCGCGTAGGATTCGCCAATGCGAATCTCGTCGAACGATCCGGTGGACGTTCCGGTGCTGGAACTGCCGACCCGGATGCTCAACCGATCGAAGCGGACGTAGCTGGAGGTCGGATGCAGCGCCACCGAGCCGTCGGCGGTGTCCGAAGCGCTGGAGGGATTGACCCAGAGGTCCAGCGTCTTGTTGGTCAGGTCGATCTTGAGAACCAGCAGCGCGCTGGTTGCCGCGATGCCCGTGTCGGCCTTGACGTTGCTGTTGTTGGGCGACTGGATATACCAATTGCCGCCGTTGGAGTAGCCGACCCGCACCGGAACGTTGCTGTACTGGTCGCCGAGTTGAAGATAGCCGTAGGTGGTCGAATTGCCCGCGTCGTTACTCATCATGACGCTCAGCCAATACGTGCCGGAATTCGTCGTCGAGGAAAAGATGACCCGGCTGGCGTTGGAGT
>DNAS01000123.1:7728-17386 GCA_003485185.1 Phycisphaerales bacterium | reverse complement strand
TGACCCGGCTGGCGTTGGAGGTGGTAGAGCCGATCGTACTCACGGACAACCTGTTGCCGGTTCCCGCGACTCCCCCTTCGGAAAGGGTCGGGCTCAGCACGGTCTGGGATCCGTTGGTGGCGCTGACGGTCCACGCTCCCGTCCACCCGGTTCCCCCATTCGCATCCACTACCGCAGTGTTGGCGGTGTAGTCGAAACCTTCATAGGCCAGTAGGGTTGCTTTTGCCTGCCCCACAGCCAGCGCCAACAAAGCCACCAGAGCAATCGTCACGTTCGTTTTCAACATTGCGAATCTCCTTTCACCGATTAGTAACCTTCCCTTGATTCAGAATCCTGTCCGATATTTCTCGAAGCAAGAAATGATTTGAACGTTAATATATCTTAATCGAAACGTTCAAATCCGTCAAGCGCAGTCTCGAAACTATCCGAAAAATCCTCGACTTCCTTATCTCGCCAGCCAAAACGACTATCCCGATGGAGATGCCGCCGTTTCGCGGCATTTTGCACCGATCTTCTTTAACTGCCGTAAATAATCTTCCGGAATGTCTCCGTCTCCACGGACGGGAATATCCCAGGTCACGACGCCACCATGACTTGTCACGTAGTCCGTGTAATTCACCGCCAGCGAATCGGGAAAGCGAGGTTGCCCGCCGCCCCACCACTCGCCCAGATAGCTGAGGATGTGGAACTGGGCGCCGTCCACGAAGCGGCCGAAGGGGCGATTGTTGTTGTGCGCAAGCAGGTCGTCGAGTTCGCCGCACGTGTAATCTTCATACTCGGTCTGGCTGATGACCGGTATTCCCACGCCCGGATTGAACGCGACCAGGGCCTGCGGATTGCCGGCCTTGAGAGCCTCGGCGAAAGAGCGGAAATTCGGCGGGTCGGCATGACGGTACATGCGGGGATCGAAGCAGCCGTCGATCCACCACCCGTGCAGGCTCTCGCCCCAGCGGACCGCCCATTCCCGGATCATACTCTCCCACATGCGCTGGAACTCGCAAAGGCGGTCCACTTCCTCGGCGTTTCCGTTTTCGATCTTGGGCCTGCCCCACAGTGGCGGACACTTGAACGCTTCGCAGGCGCGGCCGTCCAGGGCGGGCGCGCGGGCAGGCAGGTAGGCCATCGCGCGGATTCCCACTTTTGTCAGAGCGTTGGCCAGGTCCTGCATCAGGTCGCGGCGTGAAAGCCGGCTGGGCTTTCCCACGATCCCGTCGTAGGTCTCATTCGGCGAGCAGAAGAACCCGGAATTCTGTCCCAGCGTCAGGAAGTGATATCGGGAGCCCGTTTCCGCAAGTTGCGCGGCGAACCGATCCACGTCGAACGAATCCACCCGCCGGTTCCATTCGTCCGCGCTCAGGCCCACCGCCTTCTTGTTGCTGGCGGAATCGGCCAAGTAATGGGTAAACGTCCCGAACTTCGCCTTGTAAAACCACTCGGTGTCTGCGCGGCGCCAGTCGCTCATCGAAATACTCTCGCGATAACCGACCCGATCGAAAAACTGTCAGTGCGACCCTCGAACCGTACGGGAACAAATCCTCTCTTCTATTGCGAAGAAGACGGCAGGATGGGATTGATCGTGTCTCCCATGTCAAATCGCGGCGGAATGCGAACGCTGGAAACCGGGTTCTGGGGCTGCCTCAGCATGGACAGGACCATTTCCGCCGCCATCTGGCCGGTCTCGAACCGGTCATACAGCATGCCGCCGACGAGCGGACCCTTGGTATCCATCCGGGCTTCGCGATCCAGTGTGGCGACGGACAGTTCCCGCCCCAGACGCCAGCCCAGAATGCTCAACGCCTCGGGGATGATCGACAAGCCGACGCCCTGGATGATCATCGCGGTCACCTTCTGATCCGCCAGGTGCCGCGCGCAGGTCTCGGGATCGTATCCCACAAACACCCGTTCCCGCAGTCCGTGGTCGTGCATCGCCGCCCGATAGGCTTCGAATCGCTGAGCGTAGCTGTAGTGAACCGTCTCGCCGGCGGTGTATTTTTTCCAGCCGGATTCACCGACCATGTACGTGATTCGCCTGTGTCCCATCGCAACAAGACGATTGGTCAGCTCGCTGCTGACGGCGGTCTCATCGCGGCAGATGCACCCCTCCGGAAGGAAGATTCCGGAATCCCACCAGATCAGCGGAAGCCCCATCTGCCGGGCAAATTTCGCCGCATGTTCGGTCAAACCGTAATGGATCACCAACGCGTCGTAGAAACGCTCCTTGAGGGCGTGAGGCACCGTCTGTCCCTGCTCCAGCTCCGCCAGTTCCACCATGCCGACGTGGTAGCCCGCGCCGGTCAACCGCTTGTTCAGACCCACCAGGAACGGATAGGCGGTCTGGTTGTCGAGCATTCCGTCCGTGGTAGTGTTGGCCGTCGCGAATCCCACGATGCCGGTCCGGTTCGACCGCATCGCCTGGGCAACGCGGTTCGCGCGGTAATCATGCCGACGGGAAGCTTCCAGGACTTTCCTGCGCGTCTCCTGCGAATAAAGGTGTCCGCGTCCTCGATTGAGGATGTCGGAAACCGTTCCCACCGAGACCCCGGCAGCCTTGGCAATGTCTTTCAGCACGATAGCCATATGGATGTGCCCAAACGTGGGAGTAAAACCTGCACACGAATCTTTATCTTTTATAATCGGAACGTTCAAATCCGTCAATGTTTTTCGATAGCCTCCCCCGCTTGGGTTTTTGTCCGGCCGCGAAGGCTCGGATGGATGTGATTTCCTCCGTCACGACGAAAAACTGCCCGCGAAGAGCGAGTTCCTTGAGGTGAGGATTCTGTCATGGCAGTTCCGCAGGGCGACCTGCGGTATCGCCACGTTTGGGAGGAAGGGCGTGATTTTCAACCGATCTTCAACGAGGGAAAAGCCGCCTCTACCCGCCTCGCCGGGCGGGAGGATTTCCGGTATCCGGAACAGGGTGGACTTCGCACGCCGATGGTTTGTCCGAACGAAATCGCCAGATGAACGCCGCACACACTCGCGCGCCGACGAACGCGCGGCCCAGGAACCCCAACCAGCCGACACAAACACGCGCCAGGCGCTAATCTCCCTTCCGCAACTGTTCCGCCACGGCGTATTCCCTGCGCGCCCGTTCCTGATCGTTTCGCGCCTCAGCCAGCACGGCCAGGTTGTAATGGGCTTCCGACGGACGCAGCACCTGCTCGTACAGCGCCAGCGCCTCGTCGTACCGCCCCATCATCCCCAAGGCGACGGCCATGTTGGCGCGATATCGCACGTCCGCGCCGGGCAATCCGGCCGCTTTACGGAACTGTTCCAGCGCCTTGGGATACTCCTCGCGCGAGAGATAGACCACCCCGAGATCGTTGATCAGGATCGCCGCGTCGGGCGATTGCTGCAATCCACTCTCCAGCACGGCGATCGCCTTGTGCGACTGTCGCTGGTAGAGATAGAGTTCCGCCAGATCGCAGTAGGCAGGCAGGAAATCCGGATGGCGTTCGATGATCCGCTTGAGCACAAATTCCTGCTGGGGTCGCTTGTCCTGGGCCTGGAGGATCCTGGCCATGGAGTAAAGCGTCTTGGCGGTGGGCGGTCGGTCGCTGCCCTTCTGGAACTCAAACTCGGCGGGATCGGACTTGGAATAGACGATCTCCGGACCCTTGTCCTTGTTCTCGCATCCCCAGAGAACCAGTCCCATCAGGAGCAACACCATCACAGCCGGGATGAATCCTCTCCGTCGGTTTGTTGCATGTCTGGCGTTCATTTGGAATCTCCCTTAGCGCGTGTGGTATCCGCGGAACTCTCCCCGGCCGAGTGCGCGGCGGATCCGCCGCTGCTCATGTAGGTCGAGGTTTTCGGTTTGGCGCCGGTGCCACCTTGGAGAATTTTGACCACCTGCTCGGAGGGCATTCCGTCCCCGCCGGGTAGGTCGTCGTCAATGCGGATTCGGTCGACCGCCACTCCCGCTTGTGCCAGCAGTTCCTTAACCCGTTGGACTCGAAGGGCATACAACTTTCCCGGGGCGTCTCCCCGGCGAATGTTCAACTGCCCGGTGTTGACGGCAAAGTGTGTTGCCAGCAGGTCGAGATCGCGATGCCCCAGTTCGGTCAGTTCCGCCGAATCCGCCACGAAGTGATACGGGAAAAGGGTGTGCTGGCGGATGATCGCATTGTTCATCGCGGGATCCTGATACTCTCTCAGGAGCCAGGCGTTCAACTCCTGGCGGTCTTGCGCCTCGCAGCCAACCGCCACGACCACCAGAAGGGCAAGCGTCAAGGCAAGGTTGGGTCTCATGGTTCTATCCTTTCCGAATTTTGAAAACCTGTCACCGGGAAGCGATCATCGCCATCAGGCGGATTGCCGCCGGTCCCACGGCAATCAGCAGCATGGCCGGGAAGATGAACAGCAGCATCGGGAAGAGCAGCTTGACGCTGGTCTTCTCGGCAAGTTCCTGCGCATCGGTGCTTCGACGTTCCCGCATGGTGGAGGCGAAGACGCGCAAGGCATCGGCGATGCTGGTTCCGAAGCGATCGGTCTGCGCCAAGACACCCACGAGGGAACGAATTTCGTCGGCGCCGGTTCGGCGCGACATGTTGCGCATCGCCGCCACGCGCGAGGCGCCGAGATGAATCTCCAGGTCCACCAGGGCCATCTCGTCGGCCAGCGTAGGTGAGACGGGGCGCATCTGCTCGATCACCAGGCTCCAGGCCATGTCCAGGCCCATTCCGGCGGACACGCACACCTCCAACAGGTCGATGGCATCGGGCAGGGCCTCGCGGACTTCCTGTTTCCGTTCCGCGCGACGGCGCGAAACAATGAAGTTTGGGATGAAGAACAGCAGGCACGAACCGAGCAGGACCAGGAAGACCCGCGTCGGCAGCGGCAGCGGGAGCGGAAAGATCAACGCCGAGAACAGAATCAGCCCGATCAGCAGGAGGAGGAACTTTCCGCCGATGTAGACCCCCGGCGTGGACGGGTTGTGAAATCCTGCCTCCGCGAGCTGCTGCTGGAGGCTGATGGACGTCTTCCCGCTGGTCATCGCCTTGCCGATTCGTCCCAGGGCGTCGACGGCCCGGCCGGAATGGCCTTCCGTTGTTTCCAGGCGACCAGTTTCTTCTGACTCCGCCAGTCTCCGCGCGAGACGGAACCTGTGGGATGCTCGCACGATCATCACCGCGCCACCGATGGTGACCGCCGCGACGAAAACCAGCACGGCTATCAGTAGCTCAGGCACGGTTGAACTCCTTTCTCAACACCGTCTCAGTATCGCAGCACCGACATCTTGTTCATCACCCAGGCGCCCAGCACCAGCCCGGCGCCGGCAAGCACCAGGAGCAGCTTTCCGACGGCGGTTTCATACAGCACGAGCATGTATTGCGGATTGGCCACGTTCAGGACGACGAACAGCAGGATGGGCAGCGCCAACAGGATCCGCTTGCTGAAATGCGTCTGGGCAGTCAAGACGCGGACCCGCCGGTTCAGACGGATGCGGTCTCGAATGACGTATGCCAATCGATCAATCATGTCGGCCAGGTTTCCGCCCGCCCGCAACTGGATCACCACCGACGCGGCAAAAACGGACATGTCGGAACTGGAGGATTCCGCGGCGGCTTTCTGGATCGCCTCGGCGAGGTCCTGCCCGAGCGCCTGCTGCTGGACAATCTCGCCGAACACCTGTCCGACCGGTTTGGGGATTTCCTCGGCGATGAAACGGAATGCCCCCACCAAGGGATGGCCCGCCCGCAGGGATCGCGAGGCCATCTCCAGCGCGTCGATCAACTGACGCTCGAACAACGCATTCCGTTTCGTGATCCGCCGGTGCATGATCAGCTGGAGGATCATGATGCCTGCGGCAGCGGCGCAGATTCCGACGATCACACTGCGTGTCGCCAGCATCACCACCACGAAGACCGCGGCTGCGCCGACACCCACCCCCCCCAGCAGGGATTGAAGGGAAATACTCCATCCGGTATTCCGCAAGGCCCGGGCAATGCGCACGGAGAGGGATGGAGATTCCCGCCCGGGAACTCGAGTGGTCGCCTCCTTCCCGTCGTGCCACAGGTGCAACACCCGCTCGATGGACTTCGCTGCCTCGGGCTCGGTCATGCCCAGACGTTGGCGCACTTTCTGCCTCCGCCGACCGATCACGAGGCGCCAGACAGCCAGAACGGCGACCCACAGGCACGTGATCAGCACGAAAACGCCCAGTCCGGTCAGGACGTCCATCGCATTGATTTTTGCAATCATAGTCCCACCTCGCTCAGGTCGTCGCGCCGGAAACCAGTTGGCGGCGCAGGAACATGTCATTCGGCAAGCAGACGCCGAAGGTCCGGAAGCGATCCAGGATCCTTGGTCGCACACCGCAGGTTTCGAAGTGCCCCAGTGCGTTGCCCTCGTCGTCCACCCCCACCTGGGCATACCGGAACAAGTCGTGAAGGGTGATCACATCGCCTTCCATGCCGACCACCTCGGCGATGCTGACCGCCTTGCGCCGCCCGCCGGAAACCCGGTCCAGGTGAATCAGCAGGTGCAGCGCGGAAGTCATTTGCGACCGCAGAACCCTGACGGGGGCGTTGAGCCCCGCCATGGCGACCATATTCTCCACCCGGCTCAAGGCGTCGCGCGGGCTGTTCGCATGTACCGTGGTCATGGAACCCTCGTGTCCGGTATTCATCGCCTGGAGCATGTCCAGGGCCTCCGCTCCCCGGACCTCGCCGATGAGAATCCGGTCCGGACGCATTCGCAGGCTGTTTCGCAGCAGATCCCTCTGGGTGACTTCCCCCTTGCCCTCAATGTTCGGAGGACGCGTTTCCAGGCGCACCACGTGCTCTCGCTGGAGTTGAAGCTCCGCGGCATCCTCGATCGTGATGACGCGCTCGCCTTCGGGAACATACCGGCTCATCGCATTGAGCAGCGTGGTCTTTCCCGCACCGGTCCCGCCTGACACCAGGATGTTGCTCTTGCACCGGACCGCCGCCTCGAGGAACTCCGCCATTTCATGGGTCAGTGTGTCGATCTCGACAAGACGGGGCATGTCCAGCGGAATCGCGCCGAAGCGACGGATGCTCAGCGTCGGTCCGTCCAGCGCCAGCGGAGGGATGATCGCATTGACGCGCGATCCGTCCAGAAGACGGGCATCGAGCATCGGACTGCTTTCATCGATCCGACGACCGACACGGGCAGCGATTCGATGGATCACCTGCATCAGTTGCTCCGTATCCCGGAACCGCGCGTTCTGTTTGAACAGCCGCCCTTCCCGCTCGATATAAACCTCGTTGGGCCCATTGACCAGGATGTCGCTGATGCTCGGGTCTCGCAGGAATCCCTCCACGGGCCCGAGTCCGAAGATTTCATCCATGACCTCCTGGAGCAGCTGCCGTTTCTCGGGAGCGGAAACCGGCTGCTTCTGCTCGTCCAGCAAACGGTCCACCCGCCGGGAACATTCCTCATACAACTCGTCGAAAGGAAGCCTCTGCGCCTCGACAAGGTTCAGGGTCTCCAGCAAACGGCGATGCACCGCCTCTTTGATCTCTCCGAAACGCGACCGCTCGTGTTCCGCGCTGGCCCCCTGTTGCCGGTGTGGAAACAACTTGTCGCGCATCGAGGCCATGTCAATTCCTTCGCTTTCGGCCGCTGGAGATGGTCGCCACCTGGGCGGCCAACTGCTGAATGTCCCGTCGAAGATTCGACTTGGGGGCAATCGTCGACAGCGTTTGCCCATAATCAAAGCCGCGAATCGCCGACTTGAAGTCGTTGCGGACATACGCGACGGCAAATCCTTCCAGTGCCTTGTTCGCCTCGTCGGGGCTGACCAGGCACTTGCGGGAAAGGCGATTGGCTACAGGGACGATCCGATTGTGGGGAATCCCCAGTTCGATCAGGCTGTGCAACATCGCCCTGGCCACGCGGAGATCCTTGACGGTCAACTGGAAGACCAGCAGGGTCGCGTCGCTCAAGGAGGCCAGGCATCCTGCGGTCTTCGCAGGAAGGCGAGGCGCGTCAATCATCGTGATGTGATATGCCAGTTTGCAGGCATCGAGAATCGTTTCCAGTGAATCGTAGTCCATTCCGGCAGGATTGACGGGATCCACCGTAATCGGGCTGAGAAGAACCTCCAGCCGGTCGGAATACTTCTGCGCACAGGAGCGAATCAATTCCGGATCGATCGTTCCTTCATGCGCCATCACGTCCGCGACACCGTATTGCCCCTTGAGCGACAGGTACGTCCCCACGGTCCCGTAATGGGCGTCTAGGTCCACCAGGAGGTGGAGTTTGTCATCCTGGAGGCTCAGTTCGTGTGCCAGGTTCACGGCGATGGTCGTTGCGCCGCATCCCCCTCCGGCAGACAGCACCGTGATCATGTGTCCGCGCGGGGCTGCAACTCGTGGCTCCAGGTGCGTCAGGCGCAACAGTGCGCGAGGCAATTGCTCGTTGAGTTTCTGTTTCTCGACGATATACCTGGCGCCGATTTCCATCGCCTTGCGGGTGGTTTCCTCGCTACAGTCGCGGGCCAGCACGATGAATCGCTTCTCGGGGTGTTCCTCGATCAAAGCGGCCAGACGACCCCATATGGTCGTGGGATCGAAATCAACATCGGCCACCACCGCGTGAACGTCATTCCACCCGAGACGAGCCTCCAACTCCGGCATGGTCCCGCAGGTGGTCGTCATGGGCATATCCTCATGCCGACCCAGGACATCGATCACCGATTGCTCGGTTGTCGGATCCGTCGTAACCAACAGAATGCCTGTCTGTTTCGTCATGCTCGTTCCGTTATCTTGGTTTATGTTGATTTGAATCGCCTTCCCGTCACGCGCCACCCCCAAGGGACTTTCACTTGCCCGTTGGAGCGGCAGCGGGTTGCTGCGGCGCCGCCTTGTTTCCGGGAGTTGGAGGCAATTTCGATTGATTCGGTTCGCCGGCCCGGCTGTATGCGCGAGGCTGCGTGTAGCGCACCCACGCGCCGGGTCCCTTGAGCCGTTGCAGTCTGTGCTGGGCAACCCAGGCAGGAGGATCGGACTTGATGCGGGATTCGAGATCGCCTTCGATTTTTCCGAATGCATAGAGTTCCCAGTCGTTGGGCTCGATGTGGAAATCGCCGGGCACGGGTTGCTTCTGAATATCCACATCCAACGGTTCCACCAGTTCCGCCGTCACCAGGACGACCAGTTCGGTTTCTCCCAATTCGTACCGGACGGAGCGGAACAGCGAGCCGAGGATCGGCAAATCGCCCAGCCCCGGCACCCGGCTCGTGCGGGCGCTGGTGCTTCGCCGGATCAGACCGGCCATCGCGAAGCTCTGCCCGCTCTTGAGTTCGAGGGTGGTCGCGGCCTTGCGAGTGACCACCGACGGGATCCGGAAACCCTGAATCTGCACCGCGCCGACGTCGGAAAGCTCGCTCACCTCCGGCGCCACGTACAGGCGGATGCCGTTCTCGCCCAGCACCGTCGGACGGAATTGCAGGCGGACGCCGAACTCCCGGTACTCCACCGAAATGGACGTTCCGCCCCCGGTGGTCGAGCCCTGCACGACCGGGATGGGATACTCCCCGCCGGCGAGGAAGCTGGCTTCCTGCCCGCTGAGGGCCACCAGGTTGGGTTCCGCCAGCACGCGGAGGTACTGGTTCTCCGACAGGGCTTGCAGGAACACCTCCAGATCGATTTTCGGGAACCCCGCAAAGAGCGTCACGGCTGGGCTGACA
>DNAS01000123.1:0-7606 GCA_003485185.1 Phycisphaerales bacterium | reverse complement strand
GTCTGTGAAGACGAACGGCAGGTTCGTCCCCGCCGCGGTGCCTTCCGTCACGCCGATGCTGATGGGGTTGATCGGCCCGCCCGACGCGCTGCCGATGGTGGAGGCGCCGAAGAAATCCCTTCCGGTATGGAACGCGTTGATGCCCAGGGCGCGCAGGGCAATCCGGCTGACCTCGGCGATGCGCACCTTCAGCATGACCTGCTGCACTCCCGCCACGCGCGTCATGTCTACGTATTTGAGCTCACTGGCGTCGAGGAAGCGGTGGAGTTGGGCGGCCTGCTCGGCGTTGGCAAAGTTCCCCGTGATCAGCAGGACATTGCCCGCCTGCGTCACTTTCACCTTCGCGTCGGGAAACATCTCGTTCTGGATCTGTTGCTGGAGCGCCTGCACGTCGGCTGTCACGTCCACCCGCGCCCGCCAGACCTGTTCGTCCTGGCTCCACAGGATCAGGTCCGTCGATCCGATGGCCTTGGCCTGGAGAAGCACCTGGGTCGGCGTGAGGACCTTGACGTCGGCGATGGCCGGATCGGTCACCGATACCCGGATCGTCTTCCACGGCGCCGTCACCACCTGCGATCGGCCCAGGAACACGGTCAGGACCTGTTCCTTTTCCCCGGCGGGCTTGACGGCCCCGTTGCCCGCCAGTCCCGGTCCTGACACGACCAGCGCTACCGTCCCCATCAGCGCCACGATCACTGCGATCACGCGTTTGCTCGACATGGCTGGTGTCTCCTCTCATGGATTCCGCACCCTGTCACGGCATCGTGACGCCCGGAGTTTGCCTTGGTTCCGGGGCACGACAGGCAGCGGCGCCCTTTTATTTCTTGGGCTCCTCACCGAACGTTTTCGTTTCGACCCGGTTTCCGCGAATCACGGACATCATCCACCCGGCGCCCTCGTCCCCGGACTTGCGGGGAACGGTTCTTTGCATGGCGATGGGTCTGACTTGTTCGTCGGTCGCCGGCGCGCGGACGCGCTCTTCCGCCGGTTGCATGATCGTCGAAAGTTTGGCCACACTCGCCACCAGCGGCTTCTCATCCAGCGGATTTCGCATCGCCAGCGAGATCGTTCCGTATTCGCTGGCCAAGTGCAGCGATTCCGCCTCCTGCGGGTCCACCAGCAGCGTGATGATGCGCCGGGCCTGGGCCCGATACTTGCCGCCGGTTCGTTCCTCCTCCGGCTGCGCTTCGGGAGCCGTGACCGTCTGGCTTTCGATGGCCAACACCTCCACCCCCTTCAGCAGGGAAACGCAGACGGCTTCGCCATGCTGCTCCGACGGGGGGCGGAACGTCGCCAGAACATCCACCAGGCACCCCGGATACAACAGTCCCGCCAGGCGCGAGGAGTCCATCAACGACACGGAGACCGCACGTTTTCCATGCGGCAGCACCGACGCCAGATGCACTCCGGAGCCCTCCGTGGCGAACAGCGACCTGCTGAACGGCTGGCCCTGGGTCATCGGCACCGACAGCACCTTCCCCACAACCTGAACGGCGTTGGTGAGATACCCCTTGGGCAATTCGCCACGCTTGACCTCACGGGTCGCGATGCAGGAGGCGTCGATCAGCTTCATGGCGGGAATGTCCTTGGCCGCCACAACGATCGAAACGTTCTCCGGCAGCGCCACCCCCTCTCCGCGACCGTTCTTTGCCGCCAATTGCCGGCGGAACGAGACCGCCACGAAGGCTGCGGCCAACGCCGCGATGATCCCCACCGCAATCAGAATGATGACTGACCATTTCATGGCCGAACCCTTTCTTCTGTCAGGCGGGAATCCTCAGGGACCTTCCCGCGCCATCGTGAGCGAAGAGCGAAGCGTGGAGGGGACGGGCAGCAACGTCGTCCCGACCAGTTCGATGTTTGCATAGGGAAGCGAGACTTCGACCGTCAGTTGTTCGCCAGGCTGAAGAGTCGTGATGTCCGAAGGGGTGACGGCAACCTGGTATCCGCTGCTGCCGAGATCCGCCTGCTGCATGATCGTGTCCACCGTCGTCAGCACGTCGGCGTTGGTGGAATCGGGGCGAGCGCCCACGCGCGCCCCCTGCCGGGCCGCGTTGGTCACGCGGTGCGCATTGAGAAACAGCCACCCGTACTCGATCAGGCCCAGCGTCAGGATCATCAATAACGGCAGAATCAGGGCCATCTCCACCGTGGCCGCCGCTCGCCGTTTCGAATTGTGTTTCATGCCCGCCATATCAGAACTCCCGTCGCTGCCGAACAGACACCCAGAAAAACCGCCACACCGTAAGGAATCTGGACCGTGCCGGCTTCCTGCCCGGAGGCGGATGGGCGGAGATTTCGCCCCAGGATGGCCAGAATCCCCCGCGTCACTATCGCCCCGGTGTTCGTCAAGACGCGGCGCATTCGCCGTTTGATCAGGGAAACGCACAAGGCCAGCAACACCCCCGCCAACGCGACCGCCCCCAATGCGATGAGCCCGTTCACCAGCCCCAGCCAGGCGCCGATTGACGCCATCAATTTCACGTCCCCCGCTCCCCCGCCGGCAAAGAGGAACAACAGCAGATAGGGCGCCGCCAGCACCACCGCCGCCACGGCGGCCTCTGCCGTCCCTGCGAAGCCTGCTGCCCAGGATGCCCACGCCAATCCGCCGACCAGCACGGGCCCGGTCAGCACATTCGGGATTCGCCGATATCGGCAGTCAAAAATCGCCGCCGTCAGTGAGGTTCCCAAGGCCACACCCCACTGTAATGGCAAACACCCTTGGCTCCATAGCCCGTCTGGCAACATCCCAAGGCCTCGCTTTCCACCGGGCGTACCCGGCGCGTCGAGCCTGGCTCGCCATGTTGCCGCTTTGCATGTCGCGGGAATGACGCACATCCTTTCTTCACGATGTGCGCATGCCCCCAGACATGCTCACGAGGCAGGTACGATCGCGCCGGATACCGCCGCCCGGTTTTCCGGCGACCCGCCCAGGTTGTTTCCGAAGTCACGCAACCTGGCGGGCCTGATCGGAATCCTGTCGGCCAAGATGTCCCGCGACCTTCGCGTCCGTTGCCCGGACCCATGAGAACGCACAGTCAACGAGACACATGGTAGGATCGCGGCCTGTGCATACTGGGCGGGGCCCGCCAAACTGCGGGACCCCAATTTGATTTTCCTGTCGCGTTATGCGCCCAGTTCCGTCGCCATCCCGTCGAACACGCCGAACACCCACGCGCCGATCGCGCCGAGCACAACCACCAGGCCGGCAACGATCAGACCCGTGATGATCGCGTATTCCACGGTCTCCAGGCCCTTCTCTTCACGCAGCAGTTTCCATGCAGCCTTCATGATGTTCTCCTTTCCAGAAAGTGTTCACGGTACTTCACAACGCCCCAGACGTGTCTTCTATGTGTGATTATAGCAGTCCACCGAGCCGACATCTCATTGGCCATCTTTGCGAAGTTCAGCAGAACCTCCATTTGATAGGTTCATTGCTGAATTTGTGGTTATGGCATTATTCGGATTTTGCCTTTTCTGCCGATGCGGGCGATCGCGACAACTCCATTCCACCCTTCCTTCAAGTTTCGTCATAACTGTATACGTCGATGTATATTGCCGTATGCGAGCCCTTTTGACAGGATTCGACTTCCAATGGAGGGCTGATGGGCAACTTCACCCCCATACACGTGTTGCGCCATCAATGTGAGAGAGGCCTGCGTAACGCTGTCAAGCCCCAATGGGACATCTGGTACTGCGTAGAATTCATCGCTTGTAAGTGAACGCAAATGAGATAGATCGAACCCTCAGGGAGAACGATCATGTCCGGGAAAACAACGGGGGCGCGAATGCGACAGCGCCTCGCTCCAAACTGCATGCGCGCACGAAGGAACGCTCGTGCGCGGAATAGGGGAATCGCCCTGATCTGGGCCGCGCTGATGGCGACGGTGCTGATCGGTTTCGTGGGCGTCGCCTTCGACGGCGGCTACACGTATTACACCGCGCACCAGTTGCAGAACGCCGCGGATGCCGCGTCGCTGGCCGGCGCGCTGGCGCTGGAAAACGGCGTGGAGCAAACCAACGATGCCTCCGTGTCGGTCGCCCTGGCGTGCAAGGCTGCGGGCAAGCCCGTGCAACTGGTGCGCAACGACGACAACGTCCCGGACGGAGACATCGTCGTCGGCATCTTTGACCGCGCCAACGGAACCTTCACGCCATCGGTTACGGGCGCCAACGCAGTGCTTGTCGTCGCCCGGCGGACGCAGGGTTCGCCCGCGGGGCCGGTGCCGCTGTCGTTCGGATCGTTCTTCGGCGTGGACACCACCGACGTCCAGCGCGAGGCCATCGCCATGGTCGATTCCGCGCGGGGCGGTGAAGGCCTGCTCGTACTCCATCCGACCGACCGTGCCTCGCTGCGCGCCAACGGAACGGTGAACATCACGATCGATGGCGGCGGAATCGTGGTCGATTCCGCGCACGGCGACGCCGCCGTCCTCAACGGAACCTGCGAGATCAACGCGACGCGGTTCAACACCGTCGGGGGCAAGCGGGTGACCGGAAGCGTGACCATCAGCGGAACCAGCCAGACGGGCGTTTCGCCCGTTCCCGACCCGCTGGCTGATTTGCCCGCCCCGAGCTACAACCCCGCGCTGGATCTCGGCACGGTTTCCTATCGTGACGGGACGGTGACGATCTCCCCCGGATACTATTCCGGCGGCATCCAACTGTCGGGCACGGCCGACGTCACCATGCAGCCGGGCATCTACGTCCTGGGCGGCGATCTGGACGTGGGCGGCTCGGCCAAGCTCACCGGCGACGGCGTGATGGTTTACCTTCTCAGCGGCGGCATCAAGCTCCACCAGCACCACCAGGTGCAGTTGACCGCGCCCGACCCGGACGTTCACAGTTTTCCGGGAGCGGACACATATGAGGGAATCGCCCTGTTCCAGGCGCGCAACAATTCCCAGTCGGCCGACATCCTCGGCACGTCAGACATGATCATCAATGGCGGAATCTACCTGCCTTTTGCGGAAGCGAAACTGGCGGGCAACGCGGGAGTGTTCGCCTCGACCCTGATCGCCTACACGGTGTCGATCTCGGGCACCTCGAGCATCTACATCGATCACACCCAGCATACCCCGCCCACGGGGAAGACCGTCCTGCTGGTGCGATAGGCTGCCGACGGGATTGACCGGCTGCTAATCCGGATGCGTCAGCGCCCACGGCCAGCTTGCATGCCGGGCTTCCCGCGGCTGGCGGGGGTCGAATTGCTTGACGTAACGGTAGCCGGCCTCGATGTTCTCAGGCGGCACTTCCGGACCGGTGACGTTGCTGGTGAACAGCAGCATCCCGCGCCCGTCGGTGGCGTCGATCAGATAGTCCACCTCGTCGCGCACGTCCTGCTCACGCCCATAGGGAAGCGTCCGCGTGCAGCTCAGGCCGGCAAAGAAGTACAACTCCGCCCCGTCGAAGGCCCGCAGCTGCCGCAACGGATACAGGTCCACGCCGACCTCGTACTGGAACCCCTGGAGGCCGCTGAATCCGCTGGCCAGGAAATCCGCCACGACGGGGCGCACGTCCCCGTCGCAGTGATGAACCAGGCGGATGCCGGCATTGACGAGCACTTCGGTGATGCGCCGCACGTGAGGCCAGTAGTGATCCCGGAGGAACTGCGGGCTGACCATCGGGCCGCTGTTGTTGCACACGTCCTGTCCGGCGAAACAGACCGGAGGCAGGTCGAACTCCCGATAGAGTTCGACCAGGATCTTGGCCCGCTCGCGGGAGAGGATGCTGTCGGCCCACCAGATTTTTCCCACCGCTTCCGGATACATCGCGCAGGCCAGCAGGAACGCCTCGTAGCCGAACCGCATGTAGAGGGGGAAATTCCCGCTCATCTCCCAGTACGTCGGAATCAGCTCGATGCCCTCCAGGGCGGTCAGCCATTTCTGAATGTCCCCCCGGTATCGCTGCCGCTCCGCGCCGGCATCGAAGCCTCGCAGGATGTCCGCTTCGCGATCCGGCAGTGAATCGGCGTGCTGTTTCAGCGCCTCGGGCTCGACGTCCGGATGCTCCGATTCGCTGACGTGCGCGGTGCGGACCTGGTCGAGGGACCTGGGCACGATCGGCGGGACCATGGCGTCCACGCCGAGGGCCTTGTTGGCCCGCACCACCCCGCGCAACGGATCGGCGAGGAACTCATCGGTCGATATCCCGGCGATCCGGGCCAGGCCGCTCAGCCCCTGCATCCACCCTCCGATCGAGGGAATCCGGTCCACGTCCCGGCAGTGAATCGCGCGGGTCAATCGCTCTTTCGGCGTCATTCTGTCCTAATCCTTCCAGGTGTCCACCAGTGCGGGCAATACAACACCGCCGGCCGGTGGAGGTTCCGGCGAACCTGTGCGACGGGCTCTGCGTCAACGTTGCCCACCGGCACGGCAAGCATTATGCGCCCCGGCGAAAATCCGTCAAGGGAGCGCCTGCTGGCGCGACGTAATTTTGATACATTATGACGCATCTTCATGGTACCGCCTTCGGGATCCTGCCTTATAATTAATCATATGAAGTTCGGCGGTCGCGCGTGCCGCACCACTCGAGAGTGGCAGCAGAACCGGACATGTCGCAGTAAAGAGCGTCGGATCAGTTGGTCAAAGGAAAAGGAGAACAAGGAGATGCAGATGGAAACAAGAAACATCGTTCGAATCGTGACGTTGGTTTCAGTTGTTTTCGTGTGGGCGTTCCTCCTGACAGCCGCACAGGCGGGCATCACCGTCACCGAAGACCAGGTCAACACGGCCTGGCCGGCGGATGTGGACTTCAACACCTGCGGCGGAACCCCCAACCTGGCGAGTGCCGGATACGCCCCTACGGGCACAACGGTCGTCAGCCAAACGATCACCGCGCCCTCGTCGGGCGACCTGGTCCTGGACAAGATTTCGATCGGCTACAACGGGGCCACGCTGGGGACCTACCAGGTGATGATCCAGACGGTTTCGGACCCCAACGCCAACTACACCGCCGGAACCAACCTGCTGACCGGCAACGCCACCTTCACCACCACGGTCGCGGTGACTATCGGTCAGAACAAGGTCATTACCCTGGACTTCACCGGCGCGGATGAATTGACCCTGACCGCGGGACAGGCCTACGCCATTGAAGTTGTGCGAACGAGTGAGGCTGGTTCCTTTGCCCTGCTCGGTCGCAGTGCCGGGGCCGGAAACGTCTACACGGAAGGGGCATCCTTCGTGAACCGGAATCTGGTTTACACCGGTGGCGCGAAGGACCTGGCGCTTGGCGTCCACTTGGTTCCCGAGCCGGCGACGATGGCGTTGCTGGCCAGCGGCGGCGTGCTGGCGCTGATTCGCCGCAAGCGCAAGTAAGCGAGTTGCATCGTATTGTTGAAACCGGCGGACAGGCCGTTGGCGGCGGGCGCATCATCCCCGTCGCCAACGGCAGCCCGCCGGATGAGGCCGCAACGTGACCAGGGGGCGCCGCGGAGGCATCGAGCGGCCCCCGGGTGTTTCCGCAGGGACGTGTGACCGATTGAGGACGGACACTCTTCGACGAGGTTGCCCGCGATGAACAAGCTCCGCATTCCCCCCGATCCGAGGTTGCCCTGTTCTTCCCCGCCGCCGCAGCGCCGCGGATTCACGCTCATCGAACTGCTGGT
>DNAS01000006.1:6888-7062 GCA_003485185.1 Phycisphaerales bacterium | reverse complement strand
CTACCTACTGGGATAGGCTCTTAATCCATTCCTTGATGATGGCCGGGTCGGGCACGCGGCGGGTGGACTTCACCTGGTATCGCGCGAGCACGGCCACCGGCGTCTGGCGCGGCGAGACGCCATGCCGCAGGATTTCCAGCTCGTCGGTGATGAGCTGGACGTTCATCTCGGCGA
>DNAS01000006.1:666-6725 GCA_003485185.1 Phycisphaerales bacterium | reverse complement strand
GTTCGGTGATGGCCTTCTCGGCGTTTTCCTGGAGCTTTCGGCAGCCCTCCCCGCCGTCGCCGAGGATCAGGAGCGACGCCCTTCGCCGGCCGATCTTCACGCGGATCTTCTCGAAGATGCGGTCCTGGATCGCCGCCACCAGTTCGTCGCGCGCGGGGATGCGTGAGACGAAGCGGATCTCCCCGTCGATGCAGATGGTCGGCACGTTGTGCACCATCAGCGAGGTCATCCACACCAGCGACTCACGATACTTGATCTTGTGCTCGCGCCACTCGACGATGCCCTCGAACTCCGGCGCGACCTTCCGCACGGCTTCCACCATGTACTGGCACGGGGCGCACGCCTCGCTGTCGAGCGTGATGATGTCCACGATCACCTTGTCGGCCAGGCCGTAATCCTTCAGGTCCAGCTGTTCCCGCGTCTGGGCGGTCGAGACGGTCTTGGCGATTTCCCTCTGGTACGGGTCGAGCACGACCTGTGTGACGGCCTGGAGGTTCTCCGGCGGCGTGGCGTAGGGCAGGTCGCACCCGGGCGCGAGCACGAAGCCCGTCTCGCCGCCGATCTCCATGCACTCGACGGCGTTGCGGCGGGCGTCGTCGGGGCTGCCCAGCAGCAGGACCGTCGTCAGCTGCATGTTCCCGCCGAAGCTCACGTGGGCCTTCTCGCACACCTCGCGCACGAACGACAGGGGAATGTTCTCGTCCACGGAGATGTTGTCGGGGCGGCACTCGCACATCGCCTCGAGGTTCTGCTGGGCGTGCCCGCAGACGAAGAACGAGCCCAGCGCCCCGCGCCGGCGCACCTCGTGGAACAGCGGCACCACGTAGGGCGTGACGTACTGGCGGAACTGGTCCGGGCCGATCTGGCTGGTCATGGGGTCCACGACGGCGACGACGTCGCACCCGGCGTCGAGGTAGTAGCCCGCCATGGCCACCGACACGTCGCGGCAGAACTCCATCAGCGACGCGACGGTCTCGGGCTCGTCGAACATCTTCATGAAGATGTCGGTGCCCAGCAGGTGCAGCGCGAGCGTGAACGGCCCGGTGATCAGCCCGTACAGGGCGATGTCCTCGTGCGCCTTCCGCATGCGCCGCGCGGCGTCCAGCGCCACGGCGATGCGCCCCGCGTCGGGCCCCGGCACGGAAAGCTCGCCCAGCGCCTTCTCGCCGCCCGCCAGCGGATGGCTCGTCACAGCCGGGGGATTCTCCGTCGACCACGCCAGCTCGCAGCCGAGCACTTCCGCCTCGATCTGGAGATCGAACACGACCGGCAACCCGTCCGGCTGATACCGTTCTACTGCCGCGGCCGCCCCGCGAACCATCAGGTCCGCCGACTGGAGATACGCCTTCGCGTCGGCGCCGATCAGCGCCCCGCCGTGACAGCCCACGAACGGAACCCACGGAATCCGGTCCGTCTCCCGCCGGCGCAACGTCGCCAGCACTCGCTCCCTGCCCGTCATTGCATCATCCTTTCCACGTCCGCAAAAAAGAAACAGGCGCCGAGACCACAGAAGAATCCTATTCCTCCCGGCGCCTGCATTTCACGATTTTTCGATTCACATCATCCCACCGAACAACAGCCCACGGAAACCGTTCCGTGGGCTGTGGACTTCCTCGAACCTCGATTGTCCGTCGCGACGCGTTTACGCCGCGCCCAGAAGCTTCCGCGTCACGTCCACCGCGCTGGCGGCGTCCGCCGCGTAGCCGTCCGCGCCGATCTCGTCGGCGTAGCTCTGCGTCACCGGGGCGCCCCCGATGATCGTCTTGACCTTCACGCCCGCCGACTTCAGCGCCTGGACCACCGCGCCCATCTGCGGCATCGTCGTCGTCAGCAACGCGCTCATCGCGCAGACCTGCGCCCCGCTGCTCTTGACCATCTCCACGAACTTCTCCGGCGGAACGTCCGTCCCGGCGTCCACCACCTTCAGCCCGCCGCCCGTCAGCATCATCCCCACCAGGTTCTTGCCGATGTCGTGCAGGTCGCCCTTGACCGTCCCCAGCACCACCGTGCCGACGGGCTTGACCCCCGCCTTCGCCAGCGCCGGCTCCAGCAACGCCATGCCCGCCTTCATCGCCCGCGCCGCGATCAGCACTTCCGGAACGTAAATCTCGTTCGCCTTGAACCGCTTGCCGACCACTTCCATCCCGGCCACCAGGCCCTGGTTCAGCACGTCCGCCGCCGGAACGCCCGACGACAACGCCTTCTGCGTCTGCTCCGATACCGTGTTGCGGTCGCCCTTGATCACCGCGTTCGCGATTGCCTGAAGATCCGCCATGAGCTCATGGATCCTTCGAATGGTCGAATTCTGCTGGAACAAGCCGCCGATCCTTGCGGCCGGCCGGGGGTCCGTCCCTCGGCGGCACGGTCGCCTCGACCCGGGCGAGCGCACCGAAAACATGATAAGACACGTTTGCCCCCGTGGATATGGACCAATGGGGGGGTCTTATGGATTTTTCGCCGATTCCCGGTACTCCACCGGGCTCATTCCGACGGCCCGCCGGAAGGCCCGGCTGAAGTACAACTGGTCGTCGTAGCCCACCTGGTGGGCGATCTCCTTGACCGTCAAGCTCGAGCCCAGCAAGAGCTTGCGCGCCTCGCCGATCCGCCGGGAGAGCATCGCATGCAGCGGGCTGGCGCCCAGTTCCTCGGCAAACAGGGCTCGCAGGTGCGAGGCGGACAGCCCGACCCACCGCCCCATGTCGGCGACGGTCAGCGGTTCGGCGAATTGCTCGTCGAGCCGGCGGAGCACCTCCAGCACCCGCCCGTCGGTGGCGATGGGATCGCGCCGGTTGCGGCTGAAGAGGCGCACCAGTTCCACCAGCAGCGCCCGCGTCAGGTCGTGCACCATGATGCCCCGCCCGACGGCTTCGTGCCCGGACCATTCCCGCGCGATCCGGGCGGCCTGTTCGTAGAGCGGCCGCCAGGGCTGGGGGCGGCTGACAGGCTCGAACGGAACCGTTTGGAAGAACTCGCCCCCGCTTTCCAGGTGCAGGTCGAAGTGGATTCCCACGTGCTCGGCCGAACCGAGCTGCCGCCCCGGCGTGCCGTTGGCGACGTTCGGGGGCAGCAGCAGGATCGTCCCGGGCCCGACGGGCACCTCGCCCAGGCCCTCGATGAGCCAGTGTCCCTTTCCGCGCCCGATGAGCACCAGGTCATAATCGGCGAACCGGCGGACCGGGTAGTTGTAGTGCTTGCGGTAGGCGAAGACGCCCGCCCGGCGGACCGTCAGTTCCGACCGCTCCAGCAACACGTTGACGGCGGTATCGACGTGCATGGGGGAAAAGTATACCCGCGCGACGGGCAATCGCAAAGCCCCGCCGTCAGATGGCCATGATCGACTGCGTCTCGTTCTGCATCCGCAGCAGCTTGGCGTACAGGCCGTCTTCCTTGCGGGCGAGCTGGTCGTGCCCGCCCTGCTCGACGATGACGCCCTTCTCGAGGATGACCAGGCGATCGGCCTTGCGGAGGGTGCTCAGGCGGTGCGCGATGGCGATGGTGGTGCGATTGGCGATCAGGCGGTCCAGCGCCTCCTGGATGAGCTTTTCGGTCTCGGTGTCCACGGAGCTGGTGGCCTCGTCGAGGATGAGGATGCTGGGGTTGTTGAGGATGGCCCGCGCGATGGAAATTCTCTGTCGTTCGCCGCCGGAGAGGGTCTGGCCGCGCTCTCCGACCATGGTGTCGTAGGCGTCGGGGAATCCCACGATGAAGTCGTGTGCGTTGGCGGCGCGGGCGGCGGAGAGAATCTGGTCCACCGTCGCGTCGGGGTTCCCGTAGGCGATGTTCTCGGCGATCGTCCCGTGGAACAGGAACGGTTCCTGGAGGACCACGCCGATCCGCTTCCGCAGCGATTCCAGGTCGTAATCGCGCACGTCCACGCCGTCGATGAGGATCTGCCCCTCCAGCGGGTCGTAGAAACGGCAGATGAGGTTGACCATGGTGGTCTTTCCGCCGCCGGAGGGCCCGGCCAGGCCCACCATCTCGCCCGGCTCGATGGTCAGGGAGACGTTCTTGAGGACGTGGCGGATGCCGTCGTAGCTGAAGCTGACGTTCCGCAGCTCGATGCGCCCGCGGACATTCCCGGCCTGGGCGGCGCCGGTCTTGGAGAAGATCGCCGGTTCGGTGTCCAGCACCTCGAAGATCCGCTGCGCGCTGGTGGCCGCCCGGTTGAACATGCGGTCCATGTGCGCGATCATGTGGATGGGGCGGTAGAACATGCCCATGTACCCGATGAACGCCATGAGCGTTCCGACGGTCATCCCGCCGGGCTGGCCCCAGTCGCGGATCACCCAGTATCCGCCCAGCAGCCAGATCACGATCGTCCCGACGTGCGTGAAGAACATCATGATCGGCCCGAACACCGTCCAGGTTCCGATCATCTTCATCTCTTCCTCGTAGAGTTGCTGGTTGCGCCGGCGGAAGCGGCCGACCTCGCGTTTTTCCTGGCTGAACGCCTTGATGACGCGGACGCCGGGCAGCGCGTCGGCGACGACGGCCGTCATCTGCCCCCAGCGGTGGTGCAGGCGGAAGAAGAACCGGTGCAGCTTCTGGTGGAAGAAGACCGTCAGCGCGATCATGAACGGGATGGGCAGCAGCACGAAGCAGGCGAGCTTCCAGTTCATCAGGAACAGGGCCGCGCCCACGCCGGCGATGGTCAGCAGGGCGACGGACACCTCGACGATGGTGAAGGCGATGAAGTCCCACAGGCGGTCGGAGTCGTTGGTGACGCGCGTCACGAGGTTGCCCGTCTGCTTGCGGGAGAAGAAGCTCAGCGAGAGCTTGTGGAGGTGCTCGTAGGCGGTGTCGCGAACGTTGCGCGCGACGCGCGAGCCGAGCCCGGCCATCAGGCGCGACTGGAGCCCATGCCCGGCGGCGATCAGCAGCGTCAGGCTCGCCATGGCGCTCACCAGCGCCAGGAAGACGCCCAGGTGAGGCTTGCCCGTGCCCGCGCCCAGGCCCACGTCGAGCATCGGGCGGGTCAGCCAGGGCATCGCCAGCGAGGCCAGCGTCAGACCGATCGCCAGCGCCGCGCCGCCGATCGCCCGCGTGCGGTATGGGCGCACGAAGTCCAGCAGGCGGAACAGCACCTTCCGCCGGCTCATGCAGGCAGGGCACGTCTCCGCCCACGGAGGGATTACCCGCCCGCACTTGTCGCAGCGGAGCTTCCGCTCGTCGTCGCGCGGGGGCTCGGGCGGTTCCTGCTCCTGTCCTTCCTCACCGCCGGAGAGCATCCGCTCCAGGCGGCGGTGCAGGCGCGCCACCTCTTTGGCGTGGCGAAGCGTGAACCGGAACTCCGTGAGCACCTTTCCGTCGGCCACCAGGCGCAGCAGGCTCATGCCGAGCCCTTCGACGATCTTCGACTGGTCGAACCGCCCGGCCGGGAACCACTCCCCGCACCAGCGACCGTCGGACAGCACGAAACTGCCGAGCCGGTCCGCGCCCAGCACCAGGTAGCCCTGGACGTAGCGCCCTTCCTCGGACAGGTCGTACGCGGCGACGGACCGCACCTGGTCGGAGGGAACCTCGTCGCGTATCCGCTCCTGGAGGTCCAGCGGGAGATGATCCAGCCGGCCGTTCTCGCTTGTGGGGGGTGACGGGTCACTCATAGGTCGCAATTCCGCGATGGATTATACCCGCGGGCGAACCGGACTCCAACGCCCAACGCCGGAAAACCGCGAGATTGACCGCCCCGCCGGAGGGTGATACCTTCAGCCGTCATGACAAGCGGCAAACTGAAACATGTGACGATCGTGGGCGTGGGACTGCTGGGCGGTTCGGCGGCGCTGGCGCTGAAGGCGTGCCATCCGGGCCTGCACGTGGCGGGCGTGGGTCGCCGGCGCGAGAGCCTGGACGCGGCGGCCGCCGCCGGAACCCTCGACAGCGCCCACCTCGACGCGGCAGAAGCCGTCGCGCACACCGACCTGGTGATCCTCGCGACGCCTGTCGGCGCGTTCGAGCGGCACCTGCGCGCGATGGCGCCGCACCTGCCCCCCGGCGCGATGGTCACCGACGTCGGCTCGACCAAGGCGTCGGTGGTGCGCGCCGCCGAGCGCGTGCTGGGG
>DNAS01000006.1:0-537 GCA_003485185.1 Phycisphaerales bacterium | reverse complement strand
CCCGGGTCCGAGCGCAAGGGCGTCGCCTTCGCCCGGGCCGACCTGTTCGACGGCGCCACCTGCATCGTCACCCCCACGCGCCACACGCCGCCCAAACTCGTCGCCCGCGCCGAGGCGCTCTGGCGGTCGCTGGGAATGCGGACGCTGCGCCTCGCCCCTGCCGCACACGACCGCGCCGTCGCGCGCGTCAGCCACCTGCCTCACGCCCTGGCGGCGCTGCTGATGATGCTCCCGGGCGACGCCGACCTGCCCGTGGCCGCCACCGGCTTCCGCGATGCGACCCGCTTGGCCAGCGGAGACCCCGAAATGTGGCGCGACATCTTCCTGACCAACCGCGCCGCCGTGCTGGAAGCCCTCGACCGAATGGACCGCTCGCTGGCGGGCTTCCGCAAGCTGGTGGACGAGGTCGACGCCGACGGCATCGAGAAGTTCCTCGCCCGCGCCAAGGCCCGCCGCGACGGAACCGTCGCGCGAACCTTCTCCGACCGCCGCGTCGCCATGGAATGAGCCCGATTTCGGATTTTGGAATTCGGATTT
>DNAS01000009.1:6863-7127 GCA_003485185.1 Phycisphaerales bacterium | reverse complement strand
GCCCTCGCCCTGGATGGGCTCGACGAACACGCCGGCGGTCTCGCCGTCGATGGCTGCGGCCACGCTGTCCAGGTCGCCGTAGTCGGCCTTGACGTTGCCCGGCAGCATGGGCTCGAAGCCCTGCTGGTACTTCCCGGGCGTCAGCGACAGCGAGCCCATCGTCCTGCCGTGGAAGCAGTGGTTGAAACTGACGATCTTGTATCGCCCTTCGCCGGCGGCCAGTCGCACGAGCTTCAGGGCAGCCTCGTTGGCCTCGGCGCCGCT
>DNAS01000009.1:4051-6724 GCA_003485185.1 Phycisphaerales bacterium | reverse complement strand
CTCGTTGGCCTCGGCGCCGCTGTGGCAGTAGAAGACCTTCCCGCCGAATGCGTGGGCGGTGATCCTCTCGGCCAGGTCGATCTGCGGCTGGCTGGTGAAGAAGTTCCCGTGGCACATGAGGGTTTCGGCCTGGGCCCGGACGGCCTGGACGATTTTGGGGTGGCAGTGCCCGGCGACGCCCCCGCCGCCGAAGCCCGCGAAGAAGTCCAGGTACTCTTTCCCGTCGGCGTCCCAGATCCGGGCGCCTTGCCCGCGGACCATGGCGCGCATCCTCGGGCCGTAGTTTCCGACCAGGAATTTCTCCGTCGCCGCGAGCATTTTCGCCTGTTTTGACATTCTTTTTCGTCTCCTGCCGGGGTCAATAACCGCCCGGTACGGAACCCTTGTTTGTACGTCCGGGGGCATTTCGCGTCAAGGAGGCGAACAAGAAAGTGCGCGACGGGAGAAAAAAAGGGAGCGGGCGGACACTCCCTCCGGCCGGGGCCGGGGCTACCCGTGTCCGCCCGCGAGCTTGCGAGGAATTCGAATGCTCAGGCCCGCCGGTTCCGGCGGACGCCCATCAGCACACCTCCGGCCGTCAGGATGGCCATGGTGGCCGGCTCGGGCGTGGGAACCTGTTTCAGCGTGAAATCGCCGGCGGCACCGCTGAGGTCCACGTCGATGAAGAGCGTGCCGGCCGTCATGCCCGGCTGGTAGACGCTCCGCGTCGGAACCGTCCCGCCGGAAACGTCCAGCGCGTCGGCGTGGTTGGAATCCCACGTGCCGCCGGCGGCGGTCCAGCTCTGGTCCGTGAACGGATCGGTGCTGAACCCGCTGGTTTCGGTCTGGGAGATGTTGAACGCGGCGGAGCAGCCGACGATCTGCCAGTGGTAGTCCGTCCACGTCTCGCCGGTGCGGTTGATGATGATCTCGTCGGCAATCCGGATGCTCGAGACCGCCTGCCCGTCGCCCAGTCGCTGCTGGAAGAGAATCGTGTGCGGCGCGAAAACCCCGTCCACCGACGGGCTGAGGAACGATTTGCCGATCTGGATCAGCACGTAGTCGCTTCCGACGGCGTCGATGACGACGTCGGTGTAGCTTTCGTTGGTGACGACGGCGTCCCAGCCGGAATCCACGCCGTTGAGAGTCAGCGGAATCACCACCGAGGCCGAGGCGAGAGGGGATAAGACCAGAAGAAGACAGCCACCCAATACGAGCGTCCTGACGTTCATGCCGTGGTCCTCCTCGGAACCTTCCCCTTGCAAAAGGGGCACATGCAGGGCGAAAACAATGGTTGCGGGGCTCCCATGAACCCAGCGCCTGGACTTCCGCCCGGCGTCCAATCTTCCGAGGGGAACGTAGGATTCGCTCGGGCGTACGGCAAACGCCCGATCCGAAATGGCGAGAAAAAAACGGCAGGCTCCGAAGAGCCTGCCGGAAGTGAACAGTCGGTTCTGGGGAAACGGATCAGCGACGGCGACGAACCCAGACGACGATCCCGCCGCACAGCAGTGCCACAGTCGTCGCCGGTTCGGGCACAGGAGAAGCCATCTGCTTCAGTCCGAAATCGGAATACACGGGGACCATGTTCACGTCGATCACCAGGCTGCCGGAAGGCGTGAAGTCCGGCATGGCGTCGGAATCATCGGGGATGGTCCCGCCGCTGGCCGTCAGAGAGTCCGCCAGATCGCCCGACAGGCCGCCCCACGTCTGTGCCGTCAGCGGCGCGGTGTTCCACGCGCTGGCCGTCTTGTTGAATTTCGCCGTCGCCGAGTAGAAGAACTGCCAACGGTATTCCCCCAACGTCGTTGCGGTGTCGTTCGTGACGCTCTGACCGACCAGGACAATCCGGGAGGCCGTCTTCGCGTCATCCGAAGTGTCCTGGAGGAACGTGATCGACAGGCTGGGATTTTCCCCCGGCGATGCAGGTCCAAGGGTCTGCGTGATCGAGAGCGTCAGCACCTTGGGCTGCGAACCGTCAAACGTGAGGGAATCCACGGTAATCGCCACGGCCGACGCGTCATAATCCGCGATCCACCCCGAACTGCGGTTGAGACTATCCTTCAACTCGAGCTGCGCCGCTTGCGCTTGCGCAGCGCATAAAGAAACCGCAACCCAAAACCCGGCGATATTCCTCGCCTTGCCCATAACCCTCTCCTTGTTGTCTGCAACCTCTCCAATGCCAGAAGCGAAATTCAAGGAGGGGGATAGGCGGCCGACGTGCGCAGTTCAAACCACTGCATTCATCGCCTCCTCCGAGCTTTCGCGACGGCGAGCGGCCGTGCCCCAACGGATTTGTACCGGCTCGAGCGAACAAATCCAGCCAACTCGCGCTTTGAGACATTATAGAGGCAAATTTAACTTTGTGGGGGGGAAAAAACCCATCAAAAAGGGTGTGAATTTGCCGTACAAGCCTGGGAGAACCATCCTCCTGTTGGCCGGCGGAATCCGATACGGTACAATGCCGTTTTCCGCCGGAGCGTTATCAACAACAACATGTTCCGTCTGCGAAAATCCATTTTCCGAAGGCGCACTGGGAGACGCAAGCCAAGGCTGCGCCTGTTGTTAGCGATGGTCGGCCTGCTGGGTTTCGCCGCGGCGTGCAGTTGGCTGGCGCGGGACTGGCGCGACCGCGACATCGACGCGCGGGTGGCGCGCCACCTGCCGCTGATCCGCCGGCACGCGCAGGCCAAC
>DNAS01000009.1:3092-3923 GCA_003485185.1 Phycisphaerales bacterium | reverse complement strand
CCCTGCCGGCCGAGCTGGTCCGCCGGGTCGTCCGCGCCGAGAGCGCCGGCGACGAGCGAGCCGTCTCGCCCGTCGGGGCGCGCGGGCTCATGCAGGTCATGCCCATCGCCGAACGGGAGGTGCTTCGGACAGCCGACGTGCCTGCGGGCGATTTGTTCGAACCCGATTACAACCTGCGGATCGGCACGGCGTACCTGCGGATGATGGTCGAGCGGTTCGGGGGCGATTTGAACCTGGCGCTGGCGGCGTACAACCTGGGGCCCACGAAGGTCCGCCGCCTGTGCGACCGCAATCCCGGGCTGGCCGGCGACGAACTGGTCGCGCGGTTCGCGCCGCGTGAGACGGCCGACTACTGCCGCAAAATCCTCCACGACATGCCCACCTCCCTGCCCTGGAACGAGTGAGACGCTCCCCTCGCGGCTGTCGAGTTTTCGATGAGCGTCAGGGGCATAGATTGACTCCCCGAAACGTATGCGTTATGAGGGTGTCATGCTCGGGGCGTTTCATAACTGGTACAAGGTCGCTGTTGCATGCCTTGTGCTCGTAGCGCTTGTTCTCGTGCTGGCCTTGGACATGCGCCGTCGCCGCCGCAAACCTGCCAAGGAACCACAATGGTTTCGGGTCGTCGCCATCTGTGCGTTCTTCGCAGTGGTTGTCTTTCCGCTGGCCTATGGCATCCCGATAGTCATCAGCGACATTGCGGCTGCACGACGCCATGTTGCGAAGCAGCAAGACGATTTGGTGGATCAACCAGCCTCGCACCCAACTACTCAGGCGACTTCTCCACTTTCAGATCACGATCAGTAGCGGGTGCCGTGGATTGCGAAGCGC
>DNAS01000009.1:2285-2966 GCA_003485185.1 Phycisphaerales bacterium | reverse complement strand
TGCCGTGGATTGCGAAGCGCAGCGGAGCAACCACGCAGGTGCTTACCTCGCCTCCGCGGCCAGGCAAGGCGCGACGGCCGAGAGGTCCTGCAATCGCTCGCCCAGCTTCGGGGGGACGATTTTCGTGTCGCAGCCACAGGCGGGCAGTACCTCGCGGACGAACTCCGCCCGCACCTTCTCGACCCACCACGCGCCCAGATACCGCGCCAGCGAACCGAGCACGATCACCTGCGGGCAGAACAGGTCGCCCAGGATCGCGCAAAGCTGCCCGGTGCGCCGGGCGGATTCCTGGAGCACTGCCGTCGCCGCGGAATCGCCCTCGACGTGCATGCGGTGCAGGTCCGGCGCGGTGACGGTCTCGGCGAACCGTTCCGGGAAGCGCATCTTCGCCAGGCGGGCGATTCCGGTTCCGCTGCCGAAGGCCTCGGCGCTGCCGGCCTTGCCGAAGCACCGGGGCCCGTGGTCGGACAGGCGGATGTGCCCCGCCTCGGGCGTCTGACCGTGCGGCCCGCGCAGCAGCCGCCCGCCGATCAACACGCCCGCGCCGCATCCGGTTCCGCACGTCAGGTAGGCCGCGTGCGTCGCGCCGCGGGCGGCGCCCCAGAGCCACTCGGCCAGCAGGCAGGCGGCCGCGTCGTGCTCGACCACCACGTCCAGACCCAGTTCGCGGCGCAGCCGGTC
>DNAS01000009.1:332-2159 GCA_003485185.1 Phycisphaerales bacterium | reverse complement strand
CCCAGTTCGCGGCGCAGCCGGTCCGCGAGCGGAACGCGGTCCCACCCCGGCAGGTGTGGCGGAGAGAGAATCGTCCCCGTGTGGGCGTCCAGTGGGCCGCCGATGCTGACGCCCAGCGACGCGACGCCCGGGTGTTTTCGCAGCAGCTCGCGCCCCTGCGCGAGAAACTCGGCGATCATGGGCTCCGGGCCGCGTCCGGCCTGGCTGGGCCACTCCGTCCGCTCCAGCACCTTGCCCCGCGCGGTCGCCACCACGGCGGCGCTCTTGGTGCCCCCGACATCCCAGCCGAGAATCGGCGATGTCTCCCGCTCGTCCATGCGTGGCTTGCAATCCTACCGTCCGGCCGCGCGCCATGCAACCGCGAGGACAATCCCACGGCGAAAACCTTCGCCCGCGCTTGACCCGGCGGGACGGACGGCGCGATAATCGCGCACGAACGTCGGGGGCCCGTCCAGAAAAACAGTCAGGGAAGAACGATGTCACGAACGTATGCAAGCGTCGTACTCGTGCTGGGGATCGCCCTGGCGGCCCCGTCCGCATGGGGGCAGTCCGCCCCGGCCAGCGCGCCCGCCACACAGCCCGACGCGGCGCAGGACCAGGCGCTCTGGCGGCAACACCGCCAGAAGGAGTTCAGCCTTGCCGTGCCCGCCGGATGGCGGGAACTCGAACTCATGCCGGGCAAGTATGTGCTCTACCTCAGCGGCGACGGCGTCGGCGCCCCCCTGATGGACGAAACCGGCCAACCCATCCAGACCGGGCTGGCTGTCGAACGCTACCCCGAAACGAAAGCCACCCCCGCCCAAGGCGCCGCCCACAACCTCAAGCGGCTTGCCGCCGAGGAGGGGTTCAGGATCCTGGGAGAGGGAGAGGTTCTTCCCCTCAAGCTGTCCGATGGAACGCCGGCCGTCCTGCTGAGCGTGGAATTCCTGCGGACCGACAAGGACCGCCGCTGCCGGTACGAAAAACTCTTCACGGTGACCGGCGACGGCACGGGGTGGGTGGTCACCGCGTGGATCGTCACCGGCGACCGGAGCCTGTTCGCCCAGAAGCACGCCCACGTCGTGCAGCGCCTGCGGGCGCACGCGGTCTCGCTGTGCTTCGACCCGGCGAAATACTCCGACGCCGCCGTCCGCGCCGCCTACGAGCCCAAAGCCCTCCCCACCACCCGCCTGGGCGACGACATGCAGAAGCGCATCGACGCGACGCAGTTGTCGGTGCAGAACGCTGCCGTCGCCGTCGAGCGATTCCTGATCGACATCGGGCGGTATCCCACAGCCGACGAGGGGCTCGGGGCCCTGACCGTCCGCCCGGCCTTTGCGGACGAGACGCTCGCGGAGAAATGGCGCGGGCCCTATCTCAAACCCGCCGACCTCAACGACGCCTGGGGACACCCGCTGAATTACCAGCCGGCACAGGCGGCGGAAAAGTCCGCGCCCGCCTACCGCATCCACTCGGCCGGTCCCGACGGAAAGAGCGGAACGGAAGACGACATCCGCAACTGGACGGAGGGGCGGTAAGACCGTTCTCGCGGCTGCGTGTAGACACCCTCAATCTCGATACACAACATCTCGATTGAGGGTGGCGCCCATCGGTCAATTCAGCAGTTTCTTGGCGTCCTCGGCTTCGGAGCTTCCGCCCTTGGGCGCTTCGGGTTCGTCGGCCGTCTTGGGTCCGATGCCCGCCAGCCAGAGCTGCGCCCCCGTGCGGACGTACTTGACGGTGACCGGCTGCTTCGGTTGGAGGTCCTTCAAGGCCGTCGCGGCAGGGCTGTCCGGGCGGACCAGCAGCAGGGTCAGCCCCTTGGCCGTCCGGATCGTCACCGTCTGG
>DNAS01000009.1:0-222 GCA_003485185.1 Phycisphaerales bacterium | reverse complement strand
CCGTCCGGATCGTCACCGTCTGGTACGTCTCCTGCCCGACTTTCCGCGAGCCGACGGCCACCAGCGCGCCGTTGTCGGTCATTTCGAAGGCCGTGACGTCCTTCAGGATAAAGCGATACTCGCTGCACGAGTAATCGAGCGTCAGCAGGTCGCCCGGGCGGAGGACCTTGAGTTTTTCGGACAGCGCGGCGTCGGGCGTCGGTTTGGGCGGCGCCGGTTTTC
>DNAS01000073.1:11948-12360 GCA_003485185.1 Phycisphaerales bacterium | reverse complement strand
CCGTTGGACGTCGCGACGTTTCTCCCGGCGGCGGGGCAGGGGGCGCTGGCCGTCCAGTCGCAGGCGGACTCGCCCGCGGCGGCACTGGCCGAGGCGATCGATCACCGCCCGTCGCACGATGCCCTGTTGGCCGAACGCGCCGTGCTGATTGGGCTCGGCGCGGACTGTCACAGCTGCGTCGCCGTCCACGTGACGCGCGACGGCGACGTCTGGCGCGCGCGGGGACTGTCCGACGCGACCGGCGGGCGGATCGTCCGCGCCGANNCCTCGGGCGAATCGGCCGGCGCCGCGGGCCGCAACCTGCTCGACGCCCTCATTGCCCTCGGCGCCGCACGCAAGCCGCGATGACATCCCTCCGCCGGCGGCGGTCCCGGCCTCGGTACAGGATCGCCGCAGGAACACTGCTTGCAAG
>DNAS01000073.1:779-11821 GCA_003485185.1 Phycisphaerales bacterium | reverse complement strand
GAACACTGCTTGCAAGCAAGCAGTGCCACCCTTACAGGTCGCCCAGCGGTTCTTCCAGCGTCACCGGTTTGCCCGGATGCACCCCGACGAGCATCCCCGCGCGGCGCAACCATCCCAGGCTTCGCTTCCACTTCTTCACGCCCGCGCGGACCCTCTCCACGGCCGGGTGCGAATCGTGAATCTGTCCCAGGATGGTCATCGCCGCTTCCAGGTTGTGCGTCAGCAGCATCGCGGTGACGTAATTCGCCTGGTAGACCACCGGCGTCTCCGGGGGCACCCACATGCTGCCCTTGGGGAACACCAGTTCGCGGAAGACCCGCGCCGCCTGCTCGGGTCGCCCGAGGCGCAGCAGGCAGACGCCCCGCGCGTTTTCGAGGTCCGAACCGCTCTTTCCCGCCCGCGTAATCAAATCCAGCGCGTCATCCGCGAAGCCGAGTTCCAGCCTCTGGCGAACGCGCTCCAGCACGTCATAGGTGGTGACTTCCTTGACCATCGTCTTGGTTCTCCTCGTTTCCAGCCGACGTAGCGGGCCGTCGCAACGGCCGCGTGGATGCGCCGCCGGAAACGAATTGTTTGGAAAAAGGGAGCGTCCCGCCCGCACGGCGCGGGCAGGATCGAGCGCGGCGCAGCACGCCGCGGCGAGAGGGAGAACCGATCAGACGGTCAGCAGGCAGGCGAGGGACAGGAGGGTTCGCCCCGCCGGCGCGTCGTGGCGCGGGCAGGGGGCGTCGGAGGCAAAGGCCGGGGCGAGGGCCGACAGCGTCGGCGTCGTGGCAGGAGTCGACCACTCCGCCGGGGCGCGGCGGGCGTGCCATGGGGCGTCGCGCAGGTCCGGGGCCGTCATCGCGCAGTTCCGCCCGGTCGGCGACGTGCCCGCGCCGCCGACCGACGGCGCATGCGGAATGCCGGCCGTCAACGCGACCACCGCCATCCATCCTGCCAGCAAGGCTGCCAGGATCCGCGCCTGAACCGAAAATGTTGCTTTTCGCCCCTCGGCCATATTGCACCATTATAGCATGGAAAAGCGGACTTCAGGCAAAAGGCGACAGGGGTGCCACGACCAAGCGCTGTTTGCTTGGCCGTGCGGAAGACACCCTCAATCCCGACACACAACATCGGGATTGAGGGTGGCACCCGCTACAGGCTTCAGGATGCCTCGGGCTGTTGTTCCTGAAGTCTGTCGCCTGAAGCCTTTTGCCTTCTTTTCCGCCGGGTTGACGGAAATGGGACATATTTGGTAGAATTCGCTTTCCGGGTACCCTTGCTGACAGGGAATCTATGGCGGAACAAACAGGTTTGCGCAAGCTGCTGGTCCTTCGCGGTCCGGCGAGGGAGGCCGAGGGCACGCTGGACTTCCTCCGCGAGCACTTCGACGTGCTGGTGGTCCGGGAGCTGGACGGCGCCCTGGAGGCCATGCGGGAACACCACTTCGACGCGGTGCTGGCCGAGACGTGCGACTTCCTTCCGCTGGAGCGGGGCATCGTCACGCAGCAGGCGTCGGTCGCGCTGGACACCATCGGCGACGGCGTGGGCATCGTCGGATCGGGCGGGGAGCTGGTGTGGACCAACCGCCGCCTTCGCCAGTATCGCCCCGAGGTGCTCGATGCGCTCCGCAAACAGTGCGCCCAGGCGTACGAGCAGTTCGCGGCCGAGTCGGCCGGAAAAGGCTCCGAGCGGGGGCGGCGCTTCAGCCTCGTGCTCGAGGACGGGACGTATTTCGAGGTGCTCTGCTCCCCCGTGCGCGACCGCGCGGGCGTGCTGCGCCAGGTGGCCGCCGTCGTGGTCGACGCCACCCACCATCGCCGCCAGCAGATGAAACTCAACGCCATCGACCGCGCCGGGCGCGAGCTGGTCCGTCTCGATTTCGAGGCCCTCTCCAAGCGCGACGCCTTGCAGCGACTGGCGCTGCTCCAGGAGCGGATTCTCTCGTGCAGCCGCGAGGTGCTCCACTATCAGCACTTCGCCGTCCTGCTGCTGGATGAGCGCACCAACCGCCTCGAAACCATCGTTTCCGAGGGACTCGACGAGACCGCGCAGAAGTACGAACTGTTCGCCGGGACGGAGAACAACGGCATCTGCGGCTACGTGGTCGCGACAGGGCGGAGCTACGTCTGCGGGGACACCCGCTCCGATCCGCGATACCTGCCGGGCATGCGCGACGCGCGCAGCAGCCTGACCGTCCCCCTGCGCCTGCACGACAAGATCATCGGCGTGCTGAACGTCGAGTCGGACGCCAAGGGCGCCTTCAGCGAGGAGGACCGCCAGTTCGCGGAGATTTTCGCCAACCACGTGGCCCTGGCGATGCACGTGCTGAACCTGCTGGTCTTCGAGCGCCACACGACGCGCACGCAACTGACCGGCTGCATGGGGGCGGAGATCGCCGGTCCGATCAACGACATCATCACCGAGGCCGGCGAGCTGATGGAGGACTACGTGGGGGTGGACGATCTGCGAAAGCGGCTCAACGCCCTCATCGACCACGCGACGAGCGTCCGGAAGACCATCCGCCAGTGGACCGAGCCGCCCGCCGGCGGCGTGCTGGACCGCCCCGCCCCGCCCGTGCGGAAAGACCCCGTCCTGACGGGAAAGAAAATCCTCATCGCCGACGACGAGGAACTCATTCGCAACACGATCCGGGACGTGCTGGTTCCCTACGGCTGCCAGGTGGACACCGCTGCCGACGGGCGGGAAGCCCTGAAGAAGATGGCGGCGGGGCGATACGACCTGGTCCTCTCCGACATCAAGATGCCGGGCGCCAACGGATACGAGATTTTCGCCGCCGCCCGGGCGGCCGACGCCTCGACGGCCGTCGTCCTCATCACCGGCTTCGGATACGATCCGCACCACTCCATCGTCAAGGCCAACCGCGAAGGGCTCTCCGCCGTCATGATGAAACCCTTCAAGGTCAACCAGTTGCTGGAAGAATGCCGCAACGCGCTGGCGAAGAAGAGTGGAGAGTGAAGAGTGGAGAACAATTGTCAATCGACAATTGTCGATTGACAATTGAAAAACAGGATACCGAGGACTGATCGACCGGTTGGCCGATGGACCGACTCCCAGTCCCAAGTCCCTGGTCCCAAGTCCCGACGGTTCCTTGTTCCTGATTTCCGCGGAATTCGTGTTGCCCGCGGGGGGCGGGTCTTTGTAGGCATAACTCCCTATTTTTGTGTGAGTTACTTTCCGGTGTGACGGTATACGAAGGGGCGGTCGGCGGGGGAATTGAACAATCTTCTTTCGTGCCTTGGCTTTAGGCGCAAGTTTATCCTATCTTCCCATCGTGCCCGAGTCGGGAGGTAGTTGACCCGATTCGGCTCCCCGAAAAGGCAATCCGCCTTGAGAAGGCGGAGCGCAAAGCTGCGGGTCCCCCTGGCGGGACAGCCGGGCTACCGAAGGGAGCTGCCGCGGGCCGTCTAATTCGCTCGCGCGCATGGAGTTCTCGCTTCCTATCGCCCCCGCACGCACTGTGAAAAATCACTCCCTGTAGTTTTTACCCTAAGTTAAGCAGCCCCCCCATTAGGTCGATATGCGCTTCTGGACCGGTACAAGACCGGACAGACGCCGGCGTCTTGCGGGCGAGGGCGTCGTCCCTCCGCAACCGTGGAGTTCAAGGCCGTCCTGAGAGGAGGTGAGGGTCCGATGCGGACGAGCCGGCCAGTTTCTGCGGGATGCAAGGGGCAAATGCGAATGGGCCTTACGCTTCTGATGTCGGAAGCTCAGCGGCCAAGAATGCGGGACGATCCTTCTGCCTGAAACACGTGCGGCAAAACCGGATGGAGCTACTGGCAAGGACGCGATGGACACTGTGACCTTTTTCCACAAGACAAGAAGCAGAAAAACTCGGAGGCAACTTTCCATGACGCAGAACAGAAAAGCTTTCACGTTGGTCGAAATCCTGATCGTGGTGATCATTCTGGGCATTCTCGCGGCGATCGTGATTCCTCAGTTCACCGAGGCGTCCAATGACGCGCGGGAGAGCGCCCTGTCGAGTGATCTCCAGACGGTCCGCAGCCAGCTCGAGCTGTACAAGGTCCAGCACCTGGATACCTATCCGACGGCTGCGAGCCTCGTCACCAAGCTGACCAGCCGGACCAATGCCCAGGGCACCGTCATGGGCGATGGGGATGACGCGGCGGACTTCCCGTATGGTCCGTACCTTCAGAAGTTCCCCAGCAACCCGTTCGTGAGCGGCACTGCCAGCCAGACCGTCAATACCGGCGCCACGGCGGTGGCCGGCGACGGGACCAGCGGCTGGTACTGGGACACGACGCTGACCAAGTTCTCGCCGAACGACGGTCCGACGAATTCGCACAAGGACCTGTAATCGCTGAGGCGAGCCAGGACAAGTCCGGAATCCCGGTTGGGCGTGCCGTCCGCGAGGGCGGGCGCCCGGCCGGGAACCGGCATTTAGAGCCTATCCCAACAGGTAGAAGGAGCCGCGTTGTGACAAAAACTGTCTGGATGCAAGGAAGGACGACGAAGCCAACCCTTGGCGGGTTGGCGAGGAGTCCTGACGCGGCAGACGGGCGGTTTTTGTCACAACCCGTCGCGGCCCTTCAACCTGCTGGGATAGGCTCTTAGGGTTGGATCCTGGAAGGAGCCTCTTGCCGCCGCGACAAAAGGCCGAGACCGACCCCCTCCGTAAGGCGAACGCACGATGAACAGGAAAGGTTTCACGCTCATCGAGGTGCTGGTCGTCGTGATCCTTCTGGGGATCATCGCGGTCATCGCCTTGCCGCGGTTTTCCAACGCGTCGGCCACCGCGCGAGCCAGCATGCTCGCGGATGACCTGCGGGTCCTCCGCATGCAACTGGCCGTCTTCAAGGGCCAGCACCGCGGCATCTCGCCGGGATATCCCGATTGCGACCCGACCGAGACGGCGACCGAAACCGCCCTGGCGGCGCACCTGACTCTTTCCTCTAACGCCGACGGGGAAACTGCCGCCGTGGGCACGGAAGGGTATCACTACGGACCGTATTTCCGCGAGATGCCCATGAACCCCGTCAACGGAAAAAGAACCGTCCAGATCATCGGAGACAATGAGGCGTTCCCGGCGACCGGTGACGATTCGCACGGATGGATCTATCAGGCGTCCACGTTGATTATCAAGGCCGACTCCCCCGGCGCCGACGAGAACGGAAGGGCATTCATCGATTACTGATTCCATGAAGCGGGCAAGGAAACATCCCGGAATCGGTTTCACGCTCCTGGAGGCGCTGCTGGCGTCGGGCGTGCTGGCGATGGCGGTGGCCGCCATCCTCATGCCCTTTACCGCCGGCGCGAAGAACGAGCAAACCGACGCCCGCGCCACCCTCGCCGTCGCGCTGGGGCAGGAAATGATGGAGGAAGTGCTCTCCCAGCCGTTCAAGGTGGACAAGTCCGGTGAAGTGCTCGGGCCCGAGCCCGGAGAAAAAACGCGAACCAAATTCGACACGATTGACGACTACCACGGGTACGCCGAATTGGATGGGCAGATTGTCAGCCTGGACGGGCGAACGGTCAGCGAACCCGCCGCGGCCGGGCTCAGCCGGCACGTGACGGTCAGCTACGTCTACGTGGCCGGACAGGACACCGGCGGCCCGCCGACGTTTCTGAGAGTGACCGTCGAAGTCAAATATCGCAACCAGCCCCTGGTGACGCTGAGCCGGCTGGTCTATGACGTCGGCGATCAATAAGGAGGGAGCGGAACCGTGAAACACGACAGGAAAGCCTTCACGCTGGTCGAGTTCCTCATGGCCATCGCGATCATGTCCGTGACCGCGCTGGCGGTGGCGGGCGTGTCGATGGCCCTGTCGTCGGCCTACGCGCACGGGGAAAACTTCTACCAGTATCTCCAGGATTCCCGCGCGGGCATCCTGTCGATCCAGGAGGCGGTCAACAACGCCAAGCTGGTGACGGCCGCCGGAAGCAACGCGATGGTCCTCTGGACGAAGGACACGAATTCCGACGGGGCGATCAACCTCTCGGAACTGAGCGTCATCTCGCTGCAGTCGAATGGCGGCGAAATCACCCAGAGCCGCGTGGTGTTCCCCGCGTCGATGGATTCCACCACCCGTACGGCGCTGGACGAATCCAAGACGCTCGCCTGGGCGACGAACCTCTCGACCGTTCAGAGCGCCGTCGCAACGAGCCCCTACAAGGCCGAGACCGTGCTGACGTCCGACGTGCGCTCCTTCGCCATTCGCACACCGGTGGACCCGCCGTTGACGACGCTCGTCCAGATCGAGATCGCCATCGGCGACGCCAAACGGGAGTTTACCGTCAGCAGCGCCGCGTCCCTCCGGGCCGATCGCACGGGCGACGTCGGCTTCAGCAAGGGCGAGTACGTGTTGAACACCGATTCGAACACCACCGCCAACGACAACGGCAACGGAAACGGAAACGGAAACGGAAACGGGAACGGACACAACAGATGACGTGGATCCGGAACATGAAGCAGCGGAACGATAGCAGGAGAAAGGCGGCCGGATTCGCCATGCTCATGGTGCTGATGCTGCTGGCGATGTCGGTCGTGCTGGGCCTGAGCTACCTGATGAGCACCTCGGTCAAGTCGACGTGCTCGGCGAATCTCCTTCGCTCCGCGCAGGCGCGATACCTGGCGGAGTCGGGCCTGCAACACGCGCTGCTGGTGCTGCGGACGGACCCGACGGCGCTGGAAAGCACCAGCGCGTCGCATCCGGCCGGACCGTACTACCTCGACAGCACGTCGAACTCGTATTCCTTCTACGCCGCGCAGGACGCGGACACGCCGAGCATATACTACCTGACGGCCACCGCCACGGTGGACGGCGCCCGCCAGCAGGCGACGATGAAGGTGCTTCGTTCCAGCGCCGCGCGGCACCCGACGACGCCGGGCGTGCTGATCGATTCGGGGCTGACGTGGCTGCCGTCGTCGGTGACGGTGAACGGCCCGTACCACATCAACGGCGACCTGTGGAATTTCGGAACGATCTCGGGGAACGTGTCGGCGACGGGGCGCATCTACGACCTCTCGCGGGGCATCACCCAGCCCGGCGGGGGGCTGCCCAACCAATACGCCGACCCGATCGACCTGCCCGACATCGACTGGCGCGACTATCTCGACTACACCGTCAACGGCGTGCCGTGCGAGGCGGCGAAGATGGAAAGCCGGACGTTTGATCGCAACGACGCACTGGCCAACGGCGGGGCGGTCTCCGCGACGAACCTCGGCGGGGTCGTCTACCTCAAACCGTCCCATGGAACTTCCTGCACGCTTCCGGACCGCCTGAACTTCACCGGCACGTTGCTGATCGACGGCAACCTGTTGCTCGATGGGAGGGATATCGAATTGATGGCCGTGGACGGATTCCCCGCCCTCGTCGTCACCGGGTACATCTACGTGATCGACGACGCCAAAGTGAAGATCGAAGGGCTGGTCTACGCGGGACGCGGGTTCCGCGGAAGCGGAAACACGAGAAAATCCAGGACCGAAATCAAGGGCGGGCTGGTCTGCCTGCAGACGGGGTACGACTTCTTCCTCGACGGGGAACATAAGCTGAACTACGACGTGGAGCGATGCGAGATCTACGATCTGACCCGGGCCTCCTCGGGCGCCCGCCTGGACATCCTCGAGACGGGCAGATGATACGGGAGCATTGGGCTATGGGACACGAGAACGGGAACATGCGGGTGCAGGTGGACGGCTACACGCGCGTCTGCCTGACGGTCATTGCGGTGCTGCTGGCAGTGTTGATCGTGGGGCTCTGGGCCGAGGCGGTTCCGTCGGCCAGGCCGGTCTCGGCCGCGCCTCCCGACACGTTCGGCGATCCGAACAAGCAGCGGATCGAACTGGTCGCGGAGATGAAGAAAACCAACGATCAGATCGCCGAACTGGTGGCGCTGTTCCGCAGCGGCGAGGCCAAGGTTCAGGTCAGCGGCGAAGCGGGCGAAAAGCCCGCCGCGCAGGGAGCAGCCAAAAATGTCGTGCAGAAACGCGCATCGAAGGAATAAACCCGGCCTTGTCCGCGGGTTCACGCTGGCGGAATTGCTGGTCCTGCTGCTGGTTCTGGCGATTACCGCGGTGGTGGTGATCCCGGCGGCCATCGACACGACCGACTCCCAGGCGGTCTCGGCCGCCCGTCTGCTCGCCTCGGACCTGCAATACGCGCAGAACGTGGCCATCACGACGCAAAGGCCCGTCTACGTTACGTTTAACGTCGGCGCGGAGCAATATCAGCTTTCCACGCCCAGCGAGTTGAACCCTAACGAAAGAGTGGTTCTGAATCATCCGATAACAAAAGCGCCCTATGTCATCGACTTCAGCACGCAACGCGGATTCGGGCGGACGAACGTGGTGTCCGCTTCGTTCGGCGGGCTTGCGGAAGTGGGCTTCGATGAGTTGGGCGCGCCCAGCAGCGCGGGCACCGTGACGCTCCAGGCGGGCAGCCGGGTGTATCGGATCTCGGTGACTGCCGCGACCGGAAAGGTGACCGTCGCCGAGGGTTCTTCGTAAAGAGTCGTAAGGAAAGGAACGCAACGAGATGCTGGACTTTCTGTTCTCACATAAGCGATCTCCGATTGCGATCGACATCGGCGCCGACAGCATCAAGATGCTCCAGATGCACCGCGTCGGCGGCGTGGTGGGGGTGTGCGCGTGCGGGCGGTGGCGGTTCCCGCAGTCGGCCCCGTCCGAACCGGCGCAGCGTCGGGAGATGATCGTCTCGGCCGTCCGGGAGATGCTCTGCAACGGCGGGTTCCGGGGGCGGCGCGTCGCGACGGTGCTGCGGTGCGACGAGTTGGGCATCAAGAACGTGCGCCTGCCGCACATGCCGGAAAAGGAACTTATCGAGGCGGTCCGATGGGAAGCCCGCGAACGGTTCGGGTTCGAGGTGGGCGCCGACCAGCTTGCCTACATCAACGCCGGCGAGATCCGCGCGGGCGGGGAAATCCGCGACGAGATCGTCCTGCTGGCGGTTTCTCCCGAGACCCTCCAGGGACACCTGGACCTTCTGGACGAGTTGAAGCTGGCGCCGGAACACGTGGACGCCGAACCGGTGGCGCTGTTCCGGACGTTCGAGCGGTTCCTGCGCCGCCGCGTCGACGAGCAGGCGGTTACCGTGCTGGTGGACATGGGCCTGCTCGCCACCCGCGTGATCGTCGCGCGGGGGCGGCAGATCGTGTTCATCAAGTCGATCGACATCGGCGGGAAGAACTTCAACGAGGCGGTGTCCAAGCGCCTGAACCTCTCGGTCGAGGAGGCCCGGGACCTGCGCCTCCGTTCGATGTTCGAGACGTCCGCGCCGGCAGGAACGCCCGAAAGCGAACCGGACGCGGCGCCGACCGATCGCGCGGAGTCCGTCTCGTACGCCATCCGCGACGCGATCCGCAGCGAGGCCGAGGCGCTGGGGCGGGAGATCGGCCTGTGCCTGCGCTACTGCTCGGTGACGTTCCGCGGGCTGAGGCCCGACCGGATCACCCTGGTCGGGGGCGAGGCGTACGATCAGGCCGCGAGGGAACTGTTGAGCGAGAACCTGCAAATGGAATGCCGTCTCGGGCAGCCGCTGAAGAACGTGGACGTGTCCGGGGCGGACCTGGGCTCGGACCGCCGGGGCATGCTCTCGGAGTGGGCGGTCTGTACGGGGCTGGCACTGCGATACGTGGATGTCGCGAACGACACGCAAGAGGGCGACCATGGAGAACATCGACTTTCTGCCTGAGCGAATCCGCCTGCAACGGGCGCGACGGGCGCGTCTGCTCCGCCAGGTGCACCTGCTGGCGGTCTGCGCCGCGGCGCTGGTGCTGCTGGGCTATGTGCGCCAGGGGCGTATCAGCAAGGTCCGGGGCGAGGTCGCCATGCTCACCGAGCGCGCCGCCAACACCCGCCAGCAGTTGACGGAGCGCAACCATCTCGAGAAGCAACTCGCCGAGATGATGATCATGAAGCGGATCGACGACGACCTGGGCAGCCGGGCCGACGCCCTCGACGTGCTGGCGGCGCTCCATCGCATCCTGCCGGAGTCGATGGCGCTGACGGACCTGAACCTCGAGACGATGGAAGTGCAGGTTCCGGTGGAGGGCGCCGATACGCGGAACCACTCGTCGCGAGCGGTCGCCGCCGGTTCGACGCGAGGCAGCAAGACGCGAACGGTCAAGCGCGTCCGCCTCCAGATCAACGGCATCGCCCCGACCGACGTGGACGTGGCGAATTTCATCGGGCAGCTTTCGGCCAGCCCGCTGTTCGAGGACGTCAACATGGGCTACGCGCGAAACACGACGATCCGCGAGCGGACAGCCCGCGAATTCCAGGTGAGCTGCTACGTGGTGCGCTGAAACGGCGCGCGGAAACGGACGGATCGGTGACATGAAAATGATCGCGAAAGACACGTGGGTGGTTCTGGGCGTGCTGGTCGTCATGGGCGCGGCGGCGGCGTTCGTCTACGTGCCCCAGTCCCGCAAGCTCAACGAACTGCGGGGCGAGGTCGTCTCCCAGGAAGAGGCCATCAAGATGGACCTCCAGCGGGCGGCCGTCGTCCCCGAAATCCGCAACCAGGTCCAGGAGATGCGAAGCCGTTATATCAACTGGCAGCGCCGGCTCCCGAAGCAGAAGGAACTCGGGCAGTTCCTGCGCGAAATCAGCACCCAGATCAGCGACCAGAGCCTTTCCAACCAGGTTATCGAGCCGGGAAACCCCGCTCGCGAGGAGCTGTATCACACGCTGCCGATCATCATGAAGTTCGGCGGGCCTTACCCGGCGATGGCGCAGTTCCTCAAGGGGCTGGAGAACATGGAGCGCCTGACCCGCGTGCAACGGATTCGAATCAAGAACGATCCCAAAAAGGACGGGGAAGTGGATGTCGAGCTTCGCCTGAACATCTATTTCACCGAAAGTTGAGCCGTGACGATGAATAAACCCACGACAAACGTTCCGGACTGGAAGCAGAAGCTCGCGGCCGAGCTGAAACGCGACAAGAAGAAGACCGCCATCCTCGGCGCGATGGTGATTGTCGCCGGGATCGTCGGCGGAAAGCTGCTGATCCGTCCCGGTGCGCCGGCGGATGCGGCGGGGGCGATCGCGCCGACCGTGG
>DNAS01000073.1:421-598 GCA_003485185.1 Phycisphaerales bacterium | reverse complement strand
AGGAACAGACAAGCCGCCGCGACGCCGACCGCCGGAAATACCTTCAGGGTCTGACGCGCGATTTCCAGCGCGACCTGTTCCGGCCGAACAACGAATATTACACGCCGACGTCCGTGATTGTCGCGACCGAGAAGATCGGCGACAAGCCCAGCGACGCCGAGCAGCAGGCCGCCCAGC
>DNAS01000073.1:0-270 GCA_003485185.1 Phycisphaerales bacterium | reverse complement strand
CGCCGAGCAGCAGGCCGCCCAGCGCGAGCAGGAAGTGCAGGCGATTCATGCCCAGGCCAGGGCGCTGAACCTCCAAAGCACGATGCTCGGCGCCGTTCCGACGGCCCTGCTCAACGACCGGGTGCTTCGGGTGGGCGAGTGGGTCAACGGGTTCCGCGTGGCGGAAATCGGGGCGAGTTGGTGTGTTGTGGAGAAATCGGGCGTGCAGATTCGCCTGATGATGAAGAACTAAGGAACTCTAACAAAACCTACAATGAGCCGCGTTTCGAC
>DNAS01000126.1:350-2662 GCA_003485185.1 Phycisphaerales bacterium | reverse complement strand
GATTTTCAGTCCGTTGCTCTACCAACTGAGCTACCTGCCCGTGTCGGTCCGTCCCGTGGGACGGGTTTCTTACTGTATCGGTTGGCGCGGGGAAGTCAAGCGTTTCCGCGCCGAAGAAGCCCAAGGCGCGTCATTCGCCCTGCTCGGGGAGGCGCTCGACGTACCCGACGCGCTCGGTCACGCCGCGGAAGGTGAACCACGCCCGCTGGGCGTCGTACTCGCGCATTTCGAGGATCGCGCCGGCCAGCATGCCGCGCCCGCCCTCGACGTATTCGTTGCGGTAGGCGGGCTCGTATCCCACGCGCTGGAGGACCAGCACCTCGCGGGCGAAGGGGGCGATCACCATGATCGGCGCGCCGGCCGGATCGGGGGTCTCGGCGTCCTTCGGCGCCAGCGCGAAGACGTGCTCCATCAGGGTCTCGCGGACGCGATCGTTCGGGGCGGAAAGCGTCGGCACGTCGTTCCACTCCACCAGGAACGGCGGGCTCATCATCGCGCGGAACATCAGGTCGCGCCGGCGGAACTGCCAGGCGAGTCGCATGAGCTGGTCGCGTGGCTGGGCCAGCGATTTCCGCGAGAACAGGCCCGTGGCGGCAGCTTCCAGCTTCAGGTCCTGGGCGGCGGCGGTGAGATTTTTCTTTTCCGCCGCGGCGCGGAGGGCTTCGGCCTGGGCGCGGGCGGCGTCGAATCCGGCCTGGGTGCGGAGATCCTCGTCAATCTGCCTGCGGATTTCCTCGGTGATGGCCTGCGGCTCATGCGAGGCGGAGAATCCCGTGACGCGCCAGAGCAGGCGCCCGCCCTCGTCGCCGCCGGCGACCATGCGCGGCCCCTCGGCGCCGACGCTCAGGACGGTGGACTTTCCGCCCTGGGCGACCATCTCCGCCAGCATGTCCATCAGTCCCCGCCCGCCGCGGACGTCGGTGGACGCGTCGGCCAGCAGTTCCTGCTTGCGGACCTCCGTCAGGCTGACCAGCGCCGTCCGCCCGACGGTCACGGGGAACAGGTCCACGCCCGCTTCCCCGCCCAGCGGGAACAGCACGTCGCGCAGGCCTTTGCAGAGGGTCCACTCGATTTTCGGCCATTTCACCTGGCGCGTGATGTCGTCCAGCGCCGCCCGGAGGGTCATGTCCGTGCCGGTCAGCGAGACGCGCACGGACGGGTCGAGTTTCTTTCCGCCGTGCTCGCCCCACGGGTAGCAGATCACCCGCAGGCCCGCCTGCTCGGCCAGGAGTTCCATCGCCCGGTCCAGGCGCTCGTTGGCGATGGCCAGGCTGCGGATCTTCCGGTCCAGCACTCGATCGGCGGACTGCTTTATCTCGTCGCGGACGAGTTCATACACGTCGCGGTCGCCGGCCTTGTCGGACAGGTCGCGCACCATGCGCTCCGCCAGCGAGAGCACGTCGTTGACCCGCGCGCCGACCTCCTGGCGTTTGAGGATTTCGATGATGTGGGGTTCGGCCTCGGCGAAGGTCATGGGTCGCACGCGCCGTTCGGCGGGGGCGCTGGCCGTCGCGGTCGCGGGCTGGCTGGTCGGCTGGGTGGCGGGCTCCACGGGCATGGCGAACTCGCCCTTGTGGTCGTACCAGTAGTTCTCCACCTGCCGGCGGAGCGGGCGGATGGCCCGGTCCACCGACGACTGGCGCACCACCAGCCAGGAAACCGACACCCGGTCCGGCGGGCGGTAGCCGAACCCCATCGCCTCGATCGTCGGGAACTGCCCGGGCTCGACGCCGCGATACCGCTGGAACATCTCCTCGACCTGCTGGGCGGTGGGCGCGGAGGCCTTGGGCATGTATTTCTCGACGGGGAGCTTCACCACCGTCAGGTCGATCTTCTCGGCAAGGTCGCGGAAGAGGCGTTCCAGCTCGCGGTCGGACGGCGGCACGTCGGCCAGCGAAGCGCGGAACGTCTTGTAGACCCGCACCCAGCGTCCCGCGACGGCCCGCAGGGCGTCCTCGGGGAGCTTCGCGTCCGAGCGGATTTCGCCCACGAGGTTGGCGTAATCCTCGCCGGCGTATCCGCCCATCTCGAAGAACGAGTCGATGTCATACTTCGTCACCGACACGCCGGAGCGTTCTGCCTCGTCCAGCAGCAGCGCGTAGGTGAGGTTGGGATTGTCGTTGGAGAGCGTCTGGACGAACGCCAGGCCCATTTCGCCGTAGGAACTGAGAGCGGCCCCCAGCCCGATCCGCTGGAGCACGTCGAGATCGCTCTTGGCCTGGGCAATCTCGGCGACGGCGATCTCTCCGCCGGCGGCCGTCGTGCCGTACAGGCCCTTGGACCGCTGCGGGTGGAACAGCGTCGAGAATCCG
>DNAS01000126.1:0-172 GCA_003485185.1 Phycisphaerales bacterium | reverse complement strand
GTCGAGAATCCCTGGATGCCGACGAGGAAGCTGACCATCAGGGCGGCCATGATGATCACGACCATCTTCTGCCGCTTGCGGAAGAATGCGAATGCCATGGATGCTCCTAGTGCAATGCCTGGGAAACAGCAACGTCCGTCTGGAAGTTAAAATTCGAAATTCGAAGCACGAA
>DNAS01000149.1:13145-13785 GCA_003485185.1 Phycisphaerales bacterium | reverse complement strand
TCCTTCATGCGGGCGATGGTTTCCATCGCGCGGACGCGGCGGGCCTGGTCGTTGGAGAACATGTCCTCGAAGATTTCCGGGCGGTCCTGGCGCAGGCGCTGAAGCTTGCGGCGCTGGTCGGGCGGAAGGATGGCCAGCGTCCGCTGCACGCGGGCGTCGGACACCAGCAGGTCCAGCAGGGCACGGACCCGCGCGCGGATTTCCGGATCGGCGTCGTCGGCGCGGACGAGCAGCGCCTCCAGGCAGGCCTTCTGAAGCGCGAGAATCTGCCGCCGGGCCGCGGCGCGGGATTCGTCGTCCTTCGCGGCCCGCAGCACCTCGACGAGCTGCCCCAGCCGCCGGGCCATCTGCGCCTCCAGGTCGTCCGTCGCAGCCAGCGGCGTCGGCGCCACGGGCGACAGGGGCGACGCCGGCCCGCCCGGCTGCGCGGAACCGACAGCCAGCAGCGTGACCGCCCCGAAGAGCGTCGCCGCCTGCCAGACCAGGATGTGATGGACCGAAGGAGTCATTTCATTCCTGTTCGCACAACCTTATTCCACTCAAACACGAATACGATTCCGTTGAAGTCAGGTAAGAGGGAAGAGGTTAGAGGTGAGACGCGTCTCTCACCTCTCACCTTGCTCTGTAGAAAACATCAAAA
>DNAS01000149.1:12274-12873 GCA_003485185.1 Phycisphaerales bacterium | reverse complement strand
AAACGAATGTTTTCTACAGAGCACTCTCACCTCTCACCTCTAACCTTTCACCTCTTGCCTCTCGCCATCATGCGAATCCATCCCCGATTTATTCGTTATCGCTCGGGGGCATTCCTTCCGGCAGGGGCGTGCGGCGAGGCGGCAGCGCCAGCGGCGTCAGATCCTTGTAGGGGGGCTTGTCCTGATTCTCCGCCCACCACTGGCGGAACTTTTTCAACGCCGCGGCGCGCTGGGAATCCTCGGCAAAGCCGAACAACGTCGCCAGCCGATCGTACGGTTCCGCGAGGCTCGTCATGCCGTATTGCGATTCCTTCTGCCCGGTCAGCCGGATGGCCGCCAGCAGGCGTGTGTCACCGGTTTGCCAGGAGACCGTTTTCCCGTTGCGGGAGGCGGACGAGCTTCTGTAGGACTTGAGCTCCATGGCATCCATCAGGAGGGGGAGGGCCCGTTTTTCCCCGGTGGCGGCCAAGGTCGTCGCCAGCAGTCCGTCGCGGCAGGCGGAGGAATGTTGCGGGTCCAGGAGCATCCTGGCCAGCAACGGCGCCGCGTGGCGGCTGGCGATTTTCTCCAGGGCCTCCAGCGCCGCCAGGTGCGGCGCT
>DNAS01000149.1:11701-12113 GCA_003485185.1 Phycisphaerales bacterium | reverse complement strand
GCGGCGCTGGTTTTGACGAATCGTAGTAACTTTGCCTCCAGTTCGGAGGAGCTTGTTCCTCGACGATCCGGCAGAGGGCGTCGACGACGGCGTCGGAGCGGTACCGCCCGGTCTTGAGCAGGTTCAGCGCCTCGGCGGCGATCAGCGGCGAGGCGTGCTCGACGGCCTGGAGGACGAAATGCTCGGCGCGGGTGTCGGTCTCGGGGAGTTTGGCGACGGCGCGAAGGGCGGCCAGCTGGCGCGTCCAGCTCAGCGAGTACATGTCGGCGAAGAGCGCGGGGTTCTCCGCGCGGAACTGCTGGACGCGGCGCCGACGGGGCGGGTCCATTCCGGCAAGGTCGCGGGCGATGGCCGCCTCCGCGACGTTTTCCCCCAGGGTCTCGATCACGCCGTCGCGCAGGGCTTCGTCGTC
>DNAS01000149.1:11240-11575 GCA_003485185.1 Phycisphaerales bacterium | reverse complement strand
CCGTCGCGCAGGGCTTCGTCGTCGGCGAATTCCGCCAGCGCGCCCAGGTACGCCGCGTGGAGCGCCCGGAGGGACTGCTGTGCGGCGCGGCGGTCGCGATAACGCGGCGCGGCCATCGCGTCGATGAGGGCGTCGGCCCGGCTGCGAAGCGCGGGCTCCAGGTCGGCCGCGCGAAGCGGCGGAGGTTCCTTGTCGTCGCGCGACGTCGCGGCGATCAGCCCGGCCGACACGGCAGCGCCGAGCGCCGCCAGCAGGAGCGTTCGGGTACCTGGCAAATCACGTTCTCCCCAGTTCAGGACACGAAAAACACTTACCGCAGAGTACGCAGAGACCGC
>DNAS01000149.1:10958-11091 GCA_003485185.1 Phycisphaerales bacterium | reverse complement strand
CGCAGAGTACGCAGAGACCGCAGAGAAGGAAATAGTCATGTTTTACTGCGTTTGGCACAACCCAAAGACCGCCCAAACGGTTTCATTGGGAATGCGAAAACCACATCACTACTCTGCGTCCTCTGCGATCTCC
>DNAS01000149.1:8877-10709 GCA_003485185.1 Phycisphaerales bacterium | reverse complement strand
ATTCTCTTCAGCGCCTGCGGGGGCACCAGCGCCGACACGTCGCCGCCCATCGAGGCGATCTGGCGGATCAGGCTCGAGGAGGTGAAGGCGTATTCGGTGCTGGTCATGATGAAGACCGTCTCCACGCCGGCCACCACCCGGTTGGTCAGCGCCACCTGGAACTCGAACTGGAGGTCGCTGCTGTTGCGGATTCCGCGGAGGATGGCCGTGGCGCCGAGCTTCCGGGCGAAGTCCACCGTCAGCCCGAGGAAGGTCTCCACGCGGACGTTCGGCATGTCGGCGACGATCTCGCGGAGGATCGCCGCGCGGTCCGCCTGCGAAAGCAGGGGCGTCTTGTCGGGATTGTCTCCGACGGCGACCACCAGCCCGTCGAACAGCGTAGCGCCCCGGCGGATCACGTCCAGGTGCCCGTTGGTGACGGGGTCGAACATCCCGGGGAAAACAGCCAGTCGCATCTTGTCGGTCATGACCTGCTCCCGTCGGTTTCCGAATCGCCGGCCCCCTGCGAACCCGCGGGCATTATATCGGCGGGCGCGGGGCGGCTCAAGCGGGCGACGCGGCGCAAAAAGAAAGCCTCCCGCCGGGAGCGCCGGCAGGAGGCTCGCGTTCGTTCATGTTGCCCGGCGGCGGCCGCGCGGATCAATATCCGACGCGCGAATGCCACTCGGTCAGACGGCTGTCACGCTCGTAAAGCCAGAAGTAGTCCCAGTCGTCGACGGCCATCCGGGCCTGGATGTCGTTGATCTGCCCGACGCGGCGCATCCGGTCGCCGCCGCTGTCAACCACTCCGCATCCGGTGAGAAACGACCCCGCGAGCAGCACCAGGAGCAATGCCAGCTTCTTCATGTCGATTTACCTCTTTCCCTATTGGTTTGAAGCCCGGGGCGGAACAGACACCGCCCCAAACGCCATGGGCGCCGGCATGATATGAAAGCGCGGGAGCGCTGTCAACCGCAAAACGGCGCGTTATTGAAGCGGCATTTCGGATTCCGCGGACTGCCCCGGCGCGAGCCGCTTGGCGACATTTTTGCCCGCCTGGAAACTCACGATCCGTTTGGGCGGAACGATGACCTCTTCGTTGGTCCGGGGATTCCGCGCCTTGCGAGACGCGCGCTGCCGAATCTCGAACACGCCGAAATTGCGCAACTCCAGGCGGTTGTTGGTGAACAAGGTGTCCAACATGGAGTCGAGGAATCTCTGGACGATCTTCTTGGTCAGCACCTGGTCGACGTTCAGTTCCGACGCAATAAGTTGCACCATCTCCTTTTTTGTCAAAGCACAAGTCTCCTTCCTTTTGCCCGGAAATCCACGGGTGGGCCGATCGGGACTTGGCAAGGTGGGGATCACATTGCCGAATTTGTCTCTGCTTCGATAAGTCTCGATGAAAAAGACAATTAATACCGAATGAACAGGCGGTCTGTCAAGAGAATTCGTCAGCAAAAATGGCTTGTGATTCTGCCATAAGCTGCGGCAGGTCCGATAATTGCGTGATTGCCGCCATGAGCTCCGCGTAAGCGTATGGCAGGCAATGCCTTTGATGAAGCCTTCGGATCAGGGAATGGTTTTTTTCATAACTCTCGTTTTGGCCATTGGTAACATGCGGTCGGCAGAAGAAAGTGCGGCAGCCCAACGGGCGAAAATCCCGCGCGATGCAGCGCGGGCCTTGTTGCCACGGGCAGCGCCGGCGCTGGGTCCGCGACGGGTCCGCCGGCGGCGCGGCCAGCAGCAGCGCCAGCTCGCCGGCCGAGACATACAGGCGGTGCGAAGCCATGTCGAACCGGCAGCACGCGCCGCCGCCCAGGCACACGCCCTGGGCGTCGGCATCGGCGCGG
>DNAS01000149.1:8402-8783 GCA_003485185.1 Phycisphaerales bacterium | reverse complement strand
CCTGGGCGTCGGCATCGGCGCGGTGCAGCAAGTCGCGCAGTTCGGCGAGGAACCCCGGCCGGCGCAGGGACTCGCGCACGGCGGAGGAGAGCGGGTTGTCGCCGGCCGGGCCGGCGTCACTCGCGGGTAGCTTGTCGGCGGGACTCGATTTCATCGGTAGCGAACCGCGGGCCGCGGTTGATCCCCGGGCACCGCAGGTTGGCCATCGCCCACGAGTGGGGCGAGGCGAGGTTGTGCGACCAGAACGGCCAGGTGCGGCACTGCGTCGGGCGCACGGAGTAGATGCGGCAGCCTTTGCCGCCGCCGGGTTTCGCCCCGGGCGACAGGAAGATGCAATCGTGGCTGACCTTGTCCTCGACGATCGTGAACCGTCGCCCGACG
>DNAS01000149.1:7969-8237 GCA_003485185.1 Phycisphaerales bacterium | reverse complement strand
ACCGTCGCCCGACCTTGCGGACGTAGCGCCGGTACATCTCCTTCTCGCCGATGCCGAGGAACTCGGCGATGCGGGCGATCTCGCCGACCGTCGCCCAGACGTAGCCTTCCTCCGGCCCGGCGCAGCAGCGCCCGCACTGGACGCACTCGAACGCCAGGCCGGCGGCGTACCACGGCGGATTGTCAGGCAGGAGGCTCATGGAAGCGAGTATAGCAAACCGCCTGCCCGCGACGAAGGGGATTTGCCGCCGGGGGTGCCACGGCTTGCT
>DNAS01000149.1:0-7729 GCA_003485185.1 Phycisphaerales bacterium | reverse complement strand
GCGCGCGGGTCTCCGGCGCGTCGGTGGAGAACCGGAAGGCCGCCAGCTTCGCCGCCAGTCCGTCGCCGGGCGTCAGCGCCGCGACGAACGCGTCCCACTCCTTCCGCTGGGCGGCGGGCAGCGCGTGATACCAGAGGCACTGGCGGTGCAGTTCGCCCCCGCCGAGGACCACGCGCCCGAAGTGCGCCTTCTGGAACGCCTCGTCGGGCTCGGCCCAGGCGGCGTAGGCCAGCGCGGGCAGTCCCTCGCCCGTCTTGCCCCGCTGCGGGATGTAAAGTTCCCAGCGGACGCGCCCGCCTTCGGCATCCCACGTGCCGCCGGTGGTCCCCGGGCAGGTGGTCGCCGCCAGCGACAGCTTGACGATGTCCGGCGTGTCGCCGAACGGCCCGGCGCCGGCGATGCCCTTGCTCCACGCCAGCAGGAACACCTCGCTGCCCGCCGGGGCGTCGGCCTGCGGATTGTCCTTGCGGTGCTCCGCCTGCTCGCCGGCGTAGAGTTTGGTCGTGGGGACGTATTTGTCCAGCGAGGCGCGGACGCGATCGATATCGCCCAGCCAGGCCAGTGCAGCCGGAATCGGCTCGGCGTCGCCCACGCCCATCTTCCGCGCGGCCAGTCGCTGCAACGCGCCCAGCGCGGCCTTGGTGACGCCCGGCGAGTCTCCGCGCGTCAGCGTGGCGAATACGGGCAGGGTCTCGGCATCGAGATAGCCCCGCTCGGCGAGGTAGTGCGCCATCCGCCAGCCGATGTCCGCGTCGGGGCTCTGTTCGCTCTGTCCGGCGGGGGCGGAGGCGGGAGCCGACGAGGTCGCCTCGCGCAGCGCGATCAGTCTCTCGGCCGTGCGCAGGCTCCACATGTACGTGGCCAGGTTTCGCATGTCCGCGCGGAATTGCCCGTCGAGGAACGCGCGGAGCCTGTCCCAGCCGTCCTTGCCCTTCAGCTCGCTCTCCAACCAGCCGATCAGCAGGTCCACGGCCTGGTCCGTCGCAGCCAGGCGGCGGGCGAGCTGGCCCTGGAGGTCGTCGTCGCCGCGGAAGCGCTCGCTGTAGAGGTACGCGCAGCCCATCGGCGTGGCGTATTGCCGGTAGAAGCCTGCGCCGCCGACGTCGGCGGGCGTGCGGTCGGCGAACGTGCCGCGCGCGGCGAACCGGCTGGTGGGCTCGGTGGCGGCGGGCCGGCCGTACAGGCCCGCCAGGCGTGAGACCTCCTCGTCCGGCATCGAGGCCGGACCGTCCACGGCCACGACCACCAGTGACCGCTCCATCCGCGGGCCGCGGGGCGTGACCTCGATGGTGTATTCCTCGTGGTAGCAACTGGCAAAGAGGGTCATCACGAGCATCGCCGCGAAGATTCCGCCGCGTTTCATGGCCGTTCCCCTTTCCCGCTGGAGTTGAACGCCCATGCTACCACTGTCCGCCGCCCGGCCGCAAGGGCCCGGGCCTTGCATGCGCCCCCGCGATGCGGTATTCCAGTGCCATGCACGCACAACACAGCTTCGAGGTCCGCACGGGTTCGCACAGCGAGATGCGGGACATCACCGACCGCGTGTCGGAGGCGGTGCGGGCCTCCGGCGTCCGCGACGGTCTGGTGACGGTCTACGTGCCGCACACGACGGCCGGCGTGACCATCAACGAGAACGCCGACCCTGACGTGGTGCACGACCTGCTGGCCGCGCTGGAAGAAGCCGTGCCCTGGCGCCGCCCGTTCCACCGGCACTCGGAGGGCAACTCGGCCGCCCACGTCAAAAGCTCGCTGGTGGGCTGCTGCGCGACGATCCCGCTGTCCGGCGGGCGGATGGCGCTGGGGACGTGGCAGGGGATTTACTTCTGCGAGTTCGACGGCCCGCGCACGCGGCGGTGCGTCGTGACCGTGCTCGGCGAATAGCGCCGCGCGGGCGGCTTGCGGAAATCGTGTCCTGCCCTTACCATGGGGCAAAGGACATCTCCATGAACCTGATCGTCAACAAGTCGTCGCGCCTCAACGGCGCAGTGCGCATCCCGGCCAACAAGAGCCATTCGTTCCGCGCACTGATCATGGCGGCGCTGGCCGAGGGCGTCAGCCGCATCGAATCGCCCGCCGTCAGCAACGACTGGATGCGCGGCATCGAGGCGATGGAGATGTTCGGCGCGACGATCGACTCCAAGGCCGACCACGTCTGGGAGATCCACGGCACGGGCGGAAAGCTTCGCACGCCCGACGACATCATCGATTGCGGCAACAGCGGGATCATCCTGCGGTTCTTCATGGCGCTGGCCGCCTGCTGCGAGGGACACACCGTGCTGACGGGCGACGAGTCGTTGCGTCACATCCGCCTGTGCCAGCCGCTGATCGACGCGATCAACGCCCTGGGCGCCTGGGCGGTGAGCACCAAGGGCGATGGGCACGCGCCGGTCGTCGTCCGCGGGCGCCTGCGAGGCGGGCACGTGGAGCTCGACGGGATGGACTCCCAGCCGGTCTCGGCGCTGCTGATCGCCAGCGCGCTGGCCGACGCGCCGACGGAGCTTGTCGTCCGCCGCGCCGGCGAAAAGCCCTGGGTCGGAATGACGCTGGACTGGATGAAACGATGCGGCGTGGAGTTCAGCCACGAGAACTTCGAGCGATACCGCGTGCGCGGGCGCGCGCGGTGGGGCGGGTTCGAGACGCGGATCCCCCTGGACTGGTCGGCGGCGCTGTACCCGATCGTCGCGGCCCTGCTGACCGAGGGCAGCGAGGTGAGCCTGCCGGGCATGGACTTCGCCGACAGCCAGGGCGACCGGCTCGTCGTCGACGTCCTGCGCGAGATGGGCGCCGACATCGAGACGGGCCCCGACGGCGTGACCGCGCGGACCAGCCGCCTGACCGGGCGACGCATCGACTGCAACGATTTCATCGACCAGTTCATGCTGCTGGCCGTCGTCGGCGCCTGCGCCGAGGGCGAGACCGTCCTGTGCAACGCCGAGGTCTGCCGCCACAAGGAGTGCGACCGCATCTCCGAGATGGCCAAGGCACTCAAGGCCATGGGCGCCGACGTGGCCGAGCAGCCCGACGGCCTGGTCGTCCGGCGCAGCCAGCTGCACGGCGCGCACCTCGAAAGCCGCGCCGATCACCGCATGGTGATGACGCTGGCGGTGGCGGCGCTGGCCGCGGCAGGAAGCACGCTCATTACCGAATCCGAGTGCGTCCGAAAGACCTTCCCCGCGTTCGTCGAGCAGATGGCCGGCCTCGGCTGCGACATGCAGACCGAGGATTGACGCGCATTCGGGCGCCACGGCGGGGTGCCACGGCCAAGCGATGTTTGCTTGGCCGTGCGACTCAGCTTTTGCGAACTTTTTGTTCAGTGGCATTTCTTGTTCGTGAAGTTCGCGTCGTTCGCGGCTGAAAGTTGGATTCGGGGAACCGTAAATTAGCCGCGAACTCCGCGAACCAAGAAGAATGATTCATGTAGCCATGTCATAGGAACGACGTATCGCGACTTACGACCGGGTAAGAAACTTGAAGCGGGGTAAATCATGATTACGCAGCGAACCGTTCTGGTTTTGGGCGCAGGGGCCAGCGCTGATTACGGATTTCCACTGGGATTTGATCTGTATCGTCTTGTTTGTGAGATGCTGAAAAATCGGGTGAATTTCTTTACCGAACTTGGTTTTGAGAATTCACGGGCAACGGAATTCTACAAGGCATTGCGCCACTCAGGGGCAAGCTCTGTTGACGCCTTTCTTGAACACAGGACAGAATTCATCGACATTGGCAAGGTTGCCATCGCTCGCGCCTTGCTTCCATCGGAAAATCCGGCAAATCTTTTCGCCTTCGAGCGTGAAGGTCACAATTGGTACAAATATTTATGGTCACGCATGAATACGACGTTCGAAGACCTGCCGCAAAACAGGATTTCCATCCTTACCTACAACTACGACCGGTCCTGCGAACAATTCCTCTTCACTGCGATGAAAAACACTCATGGGAAATCCGATGCGGAGTGTGCTGAGCAGATGAAGCGGATTCCGATAGTTCACTTACATGGACAGCTAGGACCGTTGCCGTGGCAGGCTGAAGACGGCATTCCGTATGCTGCCACTGAAGATACGGAGTTCGTCCGTAAGGCCGCGAAAAGCATCAAGATCATCCATGAAGACGTGGAAAAGGATGAGGGATTCCTTCAAGCGAAAGAACTCTTGGGACAGGCGGAAGTTGTGTATTTCATAGGCTTCGGATACAACTCGACCAACGTCGAACGATTGAAAAAGACAGGTTTCTTGGAAAGGAATTTGGATATTTGGGGTACGAGTATTGGGTTGGGCGGAAGGGATCGAGATTACGCGAGGAAGTTATATGACGAAAAAATACAATTGTCTAATCACCCTGACATCATGTCTTACTTCCGTAATTTCAGAGGATTGAAATAGTTCGAACTATCAAGGCGAATCCTCTTTCGCGTAGCGAAAGATCAACGCATGGAAACATCGCCAAAACTTCTGGACGTGGTGGCCCTGACGCAGGACCTTCCCCGCGCCCAACTGGTGCGCGGGCAGGTGGGAACCATCGTCGAGGAATTGGGGCCGGAAACGTTTGAAGTCGAATTCTGCGACAACGACGGCCGGACCTACGCCACCGCCGCAGTCCGCGAAGATTAACTCATCGTCCTGCACTACGCCCCCATCGCGGCCTGACGTCTTGCGCTCCGCGTGGTTGCTCCGCTGCGCTCCGCAAACCACGGCACCGGCGCTCCGGGCTTTGTTTCATGTTTTGGTTCGTGAAGTTCGCGTTGTCCCGAAGGGATGCCTTCGGCATTCGCGGCAGGAAAGTGAATTCGGGGAATCGAGAATCAGCCGCGAACTCCGCGAACCACGCGAACGGAGAAGAATGAATTGCGGTCTGTTCCTACGGATTCCTTGCGTTCCCCAGGCCCGGAGGGCCGTCTTTTTTAGCCCACGGCGGGAGCCGTGGGAAAAATGGGCAAGTATAGCGCGAAGCCCCGCCAGGGGCGTCTTACGTCTTAAGACGCTCCTGTCGGAGCTTGCATCCGAAATCGCCGTCAACCCAGGGCTCGCCTTCGGCTTCGCCCTGGGCTAACAAAGAAGCCCCTGACGGGGCTGGATCAAAACCGACCGTTTCGAAAATCCTGTTGTTTGCGCCCCGCGTGGTTGCTCCGCTGCGCTCCGCAAACCACGGCACCGGCGCTTGAGGATGGCGCCCGACCGTTCGCGGCCGGCAAACAGACTCTTGCGGAACGGGCGGGAATTCGCTACCATCTCCCGTCCCGCCGGACGGCAATCCCGCGGGAGCGGCATCCTGACCTTTCCGCCGGCGGTTCCGGCGAAAAGGGCTGGGGCACAGGCCGACGGGCGGCACGACCGCCCCGGACGAACGGAGAAGGAGACGGCGAGATGCTGGGCAATACTTTCGGGCGAGTGTTCCAGGTGACGACGTGCGGCGAGTCTTACGGCTGGCACGCGACGGCGGAGAAGAGCGGCTACGGCGGGGCCCTGTTCACCATCGTCAACGGCGTTCCGCCGGGCATCAAGCTGGACGTCGCGGAGATCCAGCGCGAGCTGGACAAGCGCCGCCCCGGGCAGAGCAAGCTCGATTCGCCGCGCCTGGAGACCGACCGCGTGGAGGTCGTCAGCGGGTGGTTCGAGGGCGTCACCACCGGCGCGCCGGTGGGGCTGCTGATCCGCAACGTGGACACGCAGGACATCCACATCCAGCAGTACCGCGAGGTCAAGGACGTCATCCGCCCGGCGCACGCCGAGGTGAACTTCTTCTACCGTTACGGCGAGTACGGCGACTGGTGCGGCGCCGGGCGCGCCAGCGGGCGCGAGACGGTCGGGCGCGTCGCCGCCGGCGCCATCGCCAAGCAGATCCTCGCGCGCGAGGGCATCGAGGTCCTCGCGCACGTCATCGAGTCGCACGGAATCAAGGGACGCAGCGTCTCCGAAGGCACGATGACCTTCGAGGAGATGAAGACCAACTACCGCAAGAACGACCTGAACTGCTGCGACCTGGAGGCGGCCAGGAAGATGATCGCCGACCTGCTGGAGGTGCGCGAAGCGGGCGACACGGCCGGCGGCGAGGTCGAGATCGTCGCGCGGGGCGTGCCGGCGGGGCTGGGCGAGCCGGTGTTCGACAAGCTCAAGGCCACCATCGCCCACGCGCTGTTCAGCGTCGGGGCGATCATGAGCCTCGAGTTCGGCGCGGGGCGCAAGACGGCAGAGGCCCTCGGCAGCGAGTGGAACGACCAGCCGTTCGTCCAGGGCGGGAAGGTCCGCTGGCGCACCAACCACGCCGGCGGGTTCCTCGGCGGAATGACCACCGGCGAGGACCTGCTCATGCGGGCGGCCATCAAGCCCACCCCCACGATCTCCAAGGACCAGGACACCGTGGACATGATGACCCTCGAGGCCAAGAAACTCGCCGCCATCACGCGGCGGGACATCAGCCTGCTGCCTCGCTGGTACCCGGTGGCCGAGGCAATGGTCGCCATCTGCATCGTCGACGCGCTGTTCATGGCCCGCGGGTGGTACGGCATGTGCAAGGAACTCGACCCGAAGTGGCAGAAGCTCACCGAGCCCCGCCACAAGGGCGAATACACCAAGTGAGCGAAGGAACGCTCGACGAATGACCGACCGCTGCCGACACGACCTGCCGCGGGTCGTCCTGTTGACCGGCGTCGCCGCCGCGCGCGGCGCGCTCGGCGCGATGCGCTGCGCGATCAAAAGCCCGAAGGGCGTTTGACGAATAGCCACGGGCGCGAGCCCGTGGTACGATGCCCCCAAGCCTGGGAGTCCGCAAGGACGATTGAAAGGGGTTCGGCAAATGGGGCACACCTTTTCCAGCATCCTCATCCACGTCATTTTCGGGACGAAGGACCGGCGTCCGCTGATCGGGGATTTCCGGCAACGGCTATATGAATATCTCGCCGGCGTGGCCAGGCAAGAGTTCGGGCACGCCATAAGGATCGGCGGGACGGAAAATCATCTGCATGGGTTGTTGAAGGTCAATACAAACATTTCGGTAGCCGACGCGATGAAAAAATGGAAATCGCTTTCCAGCGGATGGCTTCACAAAAGCGTGCCGGCTGCGAGTGGATTTGAATGGCAACGCGGATATGGCGCGTTCAGCGTGAGCCAATCCAACGTCGCCGGGGTCATTGAATACATCGAAAACCAGGCGGCGCGCCACAAAGCCCTGACATTCGAAGAGGAATTCCTGACCTTCCTGCGCCGGCATCGAATCGAATTCGATCCCGGAACGGTCTGGGAAGATTCATTCGGCGGGTGAGGGATCAATCGTCCTCCGGACTCTGTTCGAATACGGCCTGGGCCCACGGGCTCGCGCCCGTGGCTATTCATCAAGCGCCCTGCGGGCTAAAGACGGGATGCCGAAAGGTTAAGCATGCCGGGAAGCTTGTTCACGCTGCACCAGCAAGATAAATTCAAGACTATAAATGGGGGACATATTCATGTCCCTCTCGTTCAACTATTGCAAGCCGTATGGGATTTGACCAATGAGCCCATCCAAAGAATTACGTGCCGTGTTTGCAAGCGAAGAAACCTTGCGTGTGCTCCGGATTCTTGGGGTGAATGAGGAGCTGTTACAGCGTCTCCAATGTTCCTTAATTGAAGGTTCTGACAAGGGGGAAACAATTCTAAAACTCGCCAACCGTGTGCAGTCGATCACGAAAACAAATCGCGAAAATGCCCTGCATATCGCGAGGAATATAATAGGATTCGTACTAGGCTCTGTCTGAAAACTC
>DNAS01000106.1:9287-9685 GCA_003485185.1 Phycisphaerales bacterium | reverse complement strand
TCATCATCGCCCACCGCCTCTCGACGGTCATGGGGGCCGACCGCATCCTGGTCTTCCGCGAGGGGCGCGTCGTCGAGCAAGGCCCCCACACTGAGCTGCTGGAGCGAGACGGCTACTACCGCCACCTGTTCGAGCAGCAGTTCGGCCCCCTTCAGAACCTGTTGCAAAACGGGCGGGGATGAAAGACCGTATACCGGAACCAGGAACCCGAAACAAGGTCCGCGCAGGGCGGTTTTCCCGTGTTCCTGGTTCCCCAGTTCCATGTTCCGTCTTCGGGGGTCTCGATCTTGACGAATGCCCGGCCCGGGGGGTAAAAGGATTCCATGAAAACCACGGCCCTTTTGACAACCTCGATCAGCGGCTATCCCAAACGCAGCGGCAAGGTGCGCGACATCTAC
>DNAS01000106.1:0-9170 GCA_003485185.1 Phycisphaerales bacterium | reverse complement strand
GGCAAGGTGCGCGACATCTACGAGCTGCCCGATTCCCTGCTGCTGGTCGCCACGGATCGCATCAGCGCCTACGATGTGGTCATGCCCAACGGGATTCCCGACAAGGGGCGCGTGCTGACCCAGATCAGCCTGTTCTGGTTCGAGCTGCTCAAGGACGTCACGCCCAACCATGTGATTTCCTCCAGCATCAAGGACCTGCCCGAAGGCGCCGACAAGGAGGAACTCGAGGGCCGCTTCATGCTCTGCCGCAAGGCGAAGGTGGTTCCCATCGAGTGCGTCGTGCGCGGCTACTTGGCCGGCAGCGGGTGGAAAGAGTACCAGAAGTCGGGCACGGCCTGCGGGATCGCGCTGCCGCCGAAGCTCAAGCAGTGCTCCAAGCTGCCCGAGCCGATCTTCACGCCGGCCACCAAGGCCGAAACCGGCCACGACGAGAACATCGACTTCGAAACCGCCTGCGGGATCGTCGGCGAGGAACTGATGACCGAGCTGCGCCGCCGCTCGATCGCGCTGTACGTGCGGGCGCGCGACTACGCCGCGGAGAAAGGCATCCTCGTCGCCGACACCAAGTTCGAGTGGGGCACGACGCCCGACGGCGAGATTCTCCTGATCGACGAGTGCCTCACGCCGGATTCGTCGCGGTTCTGGCCGGCCGACACCTACAAGCCCGGGCGCGACCAGAAGAGCTTCGACAAGCAGTTCGTCCGCGACTACCTCGACAGCATCCAGTTCGACCGCAAACCGCCCGCGCCGCCGCTGCCCGTCGAGGTGGTCCAGAAGACCCGCGAAAAATACATCGAGGCCTACACCCGACTCACCGGCCAGGAGTTCCCCTGGGAATAAGCGCCGTGAGATCGGAAGGCCGAAGACCGGGAAAGAAGTAACCGGGAACCGGGAACAAGGAACCCTGCCTGCGCGGGTATGTGTCTTTCCCGGTTCCCCAGTTCCTTGTTCCGTGTTCCTTCTTCTGCTTTCCCCTTCGGCCTTTTCCCTTCGGCCTACTCCAGATAACACACGACGTGCTGCTTGAGGGGGTTGGCGTTGAGGCGGAGGGTTCCGCCGAGGTCGGCCGCATCGACCACGCGGACGGCGTGGGCCCAGTCGGACAGGTCGGGCGCGAGTTCCGCCAGGCGGTTGGGCGCGGCTTCCAGCAGGGGGGCGTTGAGGGCGTTTTCCGGCTTGGCCGGGAACAGCGCGAAGTAGAGCATGTCCATCTCCACCAGCTCGCTGAAGAAGTGCGTTCCGAGCGACACGTCGGGCACGAGGTCGTCGCGCATGGCGACGATCTCGCAGAGGACCGACACGGTGTTGATGTCGCTGAACCGCACGGGCACGCCGAGAGAGGGGGTGGTGGTTCCCCATCGTCCCGGGCCCAGCAGGAGGATGGTTTTCTTCTCGCCCGGGCGGTCGGCGTGGGTGAGCTTCCCGATGACGCGGGCGACGGTGTACCGGTCGGCGATGGGCAGGTGTCCATAGACGCCCGGGACAACGTAGATCACCCGCTCGATGTCGCACAGGCGGCTCTGGCCGACGACGGCGCCGTGAGCGTCGACGAGAACGCGCTGAGGCGGCAGGCCGGCCGGCGGATCGACGATCTTGCCCCCGCCGCGAATCTGGAGCGGGCGGCATTGCACGACGTTGATCTTGTACGCCCCGCCGTCGGAAAAATTGGCGGTGAACTCCACGTCCACCGGGAAGTCGTACGCCCGCTGGAGGATCGCGAGCATCTCGCGCATGTCGGCGACGAAGGGAGTCTGCTGGAACAGCCCGTCGAACGTTAGCACCCAGGGGAAGGCGTCCTTCGCGCCGGTCTGCTCGGCGCGAGCGGCCAGTTCGGCGTCGCGCGAGGCGAACAGATCCAGCGGGATTCCCGGGCTCTCGCCCGCGACGGTCGGGAAGGCCGTCGAGACGAGCTGGTTGGCCTCGATGTCCAGCACGTCCACCTTGCGCTGGGAGTACTGGCGGACCTCGTCGAGGCTGGCTTCGGGACGCGTCTCGGGGGCGTTCAGCGCGACGACGCGGGTGTAATCGTCGTCGCTGCGGTCGACGGCGCGGGTGCCCAGCCCGAACACCAGGCGCACGATGCCTGCCTTCGGGTCGATCCGCCGGTTCCAGACGTATGGGTTGAACGAGAAACCCACCCCCGCGATCTGCGGATAGTAGAGGTTGTGCCCGTACATCGCGCCGCTGACGCGCTGGACGAGCAGGGCCATCTGCTCGTCGAGGTCCAGCAGCCCGCGCTGGGCGCGGTAGGCGAGCGCCTTCTCGCTCATGGTGCTGGCGTAGATGGTGCGCACGGCCGAGAGGAAATCGTCCAGGCGCTTGTGGCGCGGGCCCTGGTTGGCGCAGAAGACGCTTTCGTACTTTCCGGCGAAGGCGTTCCCGAAGTTGTCCTCCAACAGGCTGGAGCTGCGGACGATGATGGGCGACTGCCCGAAGTAGTCGAGCATGTCCTCGAACTGGGCCTGGATGTAGTCGGGAAACGTTCCGGTGAGCATGCGCTGGCGGGCGCGCTCGGAGCCTTCCAGGAAGCGGGCGGGGTCCTTCTGCCTCTCCCGCACCCACCAGATCCCGTTGCGGACGAGGTAGGTGTAGAACACGTCGGACCCGATGAAGAACGAGTCGTGCGGTTCGAGCAGCCCGTTCCACCGCTCGTGGGCGCGCAGGATCGCCCTGGCCACCAGCATGCCGACGCTCTTTCCGCCGATCAACCCCGTGCCGACCATGCGCTTTCCGATCTCGACGATGTCCTCGACGGTCAGGTGCTTCCTCGCCAGCGCCAGCACGCGCTCGTCGCGCGAGACGGCCATCCGCAGCAGGCGGTCGAACAGTTCGTCGAGGGCGCGCTCGTCGCCCTGGCCCCGCTGGCGGGCGGTGATCGCTTCCGCGGCCCGGAGAAACGTGCGGTTCCACACGCCCAACTGGTAGCTGGACGATTCCAGGCGCACCCACGGCACCGACGTGAGCACCTCGGCGATGGTGGAGCTGGCGGTGATCGGGCGGAAGTCGTCGTCCTCCCAGACGTGCAGCATGTGCATCGTCGGGCTGTAGCGCGCCTGCACCTTCCACGGATGCACGAACAGGCGCCCGTCGTGGCGGTAGACGTCCAGCAGCACCTGCGCGGTGTCGGCGATGGCCGACGCCGCCTGGAACGAGTGCGCGCTGCGCATCAGCGCGAAGTAGGCGATCGCCTCCATGTCGTACAGGTACGGGCAGGTGAGCATGAAGAAGTTCCCGAGCATCTGGTCGCTGTACCAGTCGGCGGCAAGGTCGCTCAGGCAGTCGAAGACGTAGTATCCGCCGTGCCCGGTCTTCTCGATGGTCTTGTGGATTTCCGCGAGGAACGCCTCGAACCCCGCCTGGGGATTGAGTTCGTGAACCTCGACGCCGTCGCCGGTTTCGACCAGCGGCGCGTGGCGGGCGAAGCGAAAGTAGATCAGCGGATATCCCAGCCGCCGGGCCGCCTGGAGATAGGGGGCGAGGAACGGGCGGTAGTCGTCGATGGACTCCAGGTGGAAGACGATGTTGTCGCCCGGGATCAGGCCCTTGAGCACGCGGTCGAGACCGCCCAGTCCGGTGCTCAGATGTGAATCAATCTGCGCCATGTCCGCCTCCGGGGGAAAGGTCACGATGCCGGCAGCCCGCACCTGCCCGGCCCGGTGCGGCCGACATGCGATCATAGCACAATCGTGCGGCGGGGAGAACGGTTTTGCCCGGCCGGGCAACGGCAAAAACGTCGCGGATCCGCGAATCGGCGTTTTTTCTTGGCAGCGCCGCCATGCTATTAGGCGGCGAATCTGTTCGTATTACCGGAACTAATATATCGACCGCCTGGCCGTGCGGTTAGTTTATACGGCTTCTACAGGGACACTTTTCGACTACAGGGAAAGGGAACAGAGTATGGCAGCAAAGGCGTTTGTGGAAGACATCATGGGCAAGGTCACCGCGCGGAACCCCGGCGAGCCGGAGTTTCACCAGGCGGTGAAGGAAGTCGCCGAGTCGGTGGCTCCGGTGATCGCGAAGCATCCGGAACTCGCCAAGGCGAAGATCATGGACCGGATCATCGAGCCGGAACGGCAGCTGATGTTCCGCGTTCCGTGGGTGGACGACAAGGGCGAGGTGCAGGTCAACCGCGGGTTCCGCGTGGAGTTCAACAGCGCGATCGGCCCGTACAAGGGCGGTCTGCGGTTCCACCCGTCGGTGTACCTGGGGATCATCAAGTTCCTGGGTTTCGAGCAGATTTTCAAGAACGCCCTGACGACCACGCCGATCGGCGGCGGAAAGGGCGGCTCGGACTTCGACCCGAAGGGCAAGAGCGACATGGAAGTGATGCGCTTCTGCCAGAGCTTCATGAGCGAGCTGTTCCGCCACATCGGCGAGGACACGGACGTGCCGGCCGGCGACATCGGCGTGGGCGGGCGCGAGATCGGGTTCATGTTCGGGCAGTACAAGAAGCTCACCAACAAGTTCACCGGCGTGCTGACGGGCAAGGGCATCGGCTGGGGCGGCTCGCTGGTCCGCACCGAGGCCACCGGTTACGGCCTGGTGTACTACGTCACCCGCATGCTTGAGGCGCGCGGAAAGAGCTGGAAGGGCCTGAACGTCGTCATCAGCGGTTCGGGCAACGTGGCCATCTACGCCACGGAGAAGTGCCAGCAGCTCGGCGCGAACGTCATCGCCCTGAGCGATTCGGGCGGGTACATCGTCGACGAGAAGGGCATCAAACTCGACACCGTCAAGCGGATCAAGGAAGTCGAGCGCGGGCGCATCAAGGAATACGTCAACGCCCACAAGGGCGCCTCCTTCCACGCCGGATGCGAAGGCATCTGGACCGTCCCGTGCGACGTGGCCCTGCCCAGCGCCACCCAGAACGAGATCGACGGAAAGAGCGCCGCGATCCTCGTGAAGAACGGGTGCGTCGCAGTCGGCGAAGGCGCCAACATGCCCTCGACCCCCGAGGCGGTGGACGTGTTCCTCGACGGCGGCGTGTCGTTCGGACCGGCCAAGGCCGCCAACGCCGGCGGCGTGGCCACCAGCGCCCTGGAAATGAGCCAGAACTCCATGCGTCTGGACTGGACGTTCGAGGAAGTCGACGCCCGCCTGAAGCAGATCATGAACGCGGTGTACGATCAGTGCACGGCCGCCTCCGAGGAATTCAGCAAGGCGGGCAACCTCGTCGCCGGGGCGAACATCGCCGGCTTCATGAAGGTCGCCAAGGCCATGATGGCCCAGGGAATCGTCTAAGCGGACAATCTCCAATTGTCCCGCCAATGGACAATTGGAAATAAGCTTCACACGCCCCTCGTCGGCCCGCGCCGGCGAGGGGTTTTTTATAACCATGCCCCGGATCGGCGGGGGAATCGCCGACGACAACTGGATTCTTGACACGGCGGTTGCGGCGGGAATAGGATTTTCATCGTTGCCGCGCGGAGTTTCGTCCGGGCGGTAGGAGACGGAAGTTCGCCGGCGCGCAAGGATGTGTTGCCGCCTCCCGAAGAAGGCGGATGTCGGAAACGGGTAGTCCGGTTCATAGGAAAGGAACATCACCATGAGAAGTAAGTGGATGCTTGTGCTCTGCATGGTCTTTTTGGCGGGCGGGCTGATCCTGGCGGGTTGCGAGAAGAAACCCGAGCCCGCGCCGACGACCAAGCCGGCGGCGAAGAAGGCCCCGGCGACCCAGCCGGCGCCGGCCGTCGAGACGCCCAAGGTTGAGATGCCGGCCGTCGAGACGCCCAAGGTTGAAATCCCGGCAACGGCCCCGGCCGAGGCTCCGGCACCTGCGCCGGCACCGGCACCGGTCGAATAGTTCCGCCCCAGAGCATTCGGGCGAGGTGTTGGGACGAAACGCCCACGCGGGTTGCAAACCCAAGCGGCGGCGCTGCGGTGCCGCCGCTTTCTCTTGCGCCGGCCACCCGCTAGGCGCGGCGCGCTTGACTCGCCCCGTCCCGCCGTGCGATACTGGCCTGTTCCCGGGTTTCCGGGACTCCTGTCGCCGGGTTCAGGCGGCGGGGAACGGTGGAACGTATGCTGGGACTGCTGGGTAAAATCTTCCTGAAGGCCCTCGGCGGGACGCGCAACGAGCGCATCGTCCGCTCGCGCATGCGGTTCGTGACCGAGCAGGTCAACTCGCTCGAGCCGGAAATCCGCGCGCTGGACGACGACGCGCTCCGCGCCCGCAGCCTGGAGTTGAAGCGCCGCCGACAGGCCGGCGAGGGGCGCGACCGTCTCAAGGCCGAGGCGTTCGCCCTCGTCCGCGAGGCGTCCCGCCGCGCCCGCAACCATCGCCAGTTCGACGTGCAGCTGGTGGCGGGAATGATCCTCGACGAAGGGTGGATCGCCGAGGAGGCCACCGGAGAGGGAAAGACCATCGCCTGCTACCCGGCCATCTACATGGCCTGGCTGGACGGCATGAAGACGCACGTCGTGACGACCAACGACTACCTCGTCCAGCGGGACGCGGAGTTCGCCCGACCGATCTTCGCGCTGCTGGGCGTGACGGTGGGGTTCATCACGCAGGGAATGAACAGCGCCGAGCGCCAGCCCCAGTACGCCTGCGACGTGACCTACGGCACCAACAGCGAGTTCGGGTTCGACTACCTGCGCGACAACATGAAGCTCTCGGCGGCCGAGCAGGTGCAGGGCCCGCTGGACTTCGCGATCGTGGACGAGGTGGACAACATCCTGATCGACGAGGCCCGCACGCCGCTGATCATTTCGGGCCCGGCCTACGGGGAGACCGACCGCTACCGCAAGGCCGACGCGGTCGCCCGCGAGGTCATCTCGCGCAACCGCACGTGGGACCAGCTCAACCGGCGGGTCGAGGCGCTCCAGCGGGAAATCAAGGCGCTGGAAGGCGAGTTGAGCCGCCGGCCGGAGCATCCCGATCCGATCCGCAAGAAGCTGGAAAAGGCCCAGGCGGACCTCGCCGAGGCAGAGGACGCGCTGGCCGGGACGACCAAGTTCTACGAGGTCGAGCTGGACCGCAAGGCGGTCCACATGACGCACGAGGGCGTCTCGGCCGCCCAGGAGTCCGCCGGCGTCGGCAGCTTCTACGTCGGCGCGAACATGGAATGGCCCCACCTGATGGAGCAGGCGCTGCGGGCGCACATCGTCTTCGAGAAGGACAAGGACTACGTCGTCCAGGACGGCGAGATCATCATCGTCGACGAGTTCACCGGGCGGCTGATGGAAGGACGTCAGTGGGCCGACGGGCTTCACCAGGCCGTCGAGGCCAAGGAACGCGTCACCGTCAAGGAGGAGAACCAGACCCTCGGCACCATCACGATCCAGAACTATTTCAAGCTGTACCGGAAACTCGCGGGCATGACGGGCACGGCCATGACCGAGGCCAACGAGTTCCTGAAGATTTACACCCTGGACGTGGCGTCCGTGCCCACCCACCGTCCCGTCAACCGCGTGGACCACAACGACCGCATCTACGCCGACGAGGACAACAAGTACCACGCGATCGTCGAGGAGGTGCACCGGGTCAGCCGGCAGGGGCGTCCGGTACTGGTGGGCACCACGAGCATCGAGAAGTCCGAGCACATCAGCGAGCTTCTCCAGCGGACGTACGGCGTGGAGCACCAGGTGCTCAACGGCCGGGCCGAGAACGCCGCGCGTGAGAACGAGATCGTCGCATTGGCCGGGCAGCAGCGCCCGCTGAAGAAGGGCGCCAAGGAGATGGTAGGCACGGTCACGATCGCGACGAACATGGCCGGGCGCGGCACGGACATCAAGCTCGGGCCCGGCGTGGTGTGCGAGGCGTGCCGCGTTCCGCCGGCCGAGAAATTCGCCGAACTGGGCCTGGAGGTCGAGCCGCTGTTCCCGCCCGGGACCCACAAGTGCTGCATGCACTGCCCGCAATACGCCCCGGCGTCGAGCTGCGCGCACTGCTTCAAGCCGAAGCTGGATTCGGCCTTCCCGCACCGGGGGCGGTTCGACTGCCCCGAGGACGTGCCCTGCGGGCTGCACATCGTCGGCACCGAGCGCCACGAGGCGCGGCGCATCGACAACCAGCTCCGCGGTCGGTCCGGGCGCCAGGGCGACCCCGGCTCCAGCCGGTTCTTCCTGTCCCTCCGCGACGAGCTGATGGCGATCTTCGCCGGCCCGTGGACCCTCAAGGTTCTCGGCTGGCTGGGGCTCCAGGGCGAGCAGGCCATCGAGGACAAGCGCGTCAGCCGCGGCATCGAGCGGGCGCAGAAGAAGGTCGAGGAGCGGAACTTCGAGAGCCGCAAGAACCTCCTCGAATACGACGAGGTGATGGACTACCAGCGCCGGCACTTCTACTCGCTGCGCCAGCGGATCCTCGAGGGGCGCGGGCTCGACGGGCTGGTCATGGACATGGTGGGGCAGTCCGTGTCCGACGCCGTCGCCGCCTACCTGGACGGTCACTACGCCGAACGCTGCCTCGCCGAGTGGGTCCGACAGAACCTCCAGGTGCCCGTGCGCGACGACCAGGTGCGCGCCCAGGGCCCCGACGACCTGCCCGCGCTGGAAGAGCAGATGCGCACGTTCGCCAAGGAAGAGGCGTCGGCCACCATCTCCATCACCCTCGGCGAATACATGGACGAGGAGGCCGACCCGAAGGACTGGGACCTGCGGGGCCTGGGCAGTTGGGCGATGAGCCGCTTCAACGTGAACCTCTCGCAGAACCAGCTCCGGCGGATGAACCCGGCGGAGGTCTCGTCGCACCTGTACGAGGCGGCGGCCGCGAAGATCGATGAGTTCAGCTTCGCCCCGGCAGCGCGGTTCCTGGAAGAGGACTTCGCCCGCGCCGCGCTGGCCGAGTGGGTGCGCGCGAAATTCAACATCGAATTGCCCCCGGGCGAACTGGACGGCCAGACCGACGAGATCGCCCGCGCGGTCACCGCCCGCGTGGAGCAGGCGTACGGGCGGCGCGAGGTGGAGTATCCCGTCGAGCACGCGCTGGAGATGACGATCGGGCACGCCGGCCCGGACAACGTCTACGCGCTGGGCGCGCTGGCCGAGTGGGCCAACCGCAAGTACGGGCTGTCGCTGGCGGCCGAAACGCTGCGCGAGCTGACGCCCGAGCAGATCCGCCAGAAGCTGGTGGACGAATCGGCCAAGTGGCTCACCGGCGGGAAGCTGGAGCAGGCGATCCGCGCCGCCGTCGGCAGCGACCCGGACGTCGAGCCGTCCCTCCAGTTCCA
>DNAS01000197.1:3519-7300 GCA_003485185.1 Phycisphaerales bacterium | reverse complement strand
CCCCCTGCCGTACCCCGCCCTGTGGGCCATCCAGCGCGACCGGATGCGCCGCCAGCTCCGTGATTATCTGCACGACCAGCAGAAGAAATCCCGGGCCGAAGCGGCGCATTTCGAACTGGGCTTCGCGACCGAGCGGTTCGACCCCTCGCACCAGGACCCCGCCAGCACGCCCGAAGCCGTGTCGGTGGACCTGCCGTCGGGCCCGATCCTCCTGCGCGGGAAGATCGACCGCGTGGACCGCCTGCCGGACAGCGGTGCGACGCTCGTGGTGGACTACAAGACCGGCCGCCTGCCGACCAACGCCGACCTCGATGCGGGGCGGAACCTCCAGATGCCGCTGTACGCCGCAGCCGCGGAGAAACTGCTGGGCGTCCCCTGCGTCGGCGGGGCGTTCCACAGCGTGCCGGACCTCAAGCAGGTGCATTTCTCCCGCTTGGCCAAACCGCCCAGGGAGACGCGCGAATTCAACGAGCGCCTCTCCGACGCCCTGGCGACGGCGGACGGGTTCGTCCAAGGCATCCGCGCGGGACGGTTCGACGCCCTGCCTTCACATAAATGCCCCCACCATTGCCCTTACCGACGCATCTGCCAGTACGCCGAGCCGCGGGCACGACTCAAGGCCCCACCGAACGCGGAGGGCCGCCCATGAAGCTGCCCAAGCTCACGAGCGCGCAGCAGTCCGCCGCCATCGACCGCGTGGGCGAGAACATCGCCCTGCGCAGCGGGGCCGGGTGCGGGAAAACCTACGTGCTGGCGAGGCGCTTCACCGAGCTGCTGATGAACTGCCCCGACCGCGACGACCCGCTCTCGCACCTGGCGGCGCTGACGTTCACGGACAAGGCGGCGCTGGAGATGCGCCAGCGCGTGCGCGGCATGCTGGAGACGTTCGCCGCCGCGGGCGCGAAACCCGCGGACCGCCGCCGGCTGCTCGCCTGGCTGGACGCGCTGCCCGAGGCCCGCATCGGGACGATCCACAGCTTCTGCGCGTCGCTGCTCCGCAAGTACGCCGTCGAGGCGGGCGTGGACCCGGCGTTCGCCGTCTGCGCCGACACGATCGTCACCGACCGCCTGGCGGCCGAGGCGTGCGACCAGGCGGTGCTGGCAGCCGTCGAGGCGCGGCAGGCCAGCGCGCTCGACCTGCTGGCCCGCGCGCCCTACGAACGGGTGGTCGAATGGGTGCACACGCTGCTGGACGACCGCACGTCCTGGGATGCGTCCGACTACGCCGACCCCGCCGCCACGCTCCAACGGTGGGCTTCGCAACAGAAGGCCCAGTGGGAAATCACCCTTCAGGCGCTCCGCGGGGACCGAACTCTCCGCGCCGAGATCGACGCCCTGGCGGCTGTCCCCTGCTCGCAAAATGAAGACAAACTGAACGTCTGGCGAAACGAGAAGCTCCTGCTGGTCCGGCGGATTCTGGATGATCCGGATGTGCCCCTCTCGCCGGCGGACCTTTCCGCCTTGAACGACAAGCCCGGAACCCGCGGTTCGCAAAAAGCTTGGGACGGGCGCGAGAAGGAAGTCCGGTCGCGGTTGAAAATGCTGCTGGAACGCTTCGTCGGTCTGACGGCGCTTTTCGAACAACCCGGCGAACCGGACGCGCAGGCCGCCGCGGCGCTGGCGACGCTGACGCAACTGGCCGACCGGGCGATCGACCTGTACGCGGCCGAAAAACGCCGGCGCGGCGTACTCGACTTCACCGACTTGCTCCTGCACGCCGGAAGGCTTCTCCGCGCCCAGCCGGCCGTCCGCAAGGCGATGGCCGGCCAGCTCTCCCAACTGCTGATCGACGAGGCCCAGGACACCGACGCCTTCCAGATCCGCCTGTTGACGGACCTGGCCTTCGCCGACGCGGCGAACGAGCTTCCGCCCGGCAGGCTGTTCCTCGTCGGCGACGCCAAGCAGAGCATCTATCGCTTCCGCGGGGCGCGCGTCGAGGTGTTCGAGGACCTCTGCCGCCGGCTGGGCGAGACGCAGGTGGAGGACCTGAACCTCTCGTTCCGCACGCATCGGGCGGGCGTGGAGTTCGTCAACGCGGTCTTCGCCCCGCTGATGGGCGACGCCTACTCGTCGATCCGCGCCAGCAGGGAGCAGAGCCCCTCGGGCGCGTCGGTGGAGTTGCTGCTGGCGGAGGGACCACGGGACGACCCGATCCTCAGCGCGGCCTCCGCCTGCCGGGCGCAGGCGCGCGCCACCGCGCAGCGGATCGCCGAGATGCTCTCCGGAGAGCGGACCGTCTGGGATTCCCGCGCGGGCGACTGGCGAGCGGCGCGGGCGGGAGACATCGCGATCCTCTTTTCCCGCATGACCGTCAGCGCCGATTACGAGCGAGAGCTGGCGGACCGGGGAATCCCCTACTACGTCGTCGCCGGCAGCGGATTCTTCCGCCAGCAGGAAGTCTACAACGTGCTCAACGCGCTGCGGGTGATCGACAACCCCGCCGACGACGTGGTGCTGTTCGGCGTGCTGCGGAGCAGCCTGTTCGGCCTGGACGACGACTCGCTGATGCGCCTGGCGCGGGCGTGCCCGTCGCCGCGATTCGAATCGCTGCAAGGCGGCGCCGCGGACGAAGCCCTGCCGGCCGAACAGGCCCAAACGCTCCGCTTCGCCGTGGACCTGCTGACGCGCCTGGCGCGCGACAAGGACGCCGTCGGCCCGGCTGCGCTCATCGAACGCCTCCTCGACGCCACCGCCTACGAGGCGACGATGCTGGCGCAGTTCCACGGACGGCGAATGCTGGGCAATGTCCGCCGGCTGATCGACCTGGCACGGCAGGCACAAACGGGCGGGTTGGCGCTGGGGGACTTCCTCGCGGAGACCGACGAACTCGTCCTCGACGAAACCCGATACGAGCAGGCGGCTGTCGCGGGCGAGGCCAAGGACGTCGTCCGCCTGATGACCGTCCACAAGGCCAAGGGGCTCGAGTTCCCCATCATCTTCCTGCCCGATCTCAACGCCGGGCGACGGAATCGCACCCCGGCCATTCTTTCCCGAAGCGACTGGGGCCTGATCTGCAAGCTCACTCCCGCCGACAGCGACGATGAGGAGGAGTCCGACTCCTCGGACCAGGGCGACGCGCCGCTGTCCTATCGCATCGCCAAACAACTGGAAGACGCCGACGACCGGGCCGAGGACATCCGCCGCCTGTACGTCGCCGCCACCCGTCACGAGGACCACCTGGTGCTCGTGGGCGCCGACTGCCGCACGAAAAATCGCGACCGGTTCAATGACGGCTCGCGCGGCACGGACAACTTCCTGAACCTGTTGAACGGGGTGCTGGGCTTTTTGAATGCCGTCGATGAGGGGCGGCCAACGGTTTCCTACGGCGACGGGTTCGAAATGTCCGTGCGGAAGCTCGTGCCCGCGGCGCCGGCACCGGGGCGGCGCGGCACTCCGGCAGGCCAGGCCGCCCTGGCGAAGGCGGATTCGCCCGAAGCCCTCGCACGGCGGATGTCGCACGCGGGCGACGCCGCTGCCCCGCCGCTGGTCGGGCCGCTGCCGGCGGACCGGGCCGCGCGCGTCGAAATCGCCGTGACCGCCTTGGGCGACTTCGCGGCCTGTCCCATGCTCTACCGCTGGCGGCACGAGTTGCGAATTCCCCGAAACCTGGAAGGCCGTCAGAACGCCGACGCCCCCCGCGCCGACGCGCTCGACGCGGCCACCCTCGGCACGCTCTACCACCGCTGCATGGAATTGCTGGACCCCGCCGGCCAGCAGGACGCGCGATCCCTCGTCGCCCAGACCGTCGCGGAAATGGATCTGCACGAGCAGGCCGACGCAG
>DNAS01000197.1:0-3369 GCA_003485185.1 Phycisphaerales bacterium | reverse complement strand
ACGCCATCGCCGCCGAACTGGAAACCATGCTGCGGGCTTTCCGCGCCCACGGGCTGGCGGACGAGCTGGCTGAGGCGCGGCGCGTCTATCGCGAGTTGGACTTCGTCATGCAGGCGGGACCGGCCATGCTGCGCGGCCAGATTGACGTGCTCTACCAGGACCGCGCCGGCGCCTGGCACATCGTGGATTACAAGTCCGACCGCGTCGCGCCGGACCGCCTGGCCGACCATGCCGCCGGGTACGAACTCCAGATGCACGCATATTCGCTGGCGGCGGGCCGGTTCCTCCAGTCCTCTCCGCCCGACACCCGCCTGTACTTCCTCCGGGCCGGGCGCGACGTGCCCGTCACTTCGAATCCCGAATCGCTCAATCGCGCCAACGATCGCCTGGTTTGTCTGGCTGGCGAACTGATTGCCGCCCGGCGGAGCGGAACGTTCGCCCCGCGAGTCTCCGCGCGGTGCGCTGTCTGCCCCTATGCCGTCCTGTGCCCGGGTGAGCCGCTGGCCTGATCCGGAAGTCTCCACCGCGGCAACTGGCATTTTCAGACAAGTCATGGTATACTGCCGCCCGTCATCCGTTTCATACTCGTCATACCGGAAAAGGGAATCGCGTCATGATTATTCACATTGTCCGCGCGCTGTATCTCGTCGTCGTCCTTGCGTTTACGGTTTACTACGCCACCACGTCCGCCGACGCCATCCAGCAGGGCCCCACCTACCTGACGATGTATATCCTGATCCCCGCGGTGGCGGCGTTCGCCATCATCATGGTGGACATGTTCTACCGGCGCAAACGCCTTCAGTTGATGAGCGGATTGTTTTTCGGACTGCTGGCAGGCCTGGTCATCGCATACGTCCTGGGGCAGATCGTGGACCTGGTCCTGCGGGTCTATCCCACCCTTCAGAACGATCCGATCGTGGCGCTGGTCAAGGTGCTGCTGGGGGTCTCGGCCGTCTTCGCCTGCGTCTCGTTCGTCATGCAGACGAAGGACGATTTCCGCTTTGTGATCCCCTACGTCGAATTCAGCAAGCAGACCAAGGGTTCGCGTCCGTCCATCTTGGACACCTCGGTCATTATCGACGGGCGGATCGCCGATATCTCCGAGACGCGCATCCTGATGGACTCGCAGATCGTCGTCCCCCGTTTCATCTTGGCCGAACTCCAGGCCATCGCCGACTCCGACGACAAATTGAAACGCAATCGCGGCAGGCGCGGCCTGGACGTGCTCAACCGCCTCCGCACCAGCGACAAGCTCGAGATCCGGATCCTGGACACGAACATCCCCACCGTCGAGGAGCAGCGCGAAGTGGATGCCAAGCTCGTCGCCTTGGCGGGGCATCTGGATGGACGGATTCTGACGAACGATTACAACCTCAACAAGATCGCCCAGTTGCGCGGCGTGGACGTCATCAACATCAACGATCTGGCCAACGCCCTCAAGCCGGTCGTCCTTCCGGGCGAATCGATGAGCGTCAAGATCATCCGCCCCGGCGAAGAACCGGGCCAGGGTGTCGGATACCTGGAAGACGGAACGATGGTGGTCGCCGAGCAGGGACGCGATTACATCGGACAGACCATCACCATTTCCGTCACCAGCGCGCTCCAGACGTCGGCGGGACGGATGATTTTCGGCCGGCTGGACCCCAACAAGTCTTTCTCCCGGGAACGCAAGAGTTGACCGGACGGACCGAACGGGACAATTCGTTTCCTGCTTCACGGCGCTTTCGCTTGGCAGCGGCGGAAGCGTAGCTTACAATACGGGCAGAGGTTCGATCGCAGGGATGCGCTCGAAAAGGAGTCCGCGCATGGCCAAGGTGTCTTTGGCGGCACACATGAAGGAAAATCCCGCCGAACCGGACCAGGACGAGGTCAAGGCCGGTCCGTTCATCACCATTTCGCGCCAGTACGGCTGCTGGGGATTCTCGCTGGGGCTGATGCTTCTGGACCTGCTGAACGACCTGGTGGAACCGCCCACCAGTTGGCGTATCTACCACAAGGAAATCCTCGACAAGCTCGCCAGCGAAACGAGCATGGATGCCGAATCGCTCGAGAAGCAGCGCCGCACCAAACCGCGGATGCTGACGGATTTCTTCCGCTCGCTGGGCAAGGACCGCGTGCCTTCCGGATACGAGATCCGCAACCGGATTACCGAGATCATCCGCTCGCTGGCGACGGAAGGCCACGTCATCATCATCGGGCAGGGAGGCTCGGGCGCCACCCACGATCTGCCCAACGGCCTGGCGGTGCGCCTGGAGGCGCCGGAAGACTGGCGCGTCAAGCAGATCGCGTTCCGCGAAGGACTCACCGACACCGAGGCCCGCCTGCGGGTTCGCGCCCGGGAGCAGGAGCGTGAATACCTCCGCAAGATTTACGAGGCGCGCTTCCCCCGCAAACCCGCGTTCAACCTGGTGTACGATTGCAGCGTCTTCCCGCTGTCCACGATCGCCCAGCACGTCGTGCAGGCGCTGAAGCTGCTGAAAACCATCTGACGTGTGGTTTTTTCCCTCCCCTTTTCGCCGGTTGTCGTCCCCTGCGCCGGGAGGCCTCCTCGCATTTGCCCTTGAAATTCGGCCTCTCTCCTGCGATAAGTGGGAACTTCGCCGTATCCTGCCACCGACCCAGCGGTAGGCACAACAAAGTGTGGTTTCATTGCGGAGCCCCCCATGGCTGAGACGATCGAATCGTTTGTGTCCAAGCTTCAGAAAGACGGCGTGGAGGCCGGCAGACAAGAGGCCGAGAAGATCAAGGCCGAGGCCGCCCAGGCCGCGGAAAAGCTCCTCGCCGACGCCAAGAAACAGGCGGAGCAGATCGTCGCCGACGCCGAGAAGCAGGCCAAGAGCCTCCAGGACCGCTCCCGCACGGAGTTGGAACTGGCCGCCCGCGACATCGTGCTGAAACTGCGCGACGCGCTGGGGCGCGCCGTCGGGGCCGTCCTCGCCGCCGGCGCCGGACAGAAGCTCCAGGACGTCGAATTCCTCGGATCGGTGCTGCACGACCTGATCCTCAAATACGCCGAGGCGGACATCGAGCACGGCGGGCGCATCCAGATCGACGTGCCGGGGGAAATCCGACAGAAACTCGTCGACTGGGCCCTGCGGGAGATGGGCCAGGACAAGCTCGAGGGATTGAAGATCTCCCTCGACCTCAAGGGCACGCTGGCCCAGGCGGGGTTCGAGTACAACCTCACGGGCGCCACCGTCGAGGTGACCCTGGAATCGGTTGTCGAGATGCTCACGAAGATGGTCTCCCCGGCGATGCGGGAACTGCTGGACCGCGCGATGGCATCCGGGGGCGACCAGTAGGAACGCACGTCCGATGGCAGGGAACTACTACCTCCTGACCGCGCTGCCGACCCTGGACGCCCTGGGA
>DNAS01000084.1:6318-6574 GCA_003485185.1 Phycisphaerales bacterium | reverse complement strand
CCGCAGATGGCGACGGTGCGCCCCCGCGTGATGGCCGAACCCGAACCCCAGCCCGCCCGCAAGGGGCGCGTGATTTCCGAACCGCTCCCGACGGCCGCCCAGCACGCGGCCCGCATGAAGGTCCTCCAGGCCGTCACCGACACCTCCGAGGGAATCCATCTCGCCGACGCGGATTTCATCATCACCGGCGGGCGCGGGCTCCGCGGAAAGAAGGGCTTCGAACTGCTCCGCCGGTTCGCGCACCTCGTCGGAGGCG
>DNAS01000084.1:4277-6237 GCA_003485185.1 Phycisphaerales bacterium | reverse complement strand
GAACTTCGGGATGCTCGAAGAGCTGGCCAAGCTCTTCGGCCCCACAGCCACCACCGGTGCATCCAGGGCCGCCGTCGACGCAGGGTGGATCGACTACGCCCACCAGGTCGGACAGACCGGGCAGACCGTCCAGCCGAAGGTCTACATGGCCTGCGGCGTCTCCGGACAGATCCAGCACCTCGTCGGAATGCAATCGTCCGACATCATCATCGCCGTCAACAAGGACCCCCACGCCCCGCTGATGAAACTGGCTGACTACGCCGTCGTCGGGGACGTCTTCGAAATCCTCCCGGCCATGATGGACGAAATCCGGCGGACCTGACCTGCCCCTTGCATCCCGCCGTCGGGACGTGTCACAATCGCTCCGCGCCCACTGCCGGGCGATAGGAGACCCGCCATGCAATCGCTCCTCGTCGCGTCGCTGCTGGCTGCGATGGTCCTCGTTCCCACGGCCGCCGGGGCGGATGACTTCGTGCCGTTCGTCATCCCCGCCGACGTGAACCCCGCTTCCGAGATCGCCTTTCGCGGCGAGCCCATCGCCACGGACGGACCGCGCGTCGTCGTCCGGGACGGGCACTTCTTCGTCGGCGGAAAACGCCTGCGCGTCTGGGGCGTGAACGTCTGCTTCGGCGCCAACTTCCCCACGCACGACGAGGCGGAGCGCATCGCGGTGCGCCTGGAGGCCTTCGGCGTCAACTCCGTCCGCTTCCACCACATGGACCACAGCCCGTTTCCCAACGGCATCTGGGACCCCAAGGACAACCGCAAGCTCTCCGACGAGGCGCTCGACCGCCTGGACTACTTCCTTGACCGCCTCGCGCGGCGCGGCATCTACGCCAACCTCAACCTGCACGTCTCGCGCAACCACGGCACGGCGCTCGGACTGCCCGACTCGAAATCCGACTACGACAAGATCGTCGACATCTTCACCCCGCAGCTCGTCGACGCGCAGAAGGACTACGCCCGGCGCCTGCTGACGCACGTCAACGCCTATCGCAAGGTCCGCTACGCCGACGACCCGGCCGTGGCGTTCGTGGAGATCAACAACGAGAACAGCCTGTTCATGTGGGGCGCGGATTCCAAGCTGCCGAACCTGCCGGAGTTCTATGCGAAGATCCTCGCCGGGCAGTGGCAGGACTGGTTGAAAGCGAAATACGGCGCGACGGACAAGCTTGCGCTCGCGTGGAACACCGGCGCCGAACCGCTGGGCCAAAACGTGCTGGCGGGTTTTTCGGCGACGCGCGACGACGGCGCGCCCGCGTGGAACCTGGAGCGCCACGGGCAGTGCGCGGCGAAGTCAACCGTCACCGACGCCGGCCTGACCGTGACGATCTCCCGCGCCGACGGGACCGACTGGCACATTCAGCTCAACCAGTCCGGCTTGAAGCTGCGGGAAGGGCAATACTACACGCTGACGTTCAGTGCCCGCGCCGACCAGGCGCGCCCGCTGGGCGTCACCGTCCAGCAGGCGCACGAGCCGTGGGGCAGCCTGGGGCTGTCGCAGCGGGTGTCGCTGACGACGGAGTGGAAGCAGTTCCGCCTGGGATTCACCGCGACGGCCGGCGACGACAACGCGCGGGTGAACTTCTCCCTGGGAACCCGCGACGCGGGCGCGACCTTCGGGCCGGTGCAACTCCGCAGCGGCGGGCAGGTGGGGCTCGCCAAGGGCGAACGCCTGGAGGATCGCAACGTCGTCCTGTTCGCCGACTGCGAGGTTCCCGCCCGCGAACTCGACCGCATGCGCTTCCTCGCCGAGACGGAAAAGGCCTACTTCAGCGGCATGCGCGGGTTCGTCCGGAACGATCTCGGCTGCAAGGCGCTGGTGGCGGGGACGATCGTCTTCGGGCCGCTGGGGCTCTGGGCGCAGGGCGAGATGGACTTCATCGACGCCCACGCCTACTGGCAGCACCCGCACTTCCCGGGGCGCTCGTGGGACCCGGGCAACTGGATCGTCGAGCCC
>DNAS01000084.1:1269-4162 GCA_003485185.1 Phycisphaerales bacterium | reverse complement strand
GGGCAACTGGATCGTCGAGCCCCGCGCGATGGTGGACAAGCCCCCCCCGTCCACGCTGCCGGGCCTGGCCTCGGCGCGGCAGGCGGGAAAACCCTTCACCGTCAGCGAGTACAACCACCCCGCGCCGAACCCCTACCAGGCTGAATGCGTGCCGATGCTCGCCGCCTTCGCCGCCTGCCAGGACTGGGACGGCGTCTGGCTGTTCGCCTACTCGCACCGCACGGGCGCCAACGCGCTCGATCACTACGACAGCTTCTTCGACATTGCCGCCAACCCGTCCAAGTGGGGCTTCATGCCGGCGGGAACCGCCCTCTTCCGCGACGGGCGAGCCAGCCGGGAATCCCAGGCCATTCGCGGCGTGGACTGGCTGCGGCGCGGCGAGGACGAACTGGCCGCCCTTCACGCCAAGTATGGCAGCAACCTCATGCGGGCCGCGGTGTATGACTACGAACGGGTCATGGGCCTTTCCCGCACGACGGACGGCGAGGGATTCGTTTGGACGGCGAACCCGGCCGGGTGGACCTGGACGGCGGGCGGCGATGGCGCGTTGCTGACAGCCGGCGGGACGGACGCCCTCATCCTCGTGACGAAGGGAAAACCGGACGTGGAAAGTCGGAACCGTTTCGCCGTCGTCACGGCCACCCCACTCGACGGCAAGGCCCTCGCCGAGAGCAAGAGGCTCCTCGTCGCCGTCTGCGCCCGCTGTGAGAACACGGACATGAGATTTTCCGCGGACCTTCGCACCGTGGGGCGCAACTGGGGCAAGGGACCGGTGCGCGTGGAGATTCCGCGGATGGAAATTCCCCTGCCCGGTCGGGGGTGGAAATGCCGCGCCCTGAAGCCCGACGGCACGGGCGGCGCGGACGTGGCGCTGACCGTCAAGGAAGATTCGTCAATGCACCTGCCCGTTTCCGCCAAAGACGGAACGATGTGGTACCTTCTGACGAGGGACTAGCGATCCGGATTTGATCGTCCGCGTCGGCGGCGCTACTGCACCGGGACGACCTCGGTGACGGCGGGGACTTTTTCCTTCAGGTGGCGCTCGACGCCCATCTTGAGGGTCATGGCCGCCCCGGGGCAGCCCCGGCACGCGCCCTGGAGACGTACGCTCACCTTGCCCGTCTTCTCATCCACGCCGACCAGTTCGATGTCGCCCCCGTCCGCCTGGAGCAGCGGGCGGATTTTCTCGATCACGGCGGTCACCTGGTCGGTCATGCTGGATTTCTGCTCAGTCATTGCGATTCCTCTCTGGTCCGGCCTCCAATGCGGGCCGGCTTGGCGAAGCAGACCATTATAGCGGCCTGCTTCCGCGCCACAAGGCGGCAAAATCGCCCCTTTGCATCGGGCCCGCGCGGGCGATATCCTGTCGGAGGCTTCGGCGGAACCGATCATGATCCTTCTCCTGCCGGCGATTTCGATGGTGGAACTGGCCCGGCCTGTCTGGCTGCTGGCGGGATGCGCCGCCGCGCTGCCGCCGTTCCTCGCGCTGCGGGCGCGCCGACGCGGGCGCCATGCCGGGCGCTGGTCTGTGGCGCTCCAGATGCTGGCGATCCTCGCCGCGGCTGCGGCGCTCGCCCAGCCGCTCGTCCCGCTCGACGGGCGGGCGAACCTGCCGGTGCTGATCTTCCGCGACGTGTCGGCCTCCGCCCGCGCCCAAGGCGAGCCGCCGTTGTTTGTGCCGCCCGGGATGATTGCGGAACGATACGACTTCGCCGCGGGTCTGTCTCGCGAGGGCGCTCCGCCGGATGCGGCACAGACGAACCTCGCCCCGGCGCTTCGCCTGGCGGCGGGGCGCGCGGATCGAGCGGCCGCCGCCGTGTTCTGGACCGACGGGCAGCTTCAGGACGACTGGTCTTCCGCAGGCGCGGCCTTAGGGCAAGCGGGCCTACCCGTCTTCGTCGTGCCGATGCGTTCGCCCCCGCCCGATTCCCGCGTGCTCGTGCTGGACGCCGCTCGCGCGCCCGGCGGCGCCATCGAGCTGGCGGTCAGCGCGCAATCGTCGGCCGTCGACCGCCGCACGCTCACCGTCCGCCGGGCGTCGCCCGCGCCGGCCGTGCTGATGACGCGCGATCTCCGCCTGCTGGGCGACGAGCCCGTCACGCTGAACGTGACCGACGCCATAGCGCTGTCCGCCCGCGCAGCTGTCTACCGCGCCGAGCTGTCCGCCGGCGATACGTGGCGCGAGAACGACGCCGCGTCGGCCGTCGTGCTGCCCGTCGCGCGGCGTGCGGCGCTGGTCGCGCCGCCCGCGATGCTTGCGGCGCTGCGCGGCGCGCTGGGGGCGGGCGTGACGGCGCTGGACCCGGCTGCCGCCCCGGCCAGCGCGCAGGACTGGTTGGACTACGACGCGGTGGTCCTGGTCGATTCCACCGGGCAGCGGCTCAACCCAACGCAGCGCGAAGCCCTCGCCGAGTACGTGCGGGGCGGGGGCGGGCTGGTGCTCGTCGGCGCGGGCCCGCACGGATCGCCCGCCGACCGCGACGACCCGCTCAACCGCTGCGCCGCCCTGCTGGCCGACCCCTACGAACGAAAGGCGCTCAAGGTGGTCGTCGTGCTGGACAGTTCCGGCTCGATGAGCGATCGCGCCGGCGGACGACGGAAGTTCGACCTGGCGGCCGAGGCGACACTCTCGCTCCGCCGGCACCTCACGCCGCGCGACCGGCTGACGGTCATCGCCTTTTCCGAGCAGGCGCGGCTGGTCTACGACAGTGGCGACGCACCGCCCGATTTTTCCGTCCTGCACGAAGCGCTGCGGGCCGTCGAGCCCACCGGACCGACCCACGTCGTGCCCGCGCTGACCCTGGCGGCCGGGCAGATCGTCCCGGCTGACGCCGACGGGTTGACGCTGCTGCTGAGCGATCTGGCGACGCAGGACAAGCTCTTCGACGCCGAC
>DNAS01000084.1:0-1164 GCA_003485185.1 Phycisphaerales bacterium | reverse complement strand
TCTTCGACGCCGACGCGCTGGCGGCGGGGCTGCGCCGCGCCAGGCTGGCGCTGGCGGTGGTCGCCACGGGCGGCGAGGCAGAGGCCGACGCCCCGCTGGCCAAGCTGGCTGATAAGATGAACGCGCCGCTCATCCGCCGGGCCGACCTGGCGGCGCTGGCAGGCGTATTCGCGCGGTTCCTGCGCGACGCGCGCGGCGACGGGCTGCTCGCCGGGCCCGTGCGCGTGGAGGCGCCCGGCCTGCCGTTCGGCGCCGACTCGCGCCGCTTGCCCGCGGCCGGGACGATCCTTCTGTGCGCGGCCCAGCCGCAAGCCGAGGTGCTCGCCCGCGCCGCCGGTCAACCTGTCTTGGCGCAAACGCAGGCCGGGCTGGGGCGATCCGTCACGCTGGCGGTCCCGCTGGACCTGCCCGCCAACGCCGCTTGGCTGGATTCGCCAGGCACGGCTACCTTGCTCGCCGGCGCGGTGCGCTGGGTGCGCCGCCCGGACGACGATGCTCGATTCGACGTTTCACTCGCGCCGGAGGGGCGCTCGCTGCGTCTGGAGGTCGTCGCCCGCGAGTCCGGCGCGGCGATGAACGCCCTGGCGTTGGTCGCCCGGGTGGTTGTCCTGTCCGGCGGCGAGGCGAGGGAGATTCCGCTGCCCCAGGCGTCGCCGGGACGATACGCCGCGACATTTGACCCGCCGCCGGGCGACGTCGCCGTGGAAATCCTGCACGACGGGCGGACGGTCTGGCGCGGCGCCGCGGGCGAATCCTGCGGGCCGGAGTTCGCGCATCTCGGCCCCGACGAGGAGGCACTGACCCTGCTGGCCCGTCGCGCCGGCGGGCGGGTGATCCGTGCGGCGGATCTGCCGGACGCGCTGGAGCAATTGCGCCTGCGGCGGCTCACGCCGGTCTGGCCGGCGCTGCTGGCGGCGGCGCTGGCGCTGATGCTGCTGGAATGGGCGACGGCCAGACTGCTGCGAGAGGCGTGAGGGCGTCCGGAGGCGCGAATCAGCGGAGTTTCTCGACGAACTGCATTCCCGCCCCGACCATCGGGCCGATTTCCTCGGTCCAGATGACGCGGCTGCGGTAGCGCACCGTCCGCATCCGGTCGCGACGGACCCGGCGTTCGGCGGAGAGCGGAACGTCGATCTCCAGCATTAGAGCATTTCACGCTTGAAT
>DNAS01000099.1:30841-33202 GCA_003485185.1 Phycisphaerales bacterium | reverse complement strand
GCCCACGGAAGGCGTTCCGTGGGCTGTGGGTCCACGCATGTCTCGGCGGGTCAAAAACGCCTTGACCACCGGCCCTTGCGCGGGTACAAGGGGCGATCTGCAACCGCGGACGCGGCGCGTATGCGCCCGCGCCGCACACGGCAACCATGACGGACACCGCGAACAACAAGGGCCCGGACCTGTCGGAGCTGCGCCGGCGGATCGACGATCTGGATCAGCAGATCGTCGAGCTGCTCAACGAGCGCGCGCGGGTCGTGGTGGAGGTGGGCAAGGCCAAGCAGCTCGACGGCACGCCCATCTACGCGCCCGACCGCGAGCAGGCGGTGCTCCAGCGGATCACCGAGCTGAACCGCGGCCCGCTGCCGCCCAAGACGCTCCAGGCCATCTACCGCGAACTGATGAGCGGGTCGTTTGCCCTGGAAAAGCCCCTGCGCGTCGGCTACCTGGGCCCGGAGGGGAGTTTCTCGAACCTGGCGAGCATCCGCAAGTTCGGCGCGTCGGTGGAGCACCTTCCGCTGGCGGACATCCGCGCGGTCTTCGAGGAAGTCGCCCGCGGGCACTGCGACCTGGGCATGGTCCCCATCGAGAACAGCGTCGGCGGCGGAGTCATCGACACCCTCGACGCCTTCATCGACGCCCACGTGTATGTCTGCGCCGAGGTTCTCGCCGAGATTCACCACAACCTGCTGGCCAACTGCCCGCCCGAGGAGATCAAGGTCGTCGCGTCCAAGCCGGAAGTCTTCTCCCAGTGCCGCAACTGGATTTCCGCGAGCCTGGAGGGCGTGCAGCTGCTTCCGGTGGCCAGCAGTTCCAAGGCGGCGGAGATGGCCGCCAACGAGTCGGGGATGGCCGCCATCGGCTCGACGCTGGCGGCGGAGCTGTACGGGCTGAAGATCGTCTTCGCCAACATCGAGGACAACCCCCGGAACCAGACGCGCTTCTTCGTGATCTCGCGCAAGCCCGCCGCCCGCACCGGGCAGGACAAGACCGCCCTGATGTTCACCACCACCCACAAGTCCGGGGCGCTGGTGGACGTGCTGAACGTCTTCGCGCGGCACGGGATCAACCTGACGAACATCGACACGCGCCCCTCGAAGCGGCGCAACTGGGAATACTACTTCTTCGTGGACGCCGAGGGGCACGGCGAGGACGAGACCTTCGCCGCCGCCCTGAAGGAAGTGCGAACCCACTGCGGGGAACTGCACGTGCTGGGCAGCTTCCCCCGCGCCGTCGACGCCGTGTAGGAATGCGATCGGCCTGCCGCCGCGGCAGGAACACATGAGACCGGACAGACAGGAAGGAACGGGAATGTCGCGAAAGCTGTTTATCGCCGGAAACTGGAAGATGAACACCACGCGGGCGTCCGCGGTGGACCTGGCCGAGGCGCTCGTCGAGGAACTCGGGAGCGTCAAGGACGTGGACATCGCCGTCTGCCCGCCGTTCGTCTACCTGGCATTCGTCAACGAGGCGCTGGGCATCGGGCGCGTCGAGCTCGGGGCGCAGAACGTCTGCCAGGAGAGCGACGGGGCGTTCACCGGCGAGGTGTCCACCTCGATGCTCAAGGACCTGGGCGTCCGCTACGTGATCCTCGGGCACAGCGAGCGCCGCCACGTCTTCGGCGAGAGCGACGAGCTGGTCAACCGCAAGATTCTCAAGGCGCTGTCCGACGGCCTGGACGTCATTTTCTGCGTGGGCGAGCTGCTGGAGGAGCGCGAGGCGGGCAAGACGCTCGAGGTGGTCTCCCGGCAGATCCGCGTGGGCCTGGAAGGCGTCGCCCGCGAATACGGCGAGGGGCTGGACCTGGCCGACCGCCTGACGGTCGCCTACGAGCCGGTCTGGGCGATCGGGACCGGGCGCACCGCCACGCCCGCCCAGGCGCAGGAAGTCCACGCGATGATCCGGGGCCTGATCGCCGACCTGTACGACGCGAAGATCGCCGCGAAAATGCGGATACAATACGGCGGGTCGGTCAAGCCGTCCAACGCGGCCGAACTGCTCCGCCAGCCGGACGTGGACGGCGCGCTGGTCGGCGGCGCGAGCCTCAAGGCGACGGACTTCATCCCGATCGTCAAGGCGGGAATCGGTCTGGACAAGTAATCGCGGGCACGTCGCCCGCGCCGGAAAGGCAAGAGAGAACGACGATGGGATTCTGGGTAACGATAGTGGGAATGCTGTTCCTGATCATCTGCGTGCTGCTGATCGTGGTGGTGCTGCTCCAGAAGGGTCGCGGCGGCGGTCTGGGCGCTGCCTTCGGGGGCGTCGGCTCCAGCGCGTTCGGCACCCGCGTGGGCGACGTGTTCACCTGGGTGACCATCGTCCTGACGGCGCTGTTCCTCCTGGCGGCGTGCGGAACAGCAGCGA
>DNAS01000099.1:27898-30736 GCA_003485185.1 Phycisphaerales bacterium | reverse complement strand
TCCTCCTGGCGGCGATCGGGGCGTCGCTGCTGTTCCGCACGCCGCCCAGCCACGTGCTGCCGCCGGTGTTCGTGCCGTCGGCGCAGGCGACCGAGGAGCCCGTGAGGGTCGAACTGCGGGTGCGCACCGACGGCTCGTACATCCACTTCACCGTGGACGGTTCGGAACCCACCGAGAAGTCGCCCGCCTATGAAAAGGCGCTGACGGTGGAGCCGGGCACGACGATCCGCGCCCGCGCCTTCCGCAAGGGCTGGGAGCCCAGCGAGGAGGCGTCGGCGAGCTATCCGCTCAAGGCGGCGGACACCCAGCCGGCCACGGCGCCGCAGACGCAAACCGCGCCGGCGGACACCCAGCCGACCACGGCGACCGCGGGCTGACCGAACCGCGCGGGAGAACGCGATGACGCGATCGATGACTGGATTCGGCGCCGCGACCGGCGAGGCCGAGAGCATCAGCTTCTCGGTCGAGGTCCGCTCGGTGAACAACCGGTACCTCAAGGGGACCATCAAGCTGCCGGAGAACTTCGCCGCGGTCGAGGGCGAAATCGACCGCCTGCTGCGGACCCGCTTGGCGCGGGGCAGCGTCACCGTCAGCGTCCGCGCGAAGTTCCTGGGCGACCAGGCGGCCTACCAGGTCAACGCCGACGTGCTTTCCCGCTACCTCGACCAGCTCAAGGTCATCGAGTCGGAGGCCAACCCGACGCTGCGGATCGACCTGGGCGCGATGCTCCAGTTGCCGGGCGTCTGCGAGCCCCCGTCCATGGAGGAGATGCTGGAAAACGCCCGCGAGCCGCTGCTGGCCGTCGTGAACGAGGCGATCGACCGCCTCGTCGAGATGCGCGCCCGCGAGGGCGAGGCGCTCGAGACCGACCTGCTGGCCAACTGCGACGTGATCGAGCAGTCGCTGACCCAGGTCGCCGAGCGGGCGCCGGCCGTCTTGCAGGAATACCACGATCGACTCGCCGACCGCGTGCAGCAGCTGACGCGCGTCGGAAACCTGAAGATCGACGAGGACACCCTCGCCCGCGAGGTGGCCATCTTCGCCGAACGGTGCGACGTGGCCGAGGAGCTGACGCGACTCGGCGGGCACGTCAGGCAGTTCCGCGAGGTGCTCTCCGGCGAGGAAGCGGGCGGGCGGAAACTGGATTTCATCGCCCAGGAGATGCTCCGCGAGGCGAACACCATCGGCTCGAAGTCCAACGACGGCGAAATCACCCGCCGGGTGGTGGAGATCAAGACGGCCGTCGATCGGATCAAGGAACAGGTGCAGAACGTGGAATAGCGGTTGATTGGTGAACCAGTCAACCGGATTTCGGGCAGGCAATGGGCAAGAGCGGCAAGCTGGTGGTGATTTCGGGCCCGTCGGGGGCGGGCAAGAGCACGATCGTCGCGGAGGTTCTGCGGCGGACGGGCGCGGCGTTCAGCGTCTCGGCGACGACGCGCAAGCCCCGCCCCGGCGAGCAGGACGGGCGCGAGTACCGCTTCGTGGACCGCGCCGCTTTCGAGCGGATGATCGACGCCGGCGAGTTGCTGGAATGGGCCGAGGTGTTCGGGCAGTACTACGGCACGCCGGCAGGGCCCGTCCGCGAGGCGCTGGCGGCCGGCAGGACCGTCGTGCTCGACATCGACGTCCAGGGCGGGCTCCAGGTGCATCGCGCCATGCCCGACGCGACATTCGTGCTGATCGTCCCGCCCAGCGCCGAGACGCTCTCGGGCCGGCTGCGGGGACGCGGAACCGAGTCGCCCGAGTCGATCGCGAGGCGCCTGGCCCAGGCGCGGAAGGAAATCGAGACCGCACAGGAAAGCGGCGTGTACAATGACACCATCATCAACGACGATCTGGAAACCGCGATACGGAACGTGGTGAGGATCGTCAACCGGGAGTGATCGGAAGACCATGATCGAGGCACTGAAGAGCGAAGAAATCATCCACAAGGTCGGCGGGCGGTTCAAGCTGACCTCGCTGATCCAGAAACGCCTGGCGGACATCATGCAGGGCGCCCGCCCGCTGGTGGAGCGCAAGAAGGGCATGACCGACATGGAGCTGGTCATCCAGGAGATCCTGGAAGAGAAGGTCGGCATCGACTACGAGAAGTCCGACGTTCCCAGCCCGGACAAGCTGAAATAGCCGCTCCCCGCGCCGTCGGGCGGAGGCGAACATGGCTTCTAGGGAAAAGTCCAAGCCGTTGTCGGGGCGCGAGGTGCTGCTGTGCGTGACGGGCGGCATCGCGTGCTACAAGTCGGCCGACCTCGCCAGCAAACTGGTGCAGGCGGGCGCGGGCGTGCACGTCGCCATGACGGAGGCCGCCACGCAGTTCGTCGCGCCGCTGACCTTCCAGACCCTCACCGCGCGGCAGGTGTTCACGTCGCTCTGGCAGGCGACGGAGGATTTCCGCAGCCAGCACCTGTCCCTGACGGGATCGGCCGACCTGATGATCGTCGCGCCCGCGACGGCGAACTTCCTGGCGAAGATGGCCTGCGGGATCGCCGACGACCTGGTCAGCTCACTGGCGCTGTCGGCGCAGGGCGCGTGCCCGATCCTGCTCGCCCCGGCCATGAACACCCGCATGTGGCAGGCGCCGCCCACGCGGGCGAACGTCGAGAAGCTCCGCGGGTGGGGCGTGCAGTTCGTCGGCCCGGAAGAAGGGCGCCTCGCGTGCGACACCGTCGGGCCCGGGCGCATGAGCGAGTCGGAAGACATCCTCGCCCGCGCCGTCGAGCTGCTGCGCAAGTAGACAACAAGACCGCCGCCCCGCGCGGCGGATTCCGGTCAGGTGTTTCCCCATGAAGGTCCTCGTCACTGCCGGCGCGACGTGCGAATACCTCGACCCCGTGCGGT
>DNAS01000099.1:27387-27857 GCA_003485185.1 Phycisphaerales bacterium | reverse complement strand
CCTGACGGTCAAGGATTTCGCGGGGCACCATGTCCTCGTGACTGCGGGGCCGACCCGGGAGGCCTTCGACCCCGTGCGGTTCATCACCAACGCCTCCAGCGGGCGAATGGGCTGCGCGGTGGCCGCGGCGGCTGCGAGCGCCGCCCACGACGTGACGCTCCTGCACGGACGGCTGGCCGTGCCCACGCCGCCGGGCGTGCGGGCCGCGCCGTTCGTCACCGTCGCCGACCTCCAGCGGGAGCTCGACGCCCGCTTCGACGCCTGCGACGCGCTGGTGATGGCCGCCGCGGTGGGGGACTTCCGCCCCGAAAAAACGCTTCCGACGAAAATCCACCGCGCAGCCGGTCCGATCACGCTGCGCCTGTATCCCACCGAGGATCTGCTGGCGGGTCTGCGTCCGCGCAAGAGAGCCGGGCAGATCGTCGTCGCCTTCGCCGTCGAGGACGGCGCGCCGCACCAGGCCGAGGCGA
>DNAS01000099.1:26979-27164 GCA_003485185.1 Phycisphaerales bacterium | reverse complement strand
AGGGGGCCGACTTCGTGGTGGTCAACACGCCCGAGGCGATGGCCGCCGAAGCGAGCCTGGCGTGCATCCTCTCGCCGGAGACCGTGGTCCTGCCCTGGGCCCGCCGGGCCAAGGAGCAGCTCGCTGCCGAGATCGTCCGCCTGCTCGGGCGCCCCTGACGCAGCGAGAACACGGCTTGCAAGCAA
>DNAS01000099.1:19614-26823 GCA_003485185.1 Phycisphaerales bacterium | reverse complement strand
AACACGGCTTGCAAGCAAGCCGCGCACCCTTTTGGATCCTACGCCGGCCGGCTGCGGCGGAACCGCGCCGGAGGCAGCCCCGCGAGCCGGTGGAACTGCCGGCTGAAAAAATACACGTCGCGATACCCCAACCGCTCGGCGATGGCCTTGAGAGGCAGGTCCGTCTCCACCAGCAGCTCGCACGCGCGAGCGATCCGCGCCTTCAGCGCGTACTGCTGGAGCGACAGCCCGGTCTGCGCGCGGAACCGCCGGCGCAGCGTGCTCAGGGCCATGCCGCACTCGCCTGCCAGCGCCGCGTAATCGGGCGGGTAGTGTTCCGCGTCGGACAGCGCTTCCTGCGCCCGCAGCAGCCAGGGCTCGCCCGCCGCCAAGCGGTCCTTGCTCGCCTCGGCCAGCTCCAGCAGGATGCCCTCCAGCAGGTTGGTCGCGCGGAGCGGGCCCCAGCGGTCCTTGCGGAAGGCCAGTTCGAGCATCCGGTCGAATCGCGCCAGATAGTCGTGCCCCTCGGGCAGTCGCGGCGGCTCCGCCGCGATCAGCCCCGCCGCCCGCCAGCGGTCGGCCAGCGGCCCGCGAAACGCGACGTAGCGGTGCTCCCACCAGCCTTCGGGCCCGGCCGCGTGAAACCGGATGTGCGGTCCGGGAAAGCAGAACCACATCGCCTCGTCGCGCAGCACGTGCCGCCGGGCGTCGTAGAACAGTTCCACCTCGCCGGCCGTCAGGTATTGCAGCGAGCAGTACCCCTCGAAATGCTTGTCCACCCGCGCCTGGCAGCGGGGGGTGTGAAAGCCGTGCAGGAAGGTCAGTCCGGTGGTCGCCATGGGGTCGCCATCCGATCAAATAATGCAAAACAACGCGCCGCCAGTCCATTGTATCATTGAATACTTTATTATACATAGGTATCTATCGCACCGTGCCGGTGCCAAGGAGTGCAAAACATGCGGGCGGTTCTGGAACGTTGCCTGGCGGACCTGGACAAGCGCATCGACCCCGAGCAGGAGCGGGCCAATCGCAAGGCGTGGTTCGACTTCTTGGACGGGCGCTGCCGAACGCCGCTGTTCACGCCCCCCGCGCGCAAGCCCGCGCCGCCGCAAACCGACTGGCCTGACGTCCACATCAACGACGCGCAGGAAGATTCCGACCTGATGCTGCTCAGCCAGCTTCGCGCCGTCTCGGACACGCTGGCCAAGGGCAACGGCACGGCTCCGATGGTGCGGTGCAATTACGGAACGGGCATCCTTCCGTCGCTGTTCGGCTGCGAGATGTTCGTCATGCCGCGCGAGACGAACACGCTGCCTGCCGTCCGCCCGCACGGTTCCGACGAGACGATGCGCAAGCTCCTCGCCGCCGGTCCGCCGGACATCCGCGCGGGCCTGGGCGGCAAGGTGTTCGCCACGGCCGAGCGGTTCCTCGAAACCGTCCGGCGATACCCGAAAGTCGCCGAGTTCGTCGAGCTGTACCACCCCGACGTCCAGGGGCCCATCGACGCGCTGGAGGTCATCTGGGGCAGCGAGATCTTCCTGGCGTTCTACGACGAGCCGGACCTGGTGCGCGGAATGCTCGACCTCGTCACGGACACGTACGCGCGGCTCATGCGGGCCTGGTACAAGCTCGCCCCGCCGCGCCACGGCGAATATTCCCCGCACTGGGGGCAGTGGCACAAGGGCCGGCTGATGATCCGCGAGGACTCGCTGATGAACCTCTCGGCCGAAACGTTCGTGGAGCTCATCCGCCCGCGCGACCAGAGGCTGTTCGACGAGTTCGGCGGCGGGGCGATGCATTTCTGCGGACGCGGCGACCATTACATCCAGGCCATGAGCGAAATGCCGGGGCTGACGGGCATCGCCATGTCCCAGCCGCACCTGAACAACATGGAAACCATCTTCCGCCACACCGTGGACAAGGGGCTGGTGATGCTGAGCCTGCGGCGTGAGACGGCCGAAAAGGCCCTCGCCGCCGGCCGCGACCTGCACCACCGCGTGCATTGTGCGTGAGTGGAGTGGGGGACAGGATCGGGTGCCACCCTCAATCCCGACGTTGTTTCGGGATTGAGGGTGTCCTCGCGTGTGATTCCTGCCGTTAAAATTCGCGAGTCGCGAATCGCGAATGAAAAGAGCCGGAAGGATACCGCTCCCGTGGACTGCCGTCCGAACCCGCCCCCGCGGTTACGCGGGGGTTCTTTTTTAAAATCCGAAATCACAAATCCGAAATCCGAAATGTCTCCGTCGCCCCGCCGGGCGGCGGGTGGCGTGGTTTGTCCCGAAGGGACAACCACGTTTTGGGAAATGAAAGATCGTGGTTGGGCCTGACGGCCCAGCCCACGGCACCCCGATACGGTCACTTGGCTGCATTTTTCGCCCCGAAGGGGCGCGGGACGGTAGCCGGGGGCGCAAGCCCCCGGTGGGTGGTTGAGAAATTCAGAGCCCCGGCGGGGCGACAGAAAGCGCACCCGGCGCCGCGTGATTAGGCCGGTTCTCTTTCGCCCCTTCGGGGCTCTGCGCTTGGGGGATGCGTTCCGGGGGCTTGCTCGTCCTTCGGACTCGCGTCACCCCCGGCTACCCTCCTGGATCCCTTCGGGGCCGGAAAGGCAGACAACTACGGTGTCCGTGTTCGCGCAGTTCGCGTGGTTCGCGGCTGAAAAAGACGGACAAGAAAAACGTACTCCGCACCGAGGGAGCGAGCGTTGCTCCCAAGCTGCCGCCCATGGCTGCCCAAGACGGCTCGCAGGGCCTGAAGAAGAAAAACAATCTGCGCGAACTACTCGCTACTTGTCATCGCCCCTGCTCAATTTATGGCGTCGCCATCGCTCCCTACCCTGAAAAAACATACAGACAACTGCCAATGCACCAAGCATGGCGGCATGCAACTCCCATGAGTTGCCAATCTTTTGCCACAGGGTATCGCCTGCGCCCCAAAGCCAATCACCCAAGACCACGAGCGCTTGACTGACCAGCAATATGCCCAACCCAAAAGGAGATCGCAGCACGATTGATCCAATCGTTTGTCGCGACTGGTCGGCGGATGACGAGGAGAGCCCGTTCGCCGAAGACGATTGGTTGGCGGCGCAGGCCTTTGGCATTTGCGTTTGCAACGAGGCATCGTTTAAACCGGCTATGTTCTGGGCAGCATGCCGGAACAGATCGAAAGCGTGGCAAGTAGCCGCTCGAAAGTCTGGAGAAAGCATTATGCACCTATCGTTCAAGGCGACGAAGCTGGAATCCTTATCCGGATTGTGTTTGATTGGATGGTTCGGGATATGCGTACCGAACGCCTGAATCAACGGGTGAAGCCGTTTCATTGCCAGGTAGAACAATGAGGTAGGCCAACATCCCAAAGCAGACAAATTACCGACTTTTCGTAGCACGTCATGAGGAGCAAGATCGCAGGCTTCCAATATGGCCTCTTCCAACTCGACAACCCTACCAGCAATTCGCTCCCGGTCAGTTGGCTCTGTGCAATCGTCACCTTTTAGGTAGTACCATCTACACCAAGCGAGAGTGTCGCAGAGGAACGCGCCATCCCGGCCCTTGGGATAGAATCCCTTGGGCATGGCTTCATGTATGGACCAATCATCATAATCCCATCGCATTACGAAAGGCACGACACCTCGTCCAAGGTCAAACCACAACGCGCCGGTATCAGGTTCCGTATACTTAGCAGCGGGCCAATCCGCCATCGACAGCGCACGCCCGAAAGGGAATGTCTCCATCTCCTTGGTGCTGCTAGCGTGGAAATCGACCTTGAGAGTGAACAGAACGTGAAGGTTGCCTGAAGGTATCAGGAGTTCCATTTCCTGCTGGATACGGTCCAGCCGCCAAATCCAATCTTTCAACTCTTGCGGCATTGCTCACCTGTCTTTCGCCAGGTCATCCCCCGGGAGGGGTATCGAACATGCCAAGAACGGTAAACGTCGCCGGACGCTGGACTGAAAGTTATCCGGCCTTCCCGTTTATTTTTCCAGAACGGATTATACCTTGCGAATGTCCCCTCGTCTCCGGTCCACGTCGGAAGATGCGATTACTCTCCAGATGCTTATCCCTATGCCTTCTGTCAATCACTTCCGGCACGGCCAGTCCCGACATTCGTCGGGCCAGGCCGTGGCACCCGCCACGCACACCGCATTCAAGCCCCGTATGGGGCGTCTTGTTTAGCCCCGGGCGAAGCCGAAGGCGAGCCCGGGATCCCCCGGCTGTTTTCAAGACCAAGCCCCGGCAGGGGCGTCTTGAGGTTCCCCCAATCTAAGGCGCCCCCTATGGGGCTTTGCGTTACGATCGCGCATTTTTCCCCGGGCTGCCGCCCGGGGCTAAACAAGACGGCCCGCCGGGCCTGAAGAAACGGTAGGGCGAGAAACTCCGTTGCTCGCGGAATGGCTACAAGATCAGGATTGCGCGAGCAACGGAGTTGCTCGCCCTACTTACTTCCGGCACGGCCAGTCCCGACATTCGTCGGGCCAGGCCGTGGCACCCTTCCGGTTTTCCACTGCTCACCTGTTCTCCTGCTCTCCTGCTCCAAGCCGGGGGTGGGTTTTGCCTGCGGAACGTGGTATTCTCCTGCGTCCGTCCGATTCGGGGCGGGAAATGGTCTGGAGTGAACGGAATGGGCGGTCCGATAAGGATAGAGATACGTCGCAAGGACGGCTGCGAGGACGTTCCCCTCCCGCGATACATGTCGGAACATGCCGCGGGAATGGACGTTTGCGCCGCCTGCGAGAGCGACGTGGCGATCGCGCCGGGCGAGATCCGGCTGATCCCGTGCGGGTTCTACCTGGCCGTGCCCGCGGGGTACGAGGCGCAGATGCGTCCGCGGAGCGGCCTGGCCGTCAAGCACGGAATCGTGCTGCCGAACTCGCCGGGGACGATCGATGCGGACTATCGCGGCGAGGTGTGCGTGATCCTGGGCAACATCGGCGCCGAGACGTTCACGGTGCGGCGCGGGATGCGGGTCGCCCAGATGGTCATCGCGCCGGTGACGCGGGCGGAAGTGTGCGAAGTGGACGAACTGGACGCGACGGCCCGGGGCGAAGGCGGCTTCGGGCACACGGGCGTCTGACCGCCCGACGGAAAGAATGAACCGCGGAGATCGCAGAGGACGCAGAGGAATGAAGAACTAAGAATGTTTTCTCCGCGGTCTCTGCGACCTCTGCGGTGAGTCTTATCGTTAGGATTGGGAATCGCTAAGGATGGCGAAGAAAGACAAGAAGAACGCCGCGACGCCGGGCGACGACGGCCCTCCGAGGGGGCGGCGTTTCTGGCGATACTGTTTCGTGCTGGCCCTGGCGGGCGTGACGGCCCTGGCCTGGCTGAGCATGCTCTCGTTTAACCCCAACGATCCGCCCTCGCCGAACGTGGAAAGTCCGCGCGGGCCGGTCAATCGCGCCGGGATCGTCGGGGCGTACCTGGCCTACGCGATGCACTACTGGCTGGGCGGCGGGGCGTACATGGTGCTGCTGTTCGCGACGGTCGCCGCGCTGGTCATGATGTTCGGCGGGCGGGTGACGCACCTTCCGTGGCGGATCTTCGGCGTGGCGATGCTGACGACGGCCACCAGCGCCGCCCTGTTCCTGCACAGCCCGCAGGCGGGAATGGGTCCCGCCAACAGCCCGGCCGGCGTACTGGGCATCGGCGTGGGGGAATTCCTGACCGCCAAGTTCGGGCCGGTGGGGGGCTGGCTGATCGCCGTCGTGGCGCTGCTGATCGGCGTGATGCTCACGGCGGAGAAGCTCGTGCTGCAACTGCCCCGCCTGGGGCGCAAGGTCTGGCAGCAGCGCAAGGAACTGCCCGGGATGATCGCGGCGCTCAAGCCGGCGATGGTCCGCACCGCGCCGGCGCGCGGGGAGGTGACGGCATCGCCTCGCGCCGCGGCGGCGGTTCCCGCGACCGCCAGCCGGGCCGCGCCCAAGCCCGCGCCGGCGCCCAAGGCGCCGCCTGTTCCGCCGCCGGTCCAAGCCAAGGCCGAGCCCGCCGAGACGGAAAAGCCCAAGCCCCTGCTGCGGCTGCTGGGCAGGAAAAAGGACGACGCGCCCAAGCCCGCGTCGGAGAAGCCGGAGAAAAAGCCCGCCGAGCCACGGCGGACCGAGCCTGCCGGCGAGGCGGAGTTCCGGCTGCCCTCGGCGGACCTGCTGGCGGAGCCTTCCGGCGGATACAACGAGTCGCAGGAGGCCGCCGCCGCACAGAAACGCGACGTGCTCCAGCAGACGCTCAACAACTTCAACGTGGCCGCCGAGGTGGTCAACTATTCCACCGGACCGGTCATCACGATGTACGAACTGTCGCTCGCGCCGGGCGTGAAGGTCAGCCAGGTGTCCAACCTGTGCACGGACATCTCGCGGGCGCTGGCCGTGCCCGGCGTGCGCGTGGTCAGCCCGCTGCCGGGAAAGGACACCGTCGGAATCGAGGTGCCCAACCTCGACAAGGAGATCGTCCGCATCAAGGAGTTGATGCAGATGGCCCCCGAGGCGGAGCGCCAGATGCACCTTCCGGTCTACCTGGGCAAGGACGCCAGCGGCGGGGCGCTGGTCTCCGACCTGGCGTCGATGCCGCACATGCTGATCGCCGGGACGACCGGCTCGGGCAAGAGCGTGTGCATCAACGCGATCATCATGTCGCTGCTGCTGACACGCCGCCCCGACGAGGTGCGCCTGGTGCTGGTGGACCCGAAGATGGTGGAGATGGCCGCCTTCGAGAACATCCCGCACCTGCTGTGCCCGATCGTCAACGACATGCGCCGCGTCTCGGACATCCTGGAATGGGCCGCCACCAAGATGGACGAGCGCTACGAGCTGCTGAAGGAAGCGGGCGTGCGGAACATCGCCGCCTACAACCGCCTCAGCGAGAAGGACCTTTACGAGCGGTTCCACGCCAAGAGCGATGAGGAAAAGACCCGCATCCCCAAGCGAATCCAGTACTACGTGATCATCGTCGACGAGCTGGCCGACCTGATGATGACCAACGGCAAGGAGGTCGAGGGGTACATCATCCGGATCGCCCAGAAGGCCCGCGCGGTGGGCATCCACCTGGTGCTGGCGACCCAGCGGCCCAGCGTCAACGTGGTGACCGGGCTGATCAAGTCCAACATGCCATGCCGGATCAGCTTCCGGGTGGCCAGTCGCCAGGAGAGCCGGATCGTCCTCGACCAGAACGGCGCCGACGTGCTGCTGGGACAGGGCGACATGCTCTTCCTGAAGCCCGGAACGAGCAACCTCGTGCGGTCGCA
>DNAS01000099.1:15844-19593 GCA_003485185.1 Phycisphaerales bacterium | reverse complement strand
GGATCAGCTTCCGGGTGGCCAGCCGTCAGGAGAGCCGCATCGTCCTCGACCAGAACGGCGCCGACGTGCTGCTGGGGCAGGGCGACATGCTCTTCCTGAAGCCCGGGACGAGCAACCTCGTGCGGTCGCAGGGCACGTACGTGGACGACGCGGAAATCCGCACCGTCGTCCGGGAACTCCGCGGAAAGGGCGAGCCGGAATACAATTCGGAACTGGTCAAGCTCCAGGCGGCGCCGTCGGGCGAGGACTCCGGGCAGCGCGACGATCTGTTCGATCAGGCCGTCGAGATCGTCCTCGTGACGCGGCGCGGGAGCGTCTCGCTGCTCCAGCGGAAGCTCAACATCGGGTACAGCCGCTCCAGCCGGATCATCGAGCAGATGGCCGACGCGGGAATCCTGGGCGACTACAAGGGCTCCCAGGCGCGGGAGTGCCTGATCTCGCTGGAAGACTGGGAAGCGATCAAGGCCGCCCGCGAGGCGGACGAGACGGGCGAGAGCGCCCTGAACGGCGAGCCGACCAGCGCGTAAAATGCAATAGAACGGGTTTCCTGACCTGCGGCGGGCGCGGCGCGGAACCGCCGGCGGAGGTCGCGGCCATGGTGTCTGCGGACGAGACGAGCGGATCGGGGGAGACGGAACTGACGCCGGAACCGCCGGCCAAGCCGGTGCGCGTGGCCTGGATGGCCGGGGCGCGGTCGGTCGAGCGCCTGGGGCGGTCGCTCCAGCCGCTGGCCATCGGGCTGATGGACGAGCTGGTGGAGATCGTCGCCTTCGCGCCGGATCTGGCCGACGTCCGCGAATTGCCCTGCCCGCCCGTGGAACTGCTGCGATACGGTCCGCTGCGCCGATGGGGCTTCACCACCCGCAGCATGGAGACGATCTCGGGCGAAATCCGCGCCCGGAAAATCCAGCTCATCCACGCGCTGGACACCACGTCGGCCCCGCTGGCGCGGACAGTCAGCCGCGAGCTGGCGCTGCCGTATCTGGTCAGCAGCTATCGCTTGGGCGCGGCGCTGCATCCGGGTCGCCTGGGGCGGCGCGTGGCGGCGGTGCTGGCCGGAAGCGAACCCGTGCGGCAGGACCTCGCCCGCCACCACGTGACCTCGCCGGAGAAAATTCACCTCTTCCGCCCCGGCGTCTACCAGGTGCGCCACGCGACGTGTTTCACCGACGCGCGGTACAGCGCCACCATCGTCGCCGTCGGCGCGATGGACGACTTCAACGCCTGGCGGACCGTGCTGGAGTGCTTCGCCGACCTGCACGCCCGCAAGCGCGACTGCGCGTTCTTCCTCATCGGAAACGGGCGGGCGGAGCACCAGCTTCGCCTGCTGGCCGAGAAACTCAAGATTCAGGGCGACATCACCTTCGCCGACCGCCAGCCGTACTCGCAACTGGCGGGCATCTTCAAGGCGGCCGACGTGTGCATCTCGCCCGCTCGCAGCCGGGGCGTCGACATGAGCGTGCTGCTGGCGATGGCAGCCGGCGTGCCCGTGCTCTCTGCCGGCGACGAGGCGAGCGACTTCCTCATCGACGGGCGGACGGTCCTGCTCTACCCGGCGGGTCACACGGCCGAGCTGACCGTCAAACTCACCGGGCTGCTGGACGATCACGCCGGCGCGACGGCGCTGGCGGAAAGCGCGCTGGCGCACCTGCGGGAGCGGCACAGCCCGGCCCGCGCGGTGACGAGCATGGCGAACCTCTACCGGCGCGTGGTGGCGGAGGGGACGTTCGTCGGGCGCAGGCCGACCACGGCCGGCGCGGCCTGAATCCTGCCTGAAATCCTTCCCTTCGGGTGGCACTGCTTGCCTGCAAGCAGTGTTCTTGGAGCGACACGGCTTGACAAGCAAGCCGTGGCACCCAAAACGAACACCCTCAAGCACACGACGCTTGAGGGTGGCACCCAACTTGCGATTCCGATTGTGAAGAACAACTACGCGCGGACCTTCAGCCCGAATTCCTTCAGCAGGTCCGCCAGCGGACCGCGGAGCTTGGCGCTCAGCGGCGACAGCGGCAGGCGCAGCTCGTCGGCGATCATTCCGGTCATGGCCATCGCCGCCTTGATCGGGATCGGGTTGGTCTCCACGAACATGCCCCGGAACAGCGGGAAGAGCCTCAGGTGCTGCGTGCAGGCGTCGTGCATCTGCTGGGCCTCGATGGTGTCCCACAGGCGGCGCACCTCGCCCGGAAGCAGGTTCGCCAGCACGCTGATGACCCCGCTTCCGCCCACCGCGCAAATCGGCAGCGTCAGCGAGTCGTCGCCCGAGAGGATCGTGATGTCGCACGAGGCGGCGATCTCGCTGGCCAGGTCCAGCTTCCCGGTGGCCTCCTTGACCGCCACGACCGTCTCGATCTCGTTGTACATCTTGGCGATGGTCTCGGCCGACAGCTCCACGCCGGTGCGCCCGGGGATGTTGTAGAGCACGATCGGCAGGCCGATGTCCGCGATCCGCCGGACGTGCTCGAACATGCCGTGCTGCGTGGGCTTGTTGTAGTAGGGGTTGACGATCAGGCACGCGTCGGCCCCGGCGCTCTTGGCGTGGCTGGTGCGCTCGAGGGCCTCGGCCGTCGAGTTGCTGCCCGTTCCGGCGATGACGGGCACGCGCCCCGCCGCCTTCTCGACGGCGAACTCGATGACCTTGTCATGCTCCTCGTTGGTCAGCGTGGGGCTTTCGCCCGTCGTTCCGCAGGGGATCAGGCCCTGCGTGCCGCCGTCGATCTGGAACTCGATCAGCCGCGCCAGGGCGTCCCAGTCCACCTCGCCGTCGCGAAACGGCGTCACCAGGGCCACCATGGAACCTTCCAGCTTCATGCGATCGGACATCGCGTCGTCCTCTCTGTCTCGTTGGGGGAAAGAAATCTGTTCCGTCACTCGGCTGCGCGGCCGGCGACGAGACGTTTCATCTCGGCGACCGCCTGGCGGAGCCCCACGAACACCGCGCGGGAGACGATCGAGTGCCCGATGTTGAATTCCGACCATCCCGTCATCGCCGCGACGGGCGCCACGTTGAGGTAAGTCAGCCCATGTCCGCCGTGGACGATCAGCCCCGCGTCGAGCCCCGCCGTCAGCCCTTCCTTGAGTTCGGCCAGCGTGTCGTCGATCTCCACAGCCGTCCGGGCGTTGGCGTACCGGCCGGTGTGAATCTCGATGGCGTCGCATCCGGCGGCGCGGGCGGCCTCGATCTGCTCCAGCTCCGCGTCCACGAACGCGCTGACGAGCACGCCGGCGTCCTGCATCCGCCGCGTCGCCTCGCGCAGGCGCTCCGCGTGGGACTGGCAGTCCAGCCCGCCCTCGGTGGTGATTTCCTGTCGGCCTTCGGGCACCAGCGTTGCCTGGCCCGGCTGAAGCTCCGCCGCGATGGACACGATCTCCTCGTCCAGCGACATCTCCATGTTCAGCTTGCACCGGACGGTCTGGCGCAGCAGCCGGGCGTCGCGGTCGTTGATGTGCCGCCGGTCCTTGCGCAGGTGAAACGTGATGCAGTCCGCGCCGCCGAGTTCGGCCTCGACGGCCGCCCACACCGGGTCCGGCTCCACCGTCCGCCGGGCCTGGCGGATCGTTGCCACGTGATCGATGTTGACTCCCAAACCTGCCATGTCGCGCTCCCGTTTCCGCAGCGTATTCTACGCGCCGACGGGAAGAATGGAAAGAGAGGGCAAAGGGGAAAGGACGAAGGCCGAAGGAAAAAAGCCAGAGAGAAAAAATCGGTCTCCGGTCCTCGGTTTCCGGTCTTCGGCCTTTCCCCTTCGGCC
>DNAS01000099.1:15443-15695 GCA_003485185.1 Phycisphaerales bacterium | reverse complement strand
TCGGCCTTTCCCCTTCGGCCTTCCCCCTACTTCTGCCCGTAATACGCCCCCGGGCCGTGCTTGCGGAGAAAGTGCTTGTCGAGCAGTTCCCTGCTGACGGGCTTGGGGTACGGATCGACCCGCAGGGTTTCGCTCGCCAGTCGCGCCAGGTGCTCCAGAATGCTCGCGTGGAAGACCGCCTGCTCGGGCGAGTCGCCCCAGGAAAACGGGCCGTGGTCGGCCACCAGCACGCCCGGAAGGGCAGCCGGGTCG
>DNAS01000099.1:14835-15345 GCA_003485185.1 Phycisphaerales bacterium | reverse complement strand
GAAGGGCAGCCGGGTCGAGCTGCGAGAACCGCTCAACGATCACCTTTCCGGTGTTGGACTCGTAGTCGCCGGCGATCTCCTCGGCCGTCAGCAGGCGTGTGCAGGGCACCGCCCCGTAAAAGTGGTCCGCGTGCGTCGTGCCGAGGGGCGGAATCTCCCGCCGGGCCTGCGCCCATGCCGTGGCGAACAGGCTGTGCGTGTGCGCGACCCCGCCGATGCGCCCGAACGCCCGGTAGAGCGCCAGGTGGGTGGGCGTGTCGCTGCTGGGGCGGAGCGAGCCCTCGACCGTCTCGCCCGTCGCCAGGGACACGACGACCATGTGTTCCGGCTTCATGCCCTCGTACGGCACGCCCGAGGGCTTGATGACCACGCGTCCGCCGGCGCGGTCGATCCCGCTGACGTTGCCCCACGTGAAGATCGCCAGCCCCTCAGCCGCCAGGCGGAGGTTCGCGTCGCAGACCTGTCGTTTGAGTTCTTCCAGCATGGCCTTATCGTTTCCTGGGATTTTGA
>DNAS01000099.1:14655-14797 GCA_003485185.1 Phycisphaerales bacterium | reverse complement strand
GCGAAGGCATAAAGACACCCTCACCCGGCTTGCCACGGCGACGCCTTGGCAAGCCGGGTGAGGGTGTGTCTTTCTCTGCATGACCGCGGGGGTTGGCAAGAGACGACCGGCTACAGGCAGGAAGACACCCTCAAGCACACAA
>DNAS01000099.1:14220-14521 GCA_003485185.1 Phycisphaerales bacterium | reverse complement strand
CACCCTCAAGCACACAACGCTTGCGGGTGGCACCCCGCGCCCCTTCGGGGCTGAACCTGCCTACGCCAGCTTTCGGGCAATCGCCTCGTCGAGGATTTCCTGCACCGTCAGCGGGACGATGACTTTGTGTTCGCGGACGAAGAAGTCCTGGATTTCCGCCAGCGCGTCCCGGCTGTAGTCGAACGCCACGAAGAAGCCCTTCTTTCGTTCCGCCCGTCGCATGGCAGTTTCAAACTCGTCAATATCTGGACGTCCGACCTTGTCTTTCTGTTTGACCTGGATCGGGAACCAGTCGTCCATG
>DNAS01000099.1:3408-14120 GCA_003485185.1 Phycisphaerales bacterium | reverse complement strand
CGCCATTTCGCCCGCCGCTTCGCCCGTTTTCTTCGGCATGGCCGACACGGGATAAATCCGCCCGTCGATGCCCATGTCCCCGACCTGCGCCTTGTTCGGCACGCCGCCCAGCGCGATGACCGCCCAGTTCTCGAACTCGAACGGCGGAATCTCCCGCAGCTTCTCGGCCGTCCAGGGCAGGTCGCGCACCACGAAACCCCGCCCGATCCGCCAGAGGTTCTCATCCTCCCGGATGTGGCACACGTCGCGCAGGCGCTTGGCCATCACGCGGCAGGCTGTCGGCGAAACGTCGATCCCGATCCACTGCCGCCCGAGGTTCTCCGCTGCCACCAGCGCCGTCCCGCACCCGCAAAATGCGTCCAGCACAATGTCGTTCAGATTGCTGGAAGCCTTGATGATCCGCTCCAACAGTCCCAAAGGTTTCTGCGTAGGATAGCCAAGGCGTTCTTGGGATAGATTGTGTATGGGACGTATATCTGTCCAGACGGTTTGCAGAGGAACCCCAGGGCATTTATCTGCATAAACCTTTAGACGCGGCATCCCGCCTTCTTTTTCAGGCCAATGGATCGCTTTGGCGGCATCGAGGGCGTCCAGCTTTTCTTGCGTTGCCTTGCCCGTTATGTCATACGTCTCGATGGCCGCGCGGGGGATCGCCCAATGCCGTCCTTTCGATGTTACATCTATACCTCGCCAAGGCTCGCCGCTTTCGCCCTTACGGACACCGTCTCCCGTAAGGTCCATACGCTTCCATCGTCTCCCATCCGAATCGACTTGTTCAAAGAAAGTTGTGATGTATTCAGGGTCATACGGCTGGTAGACATTGTTCCAAGTGTAAACGTCGGTCTTCGTGTAGAAAAAGATGCTGTCATGCACTGGGCCGTATCGCTTGGCGCTGCTATGAGCGCTGGTTCGCTTCCATATGATTTCGCTCTGAAACTGGTTCTCTCCGAAGATCTGGTCGAGCATGACCTTGACGTAGTGGGATGCGTGCCAGTCGCAGTGGTAGTAGAAGCTTCCGGTTTTCTTGAGCACGCGGGCCAGTTCGACGCATCTCGGGCGCATGAAGTCGATGTACGCCTGTGTGCTGGCGTGGCGGTCCTCGAAGGAGCGTTTCTCCTTCGTCTCGCCCCAGAAGACCTCGTAGTTGCGGTTGGAGTTGAACGGCGGGTCGATGTAGATCAAGTCCACGCACCCGTCCGGCAGGCGCTGGAGCTGTCCCAGGTTGTCGCCGCAGTAGATGACGCGAGTATCGACCAGGCGGGAAGGTTTCCCCGCCATCGTCGCCCCGCCCGCTTTCTTCGTTTTCTTTCCGCCCATGATTGTAAGCGTAAGCCAAGCCCCCGACGGCCGCAAGAGCCGACCCTCTTTCGCCCCTCCGGGGCTCCGATCAAAACCAACCGCTCACCGGGGGCTTGCGCCCCCGGCTACCGTCCCACGCCCCTTCGGGGCGAAGAATCGGTCTACAAGGACCAACCGTTACCTGCGTGCGGCGGCGCGGATCTCCAGCAGGCGCTTCATGACGTTGGAGCAGTCGCCCTTCCAGGCGTTCGTGCCGAAGCAGTCGTGCAGTTGACGGTACAGGCAGTAGAGTTCGCGGTACACGTCATGCGCGGCGGGGGAGGGCTTGTAGACTTTCTTTTTCAGGCCGGTCATGGCCTGCTGGGCGGCGGAGAAGCTGTCATGCCCGCCGGCGCTCTTGCCGGCCACCACCGCGCCGGCCAGCGCCGCGCCCAGCGCGCACGATTGCGCCGAGCGGGAGACGGCAATCGGCCTGCCGGTCACGTCGGCGTAGATCTGCATCAGCAGGGCGTTCTTCTCGGCGATTCCCCCGCACGCGACAATCCGCTCCACGCGGACGCCGTATTCCTCGAAGCGGTTGATGATGGTCAGGGCGCCGAAGGCCGTCGCCTCGATCAGCGCGCGGTAGATTTCGCCGGCCGTCGTGTAGAGCGTCTGGCCCAGCAGCAGGCCCGTGAGGCGCTGGTCCACGAGGATCGTCCGGTTTCCGTGGTTCCAGTCCAGCGCGAGCAATCCCGAAGCGCCGGGGGCGATTTTCGCCGCCTGGACGGTCAGTTCCTCGTGCGAGCCGGCCTTTTTCCCGCCCGGCTGGAGGTAATTCACGAACCAGTTGAAGATGTCGCCCACGGCGGACTGGCCTGCCTCCAGGCCGTGGTAGCCCGGCAGGATGCTGCCCGGAACGATGCCGCACAGCCCGGGGATGTCCGGCAGCGGCTGGTCCCGCGGAACGACGATCATGTCGCACGCGCTGGTGCCGATGATCTTGATGAGCGTTCCCGGCTGGATGCCCGATCCGACGGCTCCGAGGTGGGCGTCGAACGCGCCGGTCGCCACGGGAATGTCCGGCGTCAATCCGGTCTTGCCGGCCCACGTCTCGGACAGCCCGCCGACAGGCGTGTCGATAGCGACGGCCTTGGCCCGCAGCCGCCCGCGCAGCGCCGCCAGGCGGTTGTCCAGCGCGCCCAGGAATTCCGCGTCGGGGTATCCGCCCCAGGCGTCGTGGTACATCGCCTTGTGCCCGGCGGCGCAGATGCAGGCCGTGAGCTTTTCAGGGGCCTCGGCCCCGGTCAGCATCGCTGGAACCCAGTCGGCGCACTCGACCCAGGTATACGCCGCCTCGAAGACCTTCGGCGAGGTCCGCAGGCAGTGGAGAATCTTGCTGAAGAACCACTCGCTGCTGTACGTGCCGCCGCACTTGGCGAGGTAGTGGGGGCGGGTCTTGCGCGCCAGGTCGGTGATTTCGGCGGCCTCGGCGACGGCGGTGTGGTCCTTCCACAGCCAGGCCATCGCGGCGGGGTCTTTTGCAAACCGCTTGTCGAACGCCAGGGGCTTCCCCGAAGCGTCCACGGGAATGGGCGTGCTGCCGGTAGTATCCACGCCGATACCGATGACGTCGGCCGGCCGGAAGCTCTTGACGCTCTTTTTGGCGGCGGCGAGCGCCCGGGTCAGGACGATCTCCGCGCCCCGGACGTAATCGGCGGGGTGCTGGCGGGCCAGGTTCGGGTCGCGTCCGAGAATCACGCCGGCCGTTCCGTGGGCGTAGTTCCAGACCGCCTCGCCGATTTCCTTTCCGTTGGAGGTGTTGACGACGATCGCGCGAACGGAGTTGGTTCCGTAGTCCAGGCCGATGGTGTATTTGGCCATCTCGCAGCCCTTTCATGTTTCGGAGAACGCAAGATGATAGGACAGGGGGCGGCGAGTTTCCAGAGGCATCGCGCCCTTCGTGGGCGCGCCGGCGGGAAGGTGGGCAAAATGAGCGCAAAAAAAGAGGGCGTGACGTTGCTTGCTCAAGGCACCGTCATCGCCCTTCGCCTTGGTAGAGGCCCCTCTCGATGGTGAGGCCGCAATTTCCGCGATATTCCGGCAGAGGAGGGACCGGAATGCCAAGCCAACGGGCGCTCATCTCCGTTAGCCCCACGGTTTGCGTCTCTTAAGACCCCTACCGCGAGTTACCTCAGCCACGGCCTGATGCCCCAGGAGGCGAGGGGGCATGTTTCGGTGGGCGCTCATCTCCACCGAGACCGCATTGGCGAGGTCCTCGTTATGAGGCTCATCGCTCGGCGACCTTGTGGTCGCCTTTGGCTCCTCAGTCACAGCTTGTCAAAGCTCCCGCGCCCCGGAGGGGCGCGTCCCTCAGTCATTTGAGCTGCCCGCTGCCTTCCGCTTGCCTTTCCGTCCCCGTGAGCACGTGGGACAGGACCGCCGCCCATTGCGACGGCGGGACGGGTCGCGTCAGGTAGAGGGCGCCGCCCTCGCGGGCGGCGAGCTCGTGGTCCCCACAGCCGGCATCGCCCACAACGGCGAGCGGACAGCGGGGCCACCGATTCCTCAGCCACCGCAGCGCCCGCCGTAAGGAAGGCGCTCCCTCTTGGGTGGCCAGGACAATTAAGGCAACCCGTCCGGCGGGTGTATTGCACTGCAAATCCTCCGTCCGCCGGTAGGTCACCAGACAACCCGTATTCAGTTCTGAAAGATACTGGCCGACCAGTTCGGCCTCGCTCAGGTCCGTGCACACCATCACGACGCACAGACCCGCCTGGACCGGCGCAGCCGGTCCCATACTGTCCCTCACATCCAGCCTACTCATGACGTCAGGCTCCCACTCCCACATCTATGTGAACAACGGGCGTGCCAGAACCATACGATACGAGTTGGAAAAACGTAACTTCTTCCTGGGGAAAATGTTAGAAATCGCGTAAAATTCTGTTCCCGAACATGGCCTGCGGTCTGGCGGGGTGATTGTTGTGAAATGCGCCAGGGGCTGGCGAATCCTGCAACAAAAGGCGCCGCGCAATGCAGCGCCCGCGTGACACCCGCGCGCCGCGCAATGCGGCGTGTCGCGGGAACCGGAATGTGCGACGGTTTCATCGGGAAAAACCCGCCCGGAAAATGAGAGAAAAAGATCCGGCTGGAGGGGGAAAAGAATCGTTTAAGACCCGAAAAGCGGGTGAAAAGGGGTCCAACGGGCGCCGCCGGAGGGCTTAATGGTTGTCCATGCCGTAGAGGCGCATCTTGCGGAGCAGCGTCCCCCGGTGGATGTTGAGGATCCTCGCGGCCGCCGATCGGTTGTACCCGGCGGCCTCCAGGGCGTGGAGGATTGTGCGCTGTTCCGCTTCGGCCAGGCTGCACGCCACGGGGCTGTGGTCGATCGCGGGCATGCGTCCGGGAGCGGGCTCGATGGCCGAGGGGCGGGGCGAGTATCCGTCGTCCCAGACCGCGAAACTCGGCGGAAGCGGCGGCGCCTTCGCCGCGTACAGGCGCTCGACATACGCGCACAACTCTCGCACGTTGCCCGGCCAGGGATACTCCACCAACATCCGCCGCAGGCGGGGGCCCAACTGCCGGACCGCCATGCTGTAGATCGAGGCGAACGCCTCGAGGTAGTAGTCCAGCAGCGGCTCGATGTCCTGCTTGCGGGCGCGCAGCGGAGGCACCTCGATGCGAACGATGTTCAGACGGTGGTACAGGTCGCTGCGGAATTCGCCGTCGGAGACCGACTTGGCCAGGTTGCGGTTGGTCGAGGCGATGAAGCGTGTGTTAACCTGAACCGGGCGGGTGGCGCCCACGGGCGTCACTTCGCGTTCCTGGAGCAGGCGCAGGAGTTTCGGCTGGAGGTGCAGCGGGAGCTCGCCCACCTCGTCCAGCAGAAGGGTTCCGCCCTCGGACGCCCGCACCACGCCCAGCGTGTCGGTGTTGGCGCCGGTAAACGCGCCCTTTACGTGTCCGTAGAACTGGCTTTCGAAGAGGCTTTCGCCGATTCCGGGGCAGTTGACGGGGATGAAGGGGCCGGCGTTTCGACGGCTGCGGGTATGAATGCGGCGCGCAATCAATTCCTTGCCCGTGCCGGATTCGCCTTCCAGCAGAACGATGCAATCGTTCGCGGCGACGGAATCCACCACGTCAAGGATTTGTTTAAACAGGGGGCTTGCGCCGATCAAGGCACGATCGGCTTCTGCCTCCGTCTGCGGTGAGCATGCCGCAGTACGAAACACGTAAAGCTCCTCCGCTTCGTGTCCTCAAACTTCATGGAACCGAGCATAAACGAAACGCATCCGACTGAGCGGCCGGACTTCACGGGCTTGTGCCTCCAACTCCAAACACATGCCCATTATGGTCATACAGTACCATAGCTCCGCCAATTTGACAAGAATGAAACCGGGAAGGTTTGAGGATTACGTAGAAAATGGTCCGGAAACGGGCTTGGGGATCCCAATTGGCGGAATCGGCGGTTTTTAGCAAAGCCGGCCCCGCATCGAACCGATGAGTTCCATTGAGATTGTCTGGCGGCCTGTGCCGCCTGTGGGACAATCCGGGCCTCTGGGATGAATAAGAGCAGCTACCAAAAGCAGTTACGCGTCAGCCTTCCGCTCAAGGTCGTGCTGATCCTGACGTTTGTCGTCCTCTGCGTAACCATTTCGGGCGGATGGTTTTATTTCACGTCCGCCCAAGGTTGGGTCCAACGCCAGTCGCAACAGAATTCCGACCGAATCTGCCAGATGTTGGGTCTGGCCGCCCAGTACGACCTGCTGGCGCGGAAAAACATTGCCCTCAAGCGGCTTGTTGGCAACTTCCTGAACGACGAGACCGTCTGCTACCTGGCCCTGCTGGACGAGCGGGGATTCGTCGTCGCCTCGGCCAGCCGGGCGGCCTACGCCAGCCGGTGGAAGTGGCTGGAGGCGTTGCCGGTGACGGTTTCCAGCACGACCGACACACACGACGACCTGCTGGTTCTGGCCCGTCCGATCGTTCTGCGCGACGCCGACCCGAAGAACAACCGCCTGGTCGGCGCGATGCGCCTGGTGCTGGACACGACGGCCAACCGCAGAAACCTCGCCTCCGTGCAGCAGCGGATGACGATCATCGCAGCCGCGATCGTGCTGGCGGCGATCCCCCTGGGATACCTGCTGGTCTGGCGGATCATCGTCCACCCGATGCGCAAGCTGCTGAACGTCACCCGCCGGCTGGGCGAGGGCGATTTCTCCGTGCGGACCGAGATGCGCGGCAACGACGAGATTCGCGAGTTGGGCATGGCGTTCGACGCGATGGCCGACGAAGTCGCCCGCGCCCGCACCGAACTGCTCGGCGTCAACGAGCGCCTGGAAAACACGGTGGCCGCCCGGACCGGCGAACTCCAGAGCACCAACCGCAGGTTGCGGGACGAAATGGCCGAGAAGGAGGATTTCCTCCGCGCCGTCAGTCACGACCTCAACGCGCCCCTGCGGAACATCGCGGGCATCGCCACGATGATCATGATGAAGTGGCGCGACCAATTGCCCGAGGAGGTCACGTCGCGCCTCCAGCGGATCCAGGCAAATGTGGACGTGAACGTGTCGCTGATCTCGGAACTGCTGGAGCTGTCACGGATCAAGACGCGCCCCCAGAAGCGCCGCGTGGTGGACATGGGCGAACTGATCGCCGAGTCGGGAAAGACCTTCGAGTTCGAGCTCAAGCAGCGGGGAATCGAGTTCCGCCTTCAAGGCCCGATGCCGAAGCTCTATGTCGAGCCGGCCCGGCTGCGGCAGGTTTTCCAGAACCTCGTGGACAACGCGATCAAATACCTGGACAAGACCACCGGGGGGCGGATCGAAGTGGGGTATCGCCAGGCTGACGGAATGCACCAGTTCTGCGTGGCGGACAACGGTCCGGGCATCGCCCCGGAGCAGCACCAGAAGATATTTTACGTTTTCCGACGGGTGGAAGGACAGGCCGCCGCGCAAGTGCCCGGCAAGGGGGTCGGACTGGCGCTGGTCAAGAGCGTCGTCGCCAACTACGACGGGCGCGCCTGGGTCGAGTCGGACGTGGGAAACGGCGCGAGGTTCTACGTCGCCCTGGACGCGCGGTGCACGCGCCCGCCCGAAAACGCGACAACGGAAACCATGGAGGCCGCCTGTGTCTCGGACGCCGAGAACGGCTCTGCTGGTGGATGACGATCCGGACTTCCGCATGGTGCTTCGCGACACGATCGAACTCCAGTCGCCCGGTTGTCGCGTGGTGGAGGCGGGGGACGGACGCGAGGCGCTGGCGTACCTGGACCGATGCGGGCGCGACGGCAGCGTGCCGCGTCCGGACATGATCTTCCTGGACCTGCAAATGCCAGGAATGTCCGGGCAGGAAATACTAAAGATCATCAAGAGCGATCCCGATCTAAGAAGTATCCCCGTGGTGATGATGACCGGCGTGGACGACGAAGAGGAAAAGCATCGTGCCGCCGAAAACGGGGCGAACAGCTATAACGTGAAACCGAGCGACCCCTCGGCATTTGTGGAGTCTTTACGGGCATCGACGTGCTACTGGTTGACCGTCCACAGGTTTCCCGCCGCCTGACCGGTTAGGACGCGATGTCGAGAGGTCGAGCTATGGATTCATCGCGGCATTGTCCGAAGATTCTCGTGGTGGATGACGACCCGGACCAGCGCGAGCTGATCTGCGAGTCGCTGCGCATGCATTACGGCGACGGCCAGGGGCGGCGCATCATCGCCGTCGGCAGCGGGCGGGAATGTCTCGATCAGGACCTGGAGAGTTTCGACGTCGTCCTCCAGGACTACAACCTTCGCGACATGCCCGGGCTGACGCTCATCCAGGAAATCCTTTCCCGCGTCGACCTTCCCATCATCCTCGTCACCGGGGAGAACGTCTCCTCCACCGCGGCCCAGGCCATCAAGTACGGCGTGCAGGATTACATCCTCAAGCTCGGCGATTTCCTGTTCGCCCTGCCGGTGATGGTGGAGAAGAACATCAGCCAGCACCGCGTCAAGAAGCAGAATCTCCAGCTTCAGCGAGAGCTTCAGGGAATGCTCACCGAACTCCGCGTCAAGAACATGCAGCTCCAGGAATCGATGGAGAAGCTCCAGGAGATGGCCACCACCGATCACCTGACGGGCCTGGCCAATCGCCGGCAGTTCGGGGAGATCCTGGACCGGTCGTTCCACGAGGCGACCCGCTACGGGTTCGACCTGGCCTGCTGCATGTGCGACCTGGACCACTACAAGCATTTCAACGACTCGCGGGGACATCAGGAGGGCGACCGCCTGCTCCAGGCGGCGGCGGAGATCGTCCGCCTGTCCCTGCGCGCCAGCGACATCGCGGCGCGATACGGGGGCGACGAGTTCGTCCTGCTGCTGCCGCACACGTCGCTGGACCGCGCGATGTCGGTGGCTGACCGGATCCGGGAAGAGTTGCAGGCCTGCACCACGCGGTATGAGGGCCTGGCGCACGAGGTGACGGTCTCGATCGGCGTGGCCTCGCTGCCGGCCGACCGGCCCACCAGCGCCGACGCCCTGGTCTCCCTGGCGGACCGCGCGCTGTACGAGGCGAAGGCTCGCGGCAGAAACCGCGTCGTCGCGTTCTCGCACCTTTCTTCCACCCCCCAGACCGCCGCGTCGTAAAAATCGGTGTGTTCCCCATGAAACCATGAGGGTGGCACGGCTTGCTTGCAAGCCGTGTTCTCCCCGAATTCAACAACACGCTTGCGAGCAAAGCGTGCCACCCCAGAAGGCATCCCGTTAGGACCGCGGTTCATTCTGTTCTGCAAGTCGGCGCTTGCCATTTGCCCGCTCGGGCAGTCCAATGACTCCCGCGTCGCGCCCGCGCCTTGCGCGCGACCGTCCTTCCGGGAGACCGACTCATGCAGGCCAGGAAAATCAAGCTGGGATTCATCCCCGCCAATCGCGGGTTCTTTTCCGACAAGCTCGCCGCCGAGATGCGCGGCGACACGATCAAGGTCCTCAAGGCCGCCGGCGCGGACGTGGTCGTTCCCTCGCCCAAGGACACCAAGGTCGGATGCGTCGAGACGGTCGACGAGGCCATGCTCGTCGGGCGCATGTTCCGCGAGCAGCAGGTGGACGGGGTCGTGGTCAACTGCGTGAATTTCGGCGACGAGAAGGGGGTGGCCATCACCCTCAAGGAATCCGGCCTGCGCGTGCCGATCCTGATGGTCGGCGCCCAGGAGACTGAAGCCCTCACGCCGACCACCGCGCGGCGCGACAGCTTCTGCGGGTTGCTGAGCAGTTGCGACGCCGTTCGCCAGCTCGGTCTGCCGTACAGCGTTCCGGAAGTGCCGATCTGCTTCCCCACCGACGAATCGTTCGTCGGCACGGCGGGGCGGTTCGTCGCCGTCGTCCGCGTGGTGGCGGGCGTCCGCAACGCCCGGTACGGGCAGGTGGGCGCCCGCCCGAACGACTTCTGGACCTGCCGCTACAGCGAGAAGGCGCTCCAGCAGCTTGGCGTGACCATCGTGACGCTGGACCTGTCGGAGGCGTTCGGCGCGGTCTGGGCGAAGAAGACCGACGCGGCCGTCCGGCGCGTCGTGGCGGACATGAAGAAGACCATCGACTGCTCCGCCGTCGGCGACGAGATCCTGGAGAAGATCGCCAAGTTCGAGTTGTTCCTGAAGAAGTTCGTCGCCGACCAGAAACTCGACGCGCTGGGGATCCAGTGCTGGACGAGCATGCAGCAGAACCTCGGCATCTGCGCGTGCGGGACGATGGGCCGCCTCGACGACCGCGGAGTGCCCTGCGCGTGCGAGTCCGACATGCTGGGCACGCTGTCGATGCACGCGCTGCAACTGGCCGGCGGGGGCCCGAGTTGCCTGGCCGACTGGAACAACGTCCACAACGACGATCCCGAGCTGGTCAACTGCTGGCATTGCGGCGTGTTCCCGCCGTCGTGGGCAAAGGGGCGCCCGAAGATGGCCTGCCAGGAGATCATCGCCGGCACGACGGGGCGGGACAAGGCGATGGGCGCCGTCGAATTCGTCATGCAGGACGGGCCCGTGACCCTCTGCCGGGCCACCCAGGACAACGCCGGGCGACACAAGGTGGCGCTGATGCAGGGCGTCGTCGAGCCCAACAAGGCCAAAACCTTCGGCGGCTACGGGTGGGTCCGCCTGCCCGGAATCCAGGACTTCTACCGCACCGTGCTGCTGCGGCACTTCCCGCATCACGTGGCCATGAGCCGCAGCCGGGTCGGAAATGTGCTGTGGGAGGCGTTCGGGAACTACCTGGGCTTCGACGTCTACGCCCCCGGACGGACCGGCGGCGACTGGACGCCCGACATGCCGTTCTCTCTCGCCGCGGGCGGCAAGGCGAAGAAATAACCCTGCGGCTCTGTGGAAAACATCCGTTCCCGGGATGGGTGGCACGCTTTGCTCGCAAAGCGTGTTGCCCGAATTCACCCAGAACACGGCTTGCAAGCAA
>DNAS01000099.1:0-3402 GCA_003485185.1 Phycisphaerales bacterium | reverse complement strand
GCCCATGGTATGGTGTGGTGCCGACAGCAGGGAGCGCGAGGACGATGGGCAAGGCGTTTCAACTGGTCTCCGAGTTCGCGCCCGCGGGCGATCAGCCGCAGGCGATCGAGGCCCTGGCGCGCGGGCTGACGAGCGGCCGCCGCCACCTCACCCTGCTTGGCGTCACCGGTTCCGGCAAGACCTTCACNNTTATCCGATGTTTTCAACAGAGCAATCCCGCGCCTCTTCCGGTTCGTCGCGCCGCTTTTCATTTCGAACCGCGCGCCGATGGGGTATACTCAGGAACTCGAGTTGCGGCAGGCGCGGACGGATGCCTTCGGCAGAGGCACGGAGAAGACCAATGCCCGAGTTCCAGGTGGTTTCGGACATGAACCCCGCGGGCGACCAGCCCCAGGCCATCGACCGGCTCGTCGGAAACATCGGCCGGGGGCAGAAACGCAACGTCCTGCTGGGCGTCACCGGAAGCGGAAAGACGTTCACCATGGCGCACGTCGTCCAGCGCCTCCAGAAGCCCACCCTCGTCATCAGCCACAACAAGACCCTCGCCGCACAGCTCTACGAGGAGTTCAAGGAACTCTTCCCCCAGAACGCGGTGGAGTATTTCGTCAGCTACTACGACTACTATCAGCCGGAAGCGTACATTCCGCAGCGCGACATCTACATCGAGAAGGACGCCTCGCGCAACGACGACCTGGACCGCCTGCGCCTCAGCGCCACCACGAGCCTGACGAGCCGGCGCGACGTGATCATCGTCGCGAGCGTCTCGTGCATCTTCGGGCTGGGCAGCCCGGAGGAATACAAGAAGATGGTCGTCGCCATCCGCAAGGGCGACACGGTGGATCGCGACGAACTGCTGCGGAGCTTCGTCAACCTCCAGTACGAGCGCAACGACGTGAACTTCAAGCGAGGCACGTTTCGCGTCCGCGGCGACACGATCGACGTCTATCCCGCCTACGAGGAATTCGGCTGGCAGGTCGAGCTGTTCGGCGACCAGGTGGACGCGATCCGCCTGATCAACCCGACCACCGGGGACGCGCTCAGCGAGACGGACCAGGCGTTCCTGTTCCCGGCCGTCCATTACGTCGCCGACGACGACACCATCGAGCGCGCCTGCCGGGGAATCCTGCCTGAACTGGAGATGCGCGTCATCGAGCTCAAGAACGCCGGGAAGCTCCTGGAGGCGCAGCGCCTCCAGGCCCGCACCCGCTACGACGTGGAAATGCTCCGCGAGGTGGGCTACTGCCCGGGCATCGAGAACTACTCGCGCCATATCGACGGGCGCGCGCCCGGCGAAAAGCCCTACACGCTGATCGACTACTTCCCGAAGGATTTCCTGCTGATCATCGACGAGTCGCACGTGACGCTTCCGCAGCTGCGGGCGATGTACCACGGCGACCGCAGCCGCAAGGAAGTCCTCGTCGAGCACGGCTTCCGCCTGCCGTCGGCGATGGACAACCGCCCGTTGCGATTCGAGGAGTTCCACGGTCTGTGGAACGACGTGGTGTTCGTCTCGGCCACCCCGGGCGAATGGGAAGTCGAGCAGGCGGGCGGGGAGGTCGTCGAGCAGATCATCCGCCCCACGGGCCTGGTGGACCCCGCCGTGGAGGTTCGCGCCGCGGCAGGGCAGGTGGCCGACCTGCTGGCGGAAGTGCGCCGGCGTGTGGAAGCGGGGGAGCGGACGCTCATCACCACGCTCACCAAACGCCTGTCGGAAGACCTGGCCGAATACATCCGCAACGAGGGCTTCCGCTGCAAGTACCTCCACAGCGAGATCGACACGCTGGAGCGGGTGGACATCCTGCGCGACCTGCGGATGGGCAAGTTCGACGTGCTGGTGGGCGTGAACCTGCTCCGCGAGGGGCTGGACCTTCCGGAAGTGTCGCTGGTGGCGATCCTCGACGCGGACAAGGAGGGCTTCCTGCGGTCGGCCACCAGCCTCATCCAGACCATCGGGCGCTGCGCCCGCAACGTCAACAGCCAGGTGCTGCTCTACGGCGACACGGTCTCCCCGGCCATGCGCCAGGCCATCGACGAGACCTCCCGCCGGCGGACGCTCCAACTGGAGTACAACCGCGAGCACGGCATCACGCCGCAGACCATCCGCAAGGCGATCCGCTCGACCCTCTCCGACCAGTTGCGCGCCCGCCAGGTGGCGCGCGAGGCGATCCGCGCCGACGAGGACGAATACGACCGCGCGGAACTGATCGCCGAGCTGGAGAAGGAGATGTTCGCGGCGGCCGAGGCGCTGGACTTCGAGCAGGCGGCGCGCCTGCGCGACCGGATCGCGGAACTCAAAACGCAGTCCGGCGCCGACGCCCTGGACGACGAACAGACCTATCTCTCCCGCCCGCCCAGCAAGACCGGGCGAAAGGGGCGAAAGGCCAGGAAGTGACGGATCGCCCCCGGCCGCGCCCGCGCCACAAAGGCGTTGCTTTTCCGGGACGGATGGCATACTCCATTCGCATTGAGTGAAAAGGAGACGACACGGTGCCGACCGCCCACGATCGCGAGATTCTGCGAACCCTGGCGAAGCGCATAGCCAAGATCGCCGCGCTGCCGGTCCAACAGGAGCGCATCACCCTCTGGAAGGCGCACAACGCGCTGCGTTCGCAGCGGCCCATGGTGCTGTTTTTCCCCGAGGGCGCCTGGCGGGAACTGCTGCCCGACGGTTCGCTGCAATGCGAGGACAGGTTCTGCCGGAGCCTGGAGCGCGGCCTGCGCCAGCGAATCTACCAGCACGAGCACAACCACGGCGACCATCCCATCGAGGCGGCGCTCCACGTGCCGCCGGTCCGGCGGATGGGGGATTACGGCCTGCCCATCGTCGAGCAGCGGACCGAGGCGCTCGGCGCCGCCCACTGGGACCCGCCGATCAAGCGCCCCGAGGACGTGCGGAAGCTGCACATCCGCCGCATCGAGGTCGATCATGACGAGACCGCGCGGCAGTTGGCGCTGGCGGGCGAACTCGTGGGCGACCTGCTGGAGGTCCGGCTACGGGGCTCGATGCGATGGTCCAACGGCCTGACCGGGACGCTTATCCGGCTCCGCGGCCTGGACCAGATGATGCTGGACATGTACGACGATCCGCCGCTGCTGCACGAGATCATGACCGTCCTGCGCGACGACGCCCTGAACGAATGGGAGACCTGCGAGCGCGAGGGTGTGCTGTCGCTGAACAACGGCCCCGAGGATTATGTGGGTTCGGGCGGGGTGGGCGCGATCGAGGAACTGCCGGCCGACGGGTTCGACGGCAAGGTGCGCCTGCGGGACCTCTGGGCCCTCGGCGAAAGCCAGGAACTGGTCGGCGTGGGCCCGGAGATGTTTTACGAGTTCGCGCTGCAATACCAGTTGCCGATCCTGAACCGCTTCGGGCTGGTGTGCTACGGCTGCTGCGAGCCGCTG
>DNAS01000056.1:8894-9159 GCA_003485185.1 Phycisphaerales bacterium | reverse complement strand
CCTCGAAGTTGTATCCGAAGGCGCCGTTGGTCTCGGCCGTGCGCACCTTCCGCCAGTCGGCCTGCACGAGGACGCGCTCGCCGATTTTGTGCCGGCGGACGGCAGCGCCGACGGCGACGATGCGGCAGACGGCCTCGTGCCCCGGCACGGTGGGCTGGTTGCCCGGACGGTAGGCGGGATACTCCGCCAGCGTCTGCGGCGACAACCCGCGCACCACCTCGCCCTTGCGCGGATGCGCGGAGAACTGCTTGAGCAGCTTCAGGTC
>DNAS01000056.1:8449-8733 GCA_003485185.1 Phycisphaerales bacterium | reverse complement strand
AACTGCTTGAGCAGCTTCAGGTCCGAAAAGCACAGGCCCACCGCCTCCACGCGGGCGAGAATCTGCGTCGGGCCTGGGCGGTAGACGGCTTTGGACTCGTTGAGCTTCAGCTCGCCCGGGCCCACAAGCTGCACGGCGTACTGCGTGTCGGGAATCGTCGTCTCGGTCATGTGCGGTTCAACCTTCTGTTCTTCGCAGGGGAGAAGGACCGGAACACGATAGCGTTTCTGTCCACTCAGTCCTCACTCCTCAGTGCTTTTCAATTGTCAATTGACAATGGGCAA
>DNAS01000056.1:2384-8273 GCA_003485185.1 Phycisphaerales bacterium | reverse complement strand
AATTGTCAATTGACAATGGGCAATTGGCAATTGTTCCGCTTCTTCTTCAACTCAACATCACCTGTCCGCCGGTGACGGGGACGGCCTGTCCGGTCTCGTACTTCTGCTCCATGACATAATAGACCGCGGCCATCACGTCTTTGGTGGTGCAGCCGCGATGAATCGGGCTCTTGGCCTCGTAGGCCTGGCGGACGTCGGCGACGGTTTTCGCGCCGGGCACCTTGCCCGCGCGGAGATACTGCACGAACAGCCCGTGGTCGGGGTCGGACCAGAGCGGGCCGTCGTAGAAGTTGCCCGGGCAGACGGCGTTGACCTTGATGCCGTCGTCGATGAGTTCCAGGGCGAACGACTGGGTCAGCCCCACGCCGCCGAACTTGCTTCCGGCGTAGGCGGCGTTGCGGTTGGAGCCCGCCAGCCCGCTCTTGGAATTGATCTGGACGATGTCGCTCAGGTACGACGGGCAGGCCAGGTGCTGCAAGGCGAGGATCGGCGCGGCGTTCTGGACGCAGAGGAAGTAGCCCTTGTAGTTGACGGCAGTGACGAAGTCGAAATCCTTCGCCGGCTGGGTCTTGACGCTCTCGGCCTTCAGGACGCCGGCGTTGGAGACCAGCACGTCCAACCCGCCGTAGGTCCGCACGACGCGGTGGAGGGCGTCGGCGAGGGAGTTTCCGTCGGTGACGTCGACGGGAAGCCCGACGGCCCTGCCGGCGCCGCGCGCGTTGCAGAGATCGTCCGCGGCGGCCTGGACGCCCCGGGCGTTCAGGTCGGCCAGCGCCACGCACGCCCCCTGCGCGGCGAGGTCTTGCGCAATTTCCAGCCCGAACCCCTGCGCCGCGCCGGTGACGAAGGCCACCTTGCCCGCCGCCCGTCCGCCCGCGGCCGCGGCCTTGGCGACGGACTTGCGGTACGACTCCACCTCCCACGCCTCGATGAACTCGCGGAAGCGGTCCTCCAGGGCGTGAATTCCGCCGAGTTTCCGGGCGGTCGCCATCACGCGGACGGCGTCGAGGTAGACTTCGCGCGTCGTCCGGGCCGCCTGCACGTCGTCGCCCGCGGTGAACATGCCCAGCCCGCGGACGAGCACCACCAGCGGGTCCGCGCCGCGCTTCTTGCGGAACTCGGCGACGGCCTGCCGAAGCCGCGCGACGAGCTGGGCGTCGGTCTCGTCGTCGGCGGGCCCTTCCAGCCAGAGCGGCCAGGAACCGCAGTAGACGATCTGGTCCGGCGTGAGCGGTCCGGTGTCGGTGGCGGACTGTCCGTCGGCGCCGCACGCCAGGGCCGCGGCGAATTCCGAATCGTCGAACGGGACGATCTTGAGCCGCTCGGCGCCGTCGTCGGCCAGCACGCCTCGCAGCGCCGGACCGAGCCGGGCGACCCACTTTCGCGCCGTCGCGGCGGGGGGCGACTTCACCGCCCCGAACGGGTGCGCGCGGGCCGCGCCGAGCTTCGCCGCCACCTTGCGGATCACCGCGTCGGTCTTGGCGCGAATCTCCTCGCCCGTCGCGCCGCCGACGAACATGCCGTGGTTCTGCATGAGGATGGCCGTGGGCGCCTTGCCGCCGCTGCGGGCGGCGTAGTCCTTCAGGCCCGCCGACACCGCGCGGGCGAGGTTGTAGCCCGGCTCGATCAGCGGAATCCACAGGCACTCGCCCCCGAACAGCTCCTCGACGAGCTGCCCGCCCTTGACGCAGCAGGTCAGCGCGTTGACGAGCGTGGAGTGCGTGTGCACGACCAGCGCGTCGGGAATGAGGTTGTGCAGCAGGCTCTCGACGCTGGGGCGCTGGTTCCTTTCCGGCTGGAGGCGCGCGGCCAGGATGCCGGCCTTGAACTTCTCCTCGCGCGGGCCCGCCTGTGCGCCCAGGTCCGACGCCAGCAGCGCGTCGAGCTTCGCGCGGTCCAGCGCGACGAACCCTTCCGGCCCGATGGTCGCCAGGGCGTATCCGCTGGCCTTGACGTACAGCGTGTCGGCCGTCTTGGCCGAGGTGTTTCCTCCGCCGGCCAGCACGTACGACGGGTCGGCCCCGTAGAACCGCGAGACTTCCACGAGTTGGTCGATCAGCGTCGTTGCGGGGGAAGACTTTGCTTTGCGGGACTTCATGTTCGCGATGCTCCTGTGGATGCGGGGTGTCGGTCGAAATAGGTCTGGATCACGGCCTGTCCCATGCGGGCGAAGGCGTCGATTCGCTTCTCCGCCGTCGGCCAGCCGGGGTGGGGGCGGCCCTGGGCGTCCACGAAACCGCATTGCCCGTGCAGGCGGAGGAACTGGTGCGCCGCCACCACGCACGCGCCTTCCCAGAAAATCGCCTTGAGGTCCGGCGGAACCTCCGCGCCGCGCAGGCAGCGCGGCTCGACGGGCAGCAGTTCGAGCGTATTGTGCTCGGTGCCTGCGACGACGGCGATTCCCGCCGTCCGCATCGCGCGGACGTATCGGGCCAGCACGTCCGGCGTGTTGCGGATGGGGATGAACTCGGCCATCCGGATTTCGGCCTGTTGAAGCTGACCGATGAGCTTTTCCGGCGGCGTCTCGTATTCGCAGATCGGGTTGGCCCCGTCGGCCAGCGTGGGATAGCAGGGAATCGCGTCGAGGGCGAGGATCAGTTCGCGGGCCTGCTCGAATCTCAGGAACGTCTCGGCGACGAAGGCGGGCTTGCCCGCTTTCAGCAGGTTGGAGCGGATTTCGCCCTGGACGGCCACCGCGTCGTCGGGGGCGCTTTTTGCGGGCTTTCCGTACAGCGCCGCCATCGCCTCGGCGCGGCGCTCGACGGGCGACAGGGCGAACAGCGCCTGCTGGAACGCCATGGCGATGTGCCGCTCCTGGATCGTCACGCTGTTGCGCGGGCAGCCGTGGCGGGCGACGATCCCGTCGATGACCTTCCCCGCGTCCAGACCGGTCTCGAACCCCACCTTGCGGAAGCACGCAGCCGTCTTGTCGGTCATCTCGGCCATCCGGGCCGTGTCGTTGCGGCGGATGATGCCCAGCAGTTCGGCCGCCCGGGCCGACGGCGCCGCCACGCCCAGCGCGCCCTTTCCGCACAGGTACATGCGCCCGGGGTTTCCGGGGTCGTTGATGAGCGTGCCCGCGCGCACCAGCGCGTCGAGAAGCGAGATGATCTCCAGCCCGAACAGGGGCAAGACGCCCCGTTTCCTCGCCAGCGCGGCGAACTCGCCATAGACGCGGTGGTCGTAGTAGTTCGTCACGCCCACGACGCGCACGCCCTGGTCCGCCGCGAGCGTCACCGCCTGGGCGACGCTCTCGAACGCCGAGAAATTCGGCGGCAGGTGGATGTGCGAGTTGGCGCCGGACAGCGGGCGGACCGTCGTCTGGTCCGCGACGGCCCGCATCCGTTCGACCGTGCCCAGCCCGCGGATCGTCTCCAGGGCTTCCTGAATCGAGGCCATTCGTTGCGTTCCTTCCGCGACAAAGGGGCGCCACGGTCAAGCGATGTTTGCTTGACCGTGCGACACCCATTTCATTGCCTGGTTACTCGGCGGCGATCCGGACCACCTTGCGCGGCGGCAGGTGCAGGGCGGCCTGGAACGAGTCCTCCGCCGCCTCCTTGAGCGCCTCGCTGAACGTCGGGTGCGCGAAGACCACCTCGGCGAACTCTTTCGCGCCGACCTTCTGGTGGAGCATCGCGCCGGCCGCGGCGATCACGTCCGTCGCGTGGTCGCCCAGCACGTGCACGCCGAGCAGCCTGCCGTCGTCGCGCCCGCGCAGGACCTTCACCCATCCGTCGGTCTCTCCGACGGCCATCGCCTTGCCCAGATGCCCCAGCGGAAAAACGCCCACCGACACCGGCACGCCCTGTTCCCTCGCCTGTTTCGTGGTCAGGCCCACCGAGCCGATCTCCGGGAACGTGTAGACGCAGTTGGGGACCGGCGCGGCGAACTCGGTCTTGTGGCCGAGGGCGTTCTCGACGGCCGTCATGCCGTGCGCGCTGGCGGCGTGCGCCAGCAGGCAGCGCCCGTTCGCGTCACCGATGCAGTAGACGCCCTTGGCTTTGGTCTCCATGCGGTCGTTGACGCGCACGAAACCGCGGTCGGTTTCCAGGGCGACCGTCTCCAGGCCGATCTCCGCCGTCGCGGGTCGCCGGCCCGTCGCCACGAGCACCTTGTCCGCCTCGATGGTCTTTCCGCCGCTGACGACGGCGGTCGCCCGCCCGTCGGCGACGGTGAGGTCTTCCACCTTCGCGCCTGCGAGCACCTCGATGCCGCGCCGGGCGAACACGCCCGCCAGGTGCGCGCCGAACTGCGGCTCCATCTCCGGCAGCAGGGCGGGCAGCCTCTCGACGACCGTCACCCGCACGCTGTACTGCGCCATCATGCAGGCGAACTCGCAGCCGATCACCCCGCCGCCGACGATCAGCAGGCGCGTGGGAAGCTCCTTCCAGTGCAGCGCCTCGTCGGACGTGCAGACCACGCCGCCGTCGGTCGGCCAGCCGGGGATTCTCGCCGGCGTCGAGCCGACAGCCAGGATGACGTTCTTCGCCGTCAGTTCCCGCGTGCCGGCGTCGGAGGCGACGGCGACCTTTCCCTTGCCCGCCAGCCGGCCCCGTCCGCGGACGAGCGTGACCTTGCGGCTGTCGAACAGGCCCTTGACGCCCCCGCGCAGCGCGGCGAGCACCTTGTCCTTGCGGGCCTGGATCTTCGCCCAGTCGAATCCCACCGCCCCGGACACCGTCACGCCCAGCTCGCCCGCCCGGCCGATGCGGTGCAGCAGCTCCGCCGACGCCAGCAGCGCCTTGGACGGAATGCACCCGACGTTCAGGCACGTGCCGCCCAGCAGTCCCTGCTCGACGACGGCGACCTTCGCACCCCGCTGTGCGCCCTTCAGGGCGGCGATGTATCCGCCGGGTCCCGACCCGATTACGATAATGTCGAATGGTTCGCTCATTGTCCGCCTCGCTGGTAAGACCGAAGACCGGATACCGAAAACCGAAAAGTATCCCGGAACGGAGGAACCCGGAACCCGGTTCGCGCGGAAGCTCTTGTCTTCCCGTGTTCCGTGTTCTCCGGTTCCCTGCTGTTTCTTCCGAGTCCCTATTCCCTTGTCCCGAGTCCCTTTCTTTTGGGTTACACCAACATCTGCGGCGATTCCAGCACTTCCTTCAGCCTGGCCATGAACTGCGCGGCCTGCATCCCGTCGATGACGCGGTGGTCGCAACTGAGCGTCACCGTCATCACGCGCCCGGGGCGCATCGCGCCGTCTTGGACGAGGACGGCCTCGCGGATCGCCCCGACGGCAAGGATCGCCGCTTCCGGCGGGTTGATGATCGCGGAGAACTCCTCCGTGCCGAACATGCCCAGGTTGGTGATGGTGAGGTTGCCTTGGCCCATGGCCTCGATTTTTCCGCCGCGCGCGGCCTCGACGATCTGTCGCGTCGCCGCGGCGAGCTGCGGCAGCGCCAGGCGGTCCGCGCCGAGCAGCACCGGAACGACCAGGCCCTTGTCCAGGCCCACGGCGATGCCCACGTTGCTCGTCGGATACTCCACCAGCTCTTCGCCTTCCATGCGGGTGCGGAAGGCGGGGAACTCGCCCATGACCCTCGCGACGGCCGCCAGGAGGAAATCGTTCACGCTGCACTGGAACTGCGCCTTGGCGCGGCGGTAGGTGTCGAACAGCGAGCCGGCGTCGATCGTGCCGCGGAGGTAGAAGTGGGGGATGTTCTGCTTGCTGGCGGTGAGGTTTTTGGCGATGGCCTTCCGCATGCCGGCGAGCTTGCGGCGCGTGGGCTGGCCGACGGGCCCGGTGCGGATTTCGGCGGGCCGGACGGCAGCGGCCTGCGGCGCCGCCGGCGCGGCGGCGGGAAGATCGGTGCTGAGAATCCGCCCGGCGGGTCCGCTGCCCGCGCCGACGGCGGAAAGCTCGATTCCGCGCTGCGCGGCGAG
>DNAS01000056.1:2071-2282 GCA_003485185.1 Phycisphaerales bacterium | reverse complement strand
CGCGCGGCGAGCCGGCGCGCGGCCGGGGAGGCCTTCACGCGCCCGCCCGGCGCGGCGGAGACGGTTTGCGGCGCGGGTTCTGCGTGCGCTGCCGAGGGCTCCGGCGCGGTCTCGACGGTTGGCTGCGCAGGGGCCGGTTCGGCCGCCGGCACACCGTGGGCGGAAAGGTAGGCGTCCACGTCGGCGTCGTGGTCGGCCAGGTACGCCACGT
>DNAS01000056.1:0-1929 GCA_003485185.1 Phycisphaerales bacterium | reverse complement strand
GCTGCTGTCTGCCGATACCGTAGTGGACCGTCATCTCGATCCGCTGCCGGTCACGTTGTTCGACGATCCGCGCGAGCCGGCCGGCGTCCGCGGCCTCGATCTCGATGGTGGCCTTGTCGGTCTCGACCTCGAAAAGAATCTGCCCGGTCTGCACCGCATCGCCCGGCTGGACTTTCCATTCGAGGATCGTGCCTTCCTCCATGCTCTGTCCGGCCTGGGGCATCAGCACGGGAATGACCTTGCTCGTGGGCGAGGCAGCGGGCGCGGGCTCGCTGGGCTTGGCTGATGGTTTGGTGGGCGCGGCGGCGGGTTTGCCCTCGTTCGCGAGAGCCTCCATTGCCTCCGAGACGTCCTCTCCCTTGGCGCCCACCAGCGCCAGCGGGGAACCGACCGGAAGGACCGTCCCCTCGGCGGCCAGAACCTTCAGCAGCACGCCGTCGGCGGCGGATTCCAACTCCACCAGCGCCTCGGGCGTCTCGATGTCCACCAGGACGTCGCCTTTGCGGACAGCCTGGCCGGGGGTTATGTGCCAGCGACCGACCGTGCCTTCGGTGGTCGTCCTGGCCGCTTTGGGCATCCGTATCGTGTGCATAAGAGGGGCTCCCGGCGGAAGATTGCCTTGATATGACTAAGATAAAACAGAAACGTGCAAGAATCAAGCAAAATAGTGCAACAATTTGGTTGTATTTTGGACGACATTATGGTTAACTGGAAACCAGATGGCATCTTCCACGCGACAACGACGGGAAACGATCCTCGCCAAGGCCTTCGAGCTTGGTCATGTGGTCGTGCGCGACTTGGCCGGCGAGCTGGCGGTTTCGGAGGCGACGGTCCGCCGCGACCTGCACTCCCTGGCTGCGGAGGGACGCGTGGAATTGACCCACGGCGGGGCATTTGTCGCCCGCAACGGGGATTTCTCCTTCCGTTCCAAGGCCATGCGGAATGTCGAGGCCAAGCGGATCATCGGTCGCCTGGCGGCCGAGCTGGTGCGCGACGGCGAGCAGGTTTTCCTCGATTCCGGCACGACGTGCTTCGAGATGGCCCCGCATCTCCGCCGCAAGCGCGGATTGCAGGCGATCGTCAACGCGGTGCGGATCGCCGAGGAACTCGACGCGCCGGGCCTGAGCGTGATCGTCCTGGGTGGGCAGTACCGCCCCGACCGCATGGACACCGTCGGCCCGATGGCCACCGCCGCGCTGGACCAGCTTCGCGGATACCGGGCGTTCATCGGCACCGACGGGCTGGGCATGGACTTCGGCCTGACCGCCGGCGACATCGAGAGCGCCCACCTGTATCGCCTGGCCGTGCGGAACTCGCGCGAGGCGATCCTGCTGGCCGACCACAGCAAGTTCCGCGCCCCGTCGCTGTACCGGATCGTCGAGTGGGACGCGATTTCCCGCGTGGTGACCGACGTCCAGCCGCCGGCGGAGTGGGGCGAGTTTTTCCGCGCGCGGGACATCGAGGTGATCTGCCCGCCAGGCCCGCCCAGCCTGCCCGAGAGTTGAACGCGAGGAATCGCGAGTCGCGAATCGCGAAGGAATGACAAGCCCCCGCCCTCAGGCGGGGGGCAATTTTGGCGTGGAATGACGCAAGCAAGACCGGGAGTCCGCAGATGCCCAAGTGCCAGATGATCGTTCCGGAAGACGTCCGCAAGCCCGGGATGCTGGAGTTCCAGCCGATCCCGCTGAACCAGTACAACAAGACGGTCAAGGACGAACTGAAGCGCTACAGCAAGGAAGACCTCCTCCGCGTGCAGCGGGACATGGCCATCCTCCGCACGTTCGAGACGATGCTCAACGAGGTGAAGCTGCGCGGGGCGTACCAGGGCATCGAGTACAACCACCGCGGCCCGGCGCACCTGTCGATCGGGCAGGAGTCGGCGGCCGTCGGGCAGGCGATGCACCTCGGCGTGGACGACCACATCTACGG
>DNAS01000010.1:31044-31287 GCA_003485185.1 Phycisphaerales bacterium | reverse complement strand
AGGTCTCCGCGCCGGCGGCGCGGGACTCCTCGCGCAGGCGGGTCGCCAGGCGGGCGCGGTCGGTCTCGCTGAGAGTTTCCAGCGAGCGGGCCAGGGGCGTGACCGGCCGGCCGATCGCCGCCAGCACCGCGCAAAGCCCCATCGCCACGACGACCGCGCCGAACGTCCCCCGCCCCCGCCGCCACGTGCGAATGCTTTTCACCTCTCGGCCGGCCATCGCGGCGACGGCCTGGGCATACACGC
>DNAS01000010.1:30446-30858 GCA_003485185.1 Phycisphaerales bacterium | reverse complement strand
GCCGTCGCCATCCGTTCGCGAAGGTCCAGGTGCGCGTCCAGCCAGACGGCAGCTTCACGCAGGCTCACACCTCGAACCAGCCGCCACGCGGCCGCTGCGCCCGCGCCGGCGGAAATCAGCCCCGCCGCACCCAGCCACACCGGCACGTCTGTCTGTGGCGAACCGAGCGCCAGCCAGACGATTTCCCCCACAGCCGCAACCAGCGCCGCAACGCCCGCGCCCAGCGCCGCTGCTTCCAGGCAGCGCACAAGCAGCAGCTTTCTCGCGGCCGAGGTCAGGATGTCTCGCACTTGATCCCGCATGATTCGTCCTGAGATTTGAACCCGGCGTTGAGACCGACGGGGCGGAGTTCTTTCGTTGGAGGTGGCCGTCCGGCGGCGAACGAAGACTGGAGCTGAGGGGGGTCGAACCC
>DNAS01000010.1:29846-30257 GCA_003485185.1 Phycisphaerales bacterium | reverse complement strand
TCTCCCAATTGAGCTACAGCCCCTTCAAGGGTCTTCAGAGTATATCGACCGGGGCGAAATTTGAAAGCAGTTTTTCGCATTGTGGGTAGGGAAAAACGGGTTGCGAGAGAAGCCGTTGGAACGTCCCGCGTTACGCGATACCATATTCAAAGAAACCCACTGCGTCCGGGAAGGAGCCAAACCATGTCGCTCAAGGGCAAGAAAATCGCCATCCTGCTCGACCAGCAATACCAGGAACTCGAAGTGTGGTACCCGTATTACTATCTCCAGAGCCTGGGCGCGGAAGTGGTCCGGGTGGCCCCGCAGGGACGGACGACGTACGGCTCGAAGCTCGGGTATCCGTGCGACAGCGACGCCGCCGCCCGGGAAGTCAAGGGACAGGACTTCGACGCGGTCATCGTGCCCGGCGGG
>DNAS01000010.1:28987-29632 GCA_003485185.1 Phycisphaerales bacterium | reverse complement strand
CCACGGCGGGTGGATGCTCTGCTGCACCGACGCCCTGCGCGGGAAACGCGCCACCAGCTTCGTGGCGATCCGTCACGACCTGATCAACGCCGGGGCCCAGTGGGTGGACGAGGAATGCGTCGTGGACGGAAAGCTCATCACCGCCCGCAAGCCCGACGACCTGCCCGCCTTCTGCAAGGCGATCGTCCAGGCCCTGTCCTGACCCCGCGCGTCATTCCCCCGCGCCGACCGCCCGTGCCAGCGCCCGATGCAGCGGCTGGGGGGCCGGTTCAAACTCGAGGGTGTGGTCCGCATCGAATTCCTCGACGCGGGCCCGCCCGCCCGCGAGCCTTTGCACGGCCGCGAGCGTCGTGGCGTTGTCGATGATCCGGTCGCGCCGCGCCAGCAGCAGCGTCACGGGCATCGTCAGGCATCCGGCCGGCAAGTTGCGGAGCATGCCGTCCAGTTGCCAGCTGGCGTACAGGAATTGCGCCGTCGCCTCGTGCAGCCGGAGGGGGTCGTCCCGCAGATACTGCCGCTTGGACTCGTTGGAAGTGAACAGCTCGACGTCGTTGAGCGGAATGGCAAACCGTTTGCGCGGGCACAGCAGCAGCGACGCTGCAACGGCCAGCTTGGTCGCAAACGGCACGTCCACGCGGGGGACGA
>DNAS01000010.1:28613-28822 GCA_003485185.1 Phycisphaerales bacterium | reverse complement strand
GTCCACGCGGGGGACGATGCCCGGCGCCACGAGCGTCAGCGAGGCGATTTCCACCCCGCGCCGCGCCCAGGCGGCGTAGGCGGTCGCCAGCTTGCCGCCCCAGCTCACGCCCACCAGGTGCACCTTCGGCCCGGCGACGACGGCGGCCAGCCGGCAGGCGATCTCCGTATCCTGGAGCAACTGGCGGGCGGAGCGGGCATGTCCGCGGT
>DNAS01000010.1:19352-28412 GCA_003485185.1 Phycisphaerales bacterium | reverse complement strand
GCGGTCGGCTTCGTTGGAACCGCTGCCTCGTCGCGCGACCTGCCAGACCGCATGCCCCGCATCGGCCAGCGCCGCGGCGGAGCCCACGAACCATCCCGGGTGCGACTGGATCCCGTGCAGGTAGACCACCGGCGCACCGACGCGCTCGCCGCGCGGGTCATGCACGAACACGCACGTCTCGTACCCGTCGTCGAGGCGCAGAACCTCGCGCCGCGGCAGACGGTCCAGCGGCAGTTCGCACGCCGAATGCAATTCGTCCGGTTCCGGCAACATGTTTTCCCAGGTATTCGGGGCTCAGTCGGCCAGCGGCCCGTACGGCGCGGGGGGCTTTTCCCCGCGCTCGCCGTATTCAAACGGGCGGCGCCCCAGCAGGATCGGGCGGCGCTGCCCGATGTTCACCAGCAGGCCCAGCGCGGCGCAGTTGACCACCAGTGACGACCCGCCGTAACTGACCAGCGGAAGCGTCATGCCGGTGATCGGCATCAGCCCCATCGTCATTCCGACGTTGATGACCACCTGCGACAGCAGCAGCGCCAGCACGCCCACAGCCAGCAGCCGCCCGAACGGGTCGTACGTCAGGACCGCGATCTCCACACCGAACACGAAAATCACGCCGTACAGCGCCAAAACGAACAGGCAGCCGAGGAACCCCCACTGCCCGCCGACGACGCTGTAGATGAAGTCGGTGTGGTCGTCGGGGAGCATGCGGAAGGTGGCGTCGGCATCGCCCCATTCGCCTCGCCCGGTGAGTTTTCCGGCCCCCAGGACGATCTTCGATTGGGACAACTGGTAGCCCTTGCCCTGCTCGATCCGCGGGTCGTTCTGGCGCAGCCAGCCCTCGATCCGCCTGGACTGGTGCCCCTTGAGTACGCGAAGGCTCAGCGGCTGGAGGTCGAACACGCGCCCTTCGCCGATCTGGAAGCGGCAGTAGGCGGCCGGCACTTCCGGCTGTTGCCGCCAGGGCAGCGAGCGGTCCACCGAGAACAGTTTTACCGGTCCGAGCTGGACGGTCTCGAAACGCCCTCCATCCCGCTGGGTCTGGAACGTCTCGGCGTCCACGCCGCGCGGCACGGGCAGCAGCACCACCAGCGTCCCCAAGCCGACGATGGTCAGCAGGTGCCGCAGTTTCGCGCCGGCCAGGAAGAGCATGAAATACAGCGTCGGAAGGAACAGCAGTGCCGTTCCCAGGTCCGGCTCCTTGAGGATCAGCCCCATCGGCACGAGCGTCAGCAGGAACGGGATGATCAGCCCCCCCAGGCGGCGATAGTGGTCGCCGTAGCGCAGGTACCACGCCAGCAGGATGATGAACGTCAGCTTGGCCAGTTCCGACGGCTGAAACCGCACCACCTTCAGGTCGATCCAGCGGTGCGAGCCGCGGACGTCCGGCAGGTAGAACACCGCCACCAGCAGCACGAGCGTCGCGCCGAACAGCGGATACGCCAGCCGCCCCAGGCGGGCGTAGGGGAAGGACGTCGCCGCGATGAACACGACGATCCCCGCGCCGGCGAACGCCATCTGCTTGGCGGCGAAGCCGGTCATGTCCGGGTCGGCCTGCTCCGAGGCGCGGATGGCCAGCACGCCCAGGGTCATGAGCGCCACGACCGATGCCAGGATCGGCCAGCTGGTGTATCGCAGGTATCGTTTCAGCGTGTCGAGCATGTCGCGTCAGGCTCTTAGTCCAGGTATCCCAGACGGTGACAGAGACGGAGCATTTCGCGTGCGATCGGGGCGGCGTTGCGCCCGCCGCCGCCTTCCTGCACGTATTCCAGCACCACGGCGAAGGCGACTTTCGGATCCTCCGCCGGCGCGTATCCGATGAACCACAACATGTCCCCCGTGCGAGCGATGCGGTCCTGGACAGTGATCCGTCCGTTGCCGTCGGAATCAATCCGCTGGGGGGCGACCTGGGCCGTGCCCGTCTTTCCGCACACCTTGAACGGCAGCCTCTCGACGCCATCGCCGAAAAACGCCTTGTAGGCCGTGGCGCCCGGCTCGTTGACCACCTGGAACATGCCCTCTCGCACCGCGCGCAGGTGGGACGGGTTGATGCCCAGATCGCGAGAGACGCGCGGCGGCGCCCCTTCCAACACAAGGACCGGCGAAAGGAACTTCCCTCCGCGGGCGATCGTGGCGATTCCGTTGGCGACGTGCAGCGGAGTGGCCTCGATGACGCCCTGGCCGATTCCTTCCAGACGAGCCTCGCCCCGCAGTTCCGCCGTGCGCCCGTGGCGGCGCATCCAGTCCACGGTGGGCACCAGGCCGGCACGCTCGTCCGGCAGGCCGGTCCCGGGGAGATCGCCGTACCCGAACCGGTCCAGCCACGGCGCCGCCTTGTCCAACCCCAGCAACTGCCCCACGTGGTAGAAATAGACGTCGCAACTGTCGCGCAGCGCGGCGCGAAGGTCCTCGCTGCCATGCCCGCTGCGGTTCCAGCAGCGGAACCGGTCGGGATATCGCGGGTCAAAGCTTCCCTGGCAGGTGAACGTCGTGTGCTCGCTGATCGCGCCCGTTCCGAGTCCGGCCAGGGCCATCAGCGGTTTGATCGTCGAACCGGGAGAATAGCGCCGCCCCACCGCGCGGTGCAGCAACGGCAGATAGAGGGTTTCCTCGGCCAGAATCTCATAGTCCTGCGAGTAGCGGTTCAGGTCGAACGTCGGCACGCTCACCAGGGCCAGCACCTCGCCCAGCGGAACCGACAGGATCACGACACAGCCGGTATAGCCGCCCTTCTGAAGCTGCGCCACGCCCTCCTGCTGAAGCCGCAGATCCAGCGTCAGATGCACGTCATGTCCGTGCTGTGCGGGAACCTCCTCCAGCACCTGCACGCCACTGCCGATCCGCTTGAGGCGACGGGAGCCCCGTACGCCCCGCAGTACGTTTTCGCACATCGCCTCGACGCCGCGGCGCCCGATGGTGTCCCAGGGCTGGTAATTTCGCCGAAGGCGCTCCAGCCAGTCCGGTTCGTCCGCAGCCGTGAGATTCCGCTCCTCAAGGTCCTCGGCCCAGACGCGCCCCGTCATGCCGATCACGTGGCATGCCAGGTCGCCGAAGGGATGCACCCGCTTGTGCGTCGAACGCAGCGCCAAGCCGATCGTACCCTCCAGTTGGGGTTTGAGGCGGACGGCCGTCTCATTGTCCAGGGCGCAGATGACGGGGTGCTCCTGATTCTGCTCGCGGACGTCGTAATCGCGCCCCGCGCGAATCCTCTCGACGCGGCGCACGATCTCCTCGATGGTCGCGGGCAGATCGACGCCTCGCTCGCGGGCCTGCTCCTCGACGACCCGCCACGTCCGCCGGGCGCGGTCCTGGTAGATTTTCCCGGCTTCGTCCAGGCTGACGTGCTCCTGCTTGCGGATGCGCTTTTGCTGGGCGAGGATCCACTTTTCATCAGCCGTCAGGAACCGGTAATGCAGGCAAAGGTCGGTGCAGGCTTCGTCCTGTGCCAGGACGAACTCGCCGGTACGATCGAGGATCCGCCCCCGGCGGGCAGGCAGAAGCTCATATTTCTGGAGGGCTTCTTCGGCCTGGAGGCGGTAGTCGTCGCCGCGGAGAATCTGGAGATACCCCAGGCGCGCAATCATCACCGCAAACACGACGGCGACGAGGCCCAGGAAAATCTTGATGCGACGCTTGTACATGGGGGTGGATTATACCGGCCGGACGCGCCGCACGCACGGGCCCTTCGCACCGGCATCAGCGCCTGCGACCGGGTCGTTCGGCGGGAACGGAGAGGAGCCACTTGCGCACGCGGTCCAGCAGCGGGTAGAACACGGGCGTCACGACGCCGGTGTAGGCGCTGATCGCCATGGCCTGGAGCAGCCTGGCCCCGTAGGCCTGCCAGGTCATCACGTTGTGCGCGAGGATCGTCTGCAAAGTCACCCAGGGCAGGTGGGCCAGCAGGCAGAAGATCACCCCGATGACCGCGCGCGTCAGGACGCGCTCGGCGAAGAGGGCCTCGCGGATCTTGTAGACGGCGCCAGCGGCAAGGACATAGGCCAGCGCCATGGGCCCGACGGCCGTCACCCCGCCGGGACCGCTCGCGCTGGAAAGGTCCAGCGCAAAGCCCAGCACCCACGCCGCCAACAGCGCGTCGGCGGCGCGCCGGGCATGCAGCGCGATAAACAGCGCCGCTACGGCCGCCAGGTCCGGCCCGATCGAACCGATTGCGGAAATCTCGAACGTCAGCATCTGCCCCAGGCTGCATTGGAGCACGATCACCAGGTATGCCAGGATCGCGAAGGGAACCCAACGCATTACTTGCCCCCGTTCCCGGGCGCCTGCTGGCCCGGCCCGAGGCGCATCACGATGTAGACCTCCCGCAGAGAAGCGAAATCCGCGTGCGGGGCGATCAGAAGGTTCACCGTGTGGGGATCCCGCGGATTCTCGCGCACTTCCGTCACCGTGCCGATCCGGATCTGCACGGGCAGCAGCGCGTCGTCGTCCCGCGTCACGAGCCAGTCGCCCGGGCGGACGTTCTCCTCGGCGCTGACGCCGGCGACCGTCAACGCCGCGTGCCCGTCTCCCTGGGCCCAGACGTCGACGAGCGGGTTGTGGGCGTCGCTCAGGCGGCGAACCACCCCGCCGATCGTGACCGTGCGAGGATGGGCCGGATCCAGCATCCGCCGGATCCGCGCCCAGGTGCCATATCCCGAGTCGGTGACCAGTTGCAGACGGGCGGTGAATTCGCCGGTTTCCATCAGCCTCCCGACCAGCGCGGTGGCGCTGATGGCCGCCAGGTTCGGCGGAAGGCGCTTGGAGCGGTCGGTCAACAGCTCTCGCGTGGTGACCTTCATGCCCGATTCGGCCCCGACAGCATTTCCCCCGTTGACCAGGCGCGTCCGTCCGTACGGTAGTGCGTCGGCTGCCACCACCCGCGCCGGGATCAGCTCGCACGGAAGATCGCGGATCGGCGCGTACGACTGGCGGATGCCCTGGATGACTTCCACCTGCCGGCGCCAGTACTCCCGCTCTCCCTCGAGAACCACCTGCTGGCCTCGCAGTTCCAGGTTCTCCCGCTCCAAGCGGCGAATCTCATCCGCCGACAGGGCCCGCCCGGTGACATTTTTCAGGTGTTTTTTAACCGCGCAGGAAACGTAAATCCCCCCCTCACCCAGTGGTAGCAGGACGTACTGCCCGACCATGCGAAGGCGCGGCGCGACACGCGCTCCCAGCAGCGCCGTCACCATCGACACTGCCAGCAGCACCACCAGCACCGTTCGTTTTGAGATTCTCTGACCGATTCGCATGAGCACCCGCCGCAGGTTGCAGCCGCGTGATGATACCCCGCCGCGGCAAGGCGGAGCAAGCAAAGCATTTACCTCGGCGCTTGACAAGTTCGTTTTCCGTGGTATGGTATCGTCAGCTTGCAGGCTGTCCGGGAGCGGCAGACCTGCTTCCTTCGGGTCGGGACGAAGATCGCTCCTTCCTCTCCCGACCAGGCCGCCCGGCCTAGTTCCCGCGTGATTTACTTGGAGGGTGAACTCCGCGCGCCGAGAAGCCCGCGGACGCCCGCCGGACCCTGAGCCGGGTCCGCAGATTCACAGGACTGGGAAACCGGATTTGGCCGATTTCTCAGGAGGGAACCCCAGGGAACTCGTTGACAGAAAACTGTCAACCCAAGGAAGGACAGGACGGACTGCACATGCGACACCTCCATTGTCTCCTCATCGCGCTGTTGTTCATTCTGGTTTCGGCGGCCATCGCACAGGCCGACGACATGAACTCCCCTTCGTATCGCGGGCAGACGGGCTATACCACGCAGGAATGGGACTTCACCACCTCGGGAGACCCGATGTTTTACGGAGTCTACTGGAATCCCGACGGCACGGGCGGAATCAACTACAACCCGTACGGCACCGGAATCATTCTCGCCACGGTGAGCGCCAACAGCGAGCCGGGGTCGTGGCAGAACAACGTCGGCCCCAGCGCCGGCGGCGCGTGGACCGATTTCGCGTCCATGCTGTTCAAGGTTCCCAACGTCCCCGCCGAGCCGGAACCCTCGGATAAGTACAAGCTGCTGCGAATCCAGGTCACTTTCTACGACGCCAACGTCAGCTACCGCACCCCGACGGTGGCGATTCCCGCCAGCGAATACGAAACCTGGCAACAGGTGGGCAGTGGAATATCCCACACCTTCGGGAACGGATGGTACAGCTATTACGCCGACTGGCAGTGCGATAAAAATGTCGGAAGCGAGGACGTCTACCTGTACAACCCCTACGGTTCTACGGAAACGGGGTACGCCGATTACACCGTCAGCGAAGTGATCATCGACACGGTGTGCGTGCCCGAGCCGACCACGGGCGTCGTGCTGGCTGTGGGTGTCGTGGCACTGCTGTTCCGCCGGCACTGGAAACGTCGCACCGCGTGAATCAGCGCGGGGCGGATTCCGCGCCGGCCGGGGCGGTCGCAGGCGATTCCTCCGCGACGATGAGAACATCCCCCGGACGCAAGCCGACGCGCCACCCCGCGTCGGACTTGACGGTCAACGCGCGAACCTGCCTGCCGTCGAGGGTCGCCTCGCCGATGGTCAGGATGTCTTCCCGGTCGATCGGGCGGGCGGACCCCTGCCCGCCGCCGAAAACCGCCTGCCCCAGCAGGCCCTGGATCTTCTGCTGCGTGGCGGCGGCGTTGGCGGCCCGTGTTTCCGCCGTCAGGCGGCGGTTGCGCTCCGTCACCCACAGCACCGCCAGCGAGACCACGATCAGCAGCATCAGGATTCCCACGATCAGCAAGTACCGCGTGTCCGTTTGTGCGGGCGGGCGGGCGTTGACGGGTTGGTCGTTCATGGGCTCCACTCAGCCTTTCGTGCTTTCGCCCAGGCTGCGAAGGATGCGGGCCTCGGCGTCGGGTTCCAGGTAATCGGCAAATCGGGGCAGCGGGCGCCCGCGACGGGAATAATAGTACGTCAGTCCGCGATGGATCGCCACGTTCGCCAGCCAGCTGTTCCGCTTGATCGGCCAGACGCCCAGGCGGGCCCAGGCGCTCGCAGGCCGGTAGAACTCGTGAAACGCCGCCATCTGCGCGTGGCGAAGCTGGGGAATCGTCATCTGCCGCGGGCGGAACACCACCGTTGCGCCGTTGTAGCGGTCCCACTCCCGCGTGAGAAGCCGGCCCTCGCTCTCGTACTGGGCGAACACCTGCGTGCCGGGATACGGTGTGAGGATGGGGTAGCAGCTCATGCACAGCCGAGCCTTCTGGGCGAAGCGCACGGCATTCATGCAGTCGCGCCAGTCGTCAGTATCGAACCCGAAAATGAAGCTTCCCCAGATGCTGATGCCGTACGAATGGATCTTGCGAATCCGCCGAAGATATTCGTCCGCGTTGACGTATCGCTTGCCCGCCTCGCGGAGCGTGCCCGCCTTGGGGCTTTCCAAGCCGAGAATCACGCCCAGGCAGCCGCTGTCTCGCATCGCCGCCAGAAGGCGATCGTTCCCGGCGATCAGGATGTCGCATTGCGACGCCCAGCGGACGTTCAGCGGGCGGATGGCCTCGAACAACTCCAGCGCCCACTTGTGGTTGCCGGCCACGTCGTCGTCGGAAAAAATGAATACCCGCGTGTTGAACGCCTCCTTGGCCTGGCGCATCTCGGCGACGATCTCGCCGATGTCGCGCTGGCGGAATTTCCGCCCGAAGATGGCCGGCGTGGTGCAGAACGTGCACCCGTGCGGGCAGCCGCGCGTCGTCTGGATGGGGTTGAAAACGAGATAATCCGATGCCCGGAGCAGGTCCTTGCGCGGCGTGGCGATGGGCGCCTCGGGTCCCTCCCGCCAATCGTACAGGCGCTTTACAGGCGATTCCGGGGCAGTCTGCCCGCCGCGCTCGCGGGCGTCCAGTAGGTCCGCCAGGTCGCGCAGGGCGCGCGGAAGCGTGCTCTCGGCGTCGCCCTTGCAGACGATCGTCGCGTGGGCCAGCGCCTCGTCGGGCAGGGCCGAGGGATGGATTCCTCCCAGGATCACCGGCACGCCCAGGGCGCGGTAGGCGTCGGCCAGTTCGTAGGCCCGGCGGGCCTGCGTCGTCATCGCGCCGATTCCGACCGCATCCACCCCGTCGGCCTGGGGAACGTGCGGGGAATCGGTGACATTCTCGTCGACGATCTCGGCGTCCCATCCCTCGGGGACGACGGCCGCGCAGATGGCGAGGTTCAGCGGCATGAACAGCGCCCGCCGGGAGAAGGTCATCCGTCGGATGATCTCGGGCATGGTGATGGTGCTGAGGGGGCTGCGCGGGTTGATGAGGCGCAGCCGGCGTCGCCGGGCGGATTGAGTTGCAGTGGAGACCATGAACCACACCAGCTACGTCCGCGGACATGTGTCCGATGGCGTAAGGTTACTGGAGATACACTTCCGCGACAGCCCAGGGATGCACGCCGGGCACGACGACCTTCAGGCGGACATACCGCGCCAGGACGGGCGTCGGAAGACACAGGATCGTCACCCGTCGCGTACCTGGCGCCGCATAGCGATAGGCGAAGTTCTGCCCGTCCACACTGGTTTCCACGGAAAGTCTTCGCGGGAAGCCGAACTCGTCCGTCGGACCTTGGTCCACCACCACCATATTGAACATGCTCAGCTTGCCCAGGTCGATCGTCAGCGAGGGGTTCTCCTCACCGGCGGCGCTTCGGGTGACGGTGTTGATGTTGCCGTCGCGAATTTTCGGCAAATCCCGCAGCGTGCCGGAAACCTTCCACAGTTCGCGCGGCGGAATCGCCGCGGCGGGCGCTCGCGGACCGCCGTGATGATAAATCGCGCCGACGCAGCCGGACATCGCCAGCATCGCCGTCGCCAATATGCAAAACATTCGTCTGCAAACCGTCATGCGGAGATTCCCGTCGGAGCCTGAACCGGACCAGCGACATTATATCGACTGCCCGCCAGCCGCCAACCCCTCATCACGATTTGCCCGCGCCTGACTAAGTGTCCAGTCGGATACGAACCGCAACTCTTTTCCGAGAACGCAGTTGCATTTCCCGCGCCGGCGCCGTCCTTCTGCGCGAATACTGCATCGGATGCCGGACGTCCACCGCAGGGAAACGAAGCACGCGAGCGTAAAGACAGCAGG
>DNAS01000010.1:6597-19249 GCA_003485185.1 Phycisphaerales bacterium | reverse complement strand
CGTAAAGACAGCAGCTGGACGAATCAACCCCTGCGGCATGGACAAGGGCGGCAGGGGGACCGCAAGGCCCGCGCGAAACCGCGCGGGCTTTTTTCCCGCCCACGTTTTTGACGTTGCCGCCGTTACGCCGCCCGATAAGATAGGCCTTCATGATCGCCTTGTCCGATTTTGAAATCCTGCTGCTCGCCCTGGGAGTTCTCTACGTCGCCAGTTGCGTGCACATGGCCAGGTACGCCAGGCGGACGGGGCGTAACGCCTGGCTGTGGTTCTTCCTGACGCTGTTTCTGACGGCCGTTCCAGTCACCCTCTACTTCTACGTCGTCTATTTCCTCCAGCGCCGGCGCGAGCTTTCCGGCCCGTCAGACCGTCTGCGACGGTGTCCGCACTGCCGCCGACTGATTTCCCCCGGCACACCGCCGGACACGTGCCCCCATTGCCGCATGCCCCTGGACGACGAGGTGCACGAGGCATGAAAGCGGTCATCCTTTCCATCGGAACGGAACTGGTTTCCGGACAGACCGTGGACACCAACAGCGCGTACCTGTCCCGCGAGCTGGCCGGTCTGGGCATCGAGACGATCGCTCATGCGACCGTGGGCGACGAGCAACCCGCCATCGCCGCGGCGATCCGCGAGGCCGCCGCCCGCGCGCCGCTCGTGCTGGTCACGGGCGGGCTGGGACCCACCGAGGACGACCTGACCCGCCAGGCGCTGGCGGAAGTGCTGGGCGCGGAGTTGCGGCTGGACGCGCGATGCCTGGCGCAAATCGAGGAATTTTTCCGGCGACGGGAACGGGAGATGAACCCCGCCAACCGCGTGCAGGCGATGCTCCCTGCCGGAACCGAACCGCTCGACAATCCGCTGGGGACGGCGCCGGGAATCGCCGCGACGGTCGGGCAGTCGCGCGTATACGTCATGCCGGGCGTGCCCCGCGAGATGGAACTGATGTTCGCCAGCCAAGTAGCGCCGCGGATCGGTCGGTCGGCCGGCGTGGTGACCCACCACATCCTCCACACGTTCGGTCAGGGCGAGTCGGACATCGCTTCGAAGATCGCCGACCTCATGCAGCGCGGGCGCAATCCGCTCGTCGGGACGACCGTCGCGGCCGGGCTCGTCTCCGTGCGCATCCTGACCCGCGCCGAAGATCGCCCCGCCGCAGAAAAACTCGCGCAGGACATGATCGCCCTTCTGCGGGACCGCCTGGGCGAACTGGTCGTGGGCGAAGACGACGAGACGATGTCCCCCGCCGTTGGGACGCTGCTGCTGTCGCGCGGACAGACGCTTGCGACGGCCGAGAGCTGCACCGGCGGCATGATCGGCGAGATGCTCACGGCCGTCGCGGGCTCCAGCCGGTACTACCTTGGAGGGGTGGTCGCCTACGCCAATCAGGCCAAGACCGCCCTGCTCGGTGTTCCGGAGTCGCTGCTCGCCGCCCACGGTGCGGTCAGCGAGCCAGTGGCCGCCGCCATGGCCGAGGGCTGTCGCAAGCGCTTCGTCGCCGACTGGGCGGTCAGCGTCACGGGGATCGCCGGGCCGGCCGGCGGCACGGACGCAAAGCCCGTCGGGTTGGTCTACATCGGATTATCCGGCCCCGACGGCACGCAGGTCCGCCGTCACATTCTGCCCGGCACGCGCGAGATTGTCCGCCTTCGCGCGTCCCTAACGGCGCTGAACCATCTGCGGCTGAAACTGCGGGAGTAAAACCCCGTCGCCGCGGGACCGCCCGCGCAGGCAATCCGATTTGCGTTATCTCCGGCTGCGCAACGGCGAGGGAATCCAGGCCGTCAGAAGCCCCTGTCCCTCGCGAGGCTTTCCCACCATCGGCCAGGCGTACTTGCCCAGGATCAGCGAAAACACATTGCCCGGCGTGTAGACCAGTCTCGTGGCCAGAAGCACCAGCGCCAGCGCCGCGCCCGCCATCATGCCGCCCAGATGCGCCCAATGGGCCACGCCGGTATCGGCCCCCAGCACCAACCACAACACGTCCCACGCGATGTAGAAGAGCACCACGGCGTATCCCGGCATGGGGAACACCTTGTGAGACAGGCGGAATTTTCCTATCAGACCCCACCGCCACCAGGCGACCATGTACACCTTGTACAGGGGCAGGAGCACGAGGTACATCCCGCATAACCCCATGATCGCCCCGCTGGCGCCGAGCATCGGAATGATCTGGTCCGGAGGCGTCTGCATCCGCCACGCGATGCCCGCCAGCGCCGCCAGGATGAGGTAAGACACCAGCGTTGCCGTGTTCCCGATCAGGTTGTTCACCCGCGTTCCGATCACCAGAAGAAACAGCATGTTGCCGGCCAGGTGCAGCAGGTCAGCATGCAAAAACGCGTGCGAGACGAGTTGGCGATGCTCGTAACCCGGGACGTACACTTCCTGCTCCTGGAGGCTCTGATTGATCTCCTGAACTGAAAGGTTCGGGGATTCCTGCTGCGTTTCGCGGACGATCTGGTCGTGGACCGCCTGCCGGTCGGCGCTCCAAAGCATGTGGTCCAGCACGGCGGGGTCTTCGCCAACCTCCGTCCGGTACCAGAACCACCCGCTGACGATGACCGTCACGGCAACGATCAGCCACGTGGCGATGGGGCGCACCCGCCCCGATGCCTCCGAATAGACGGGGTAAAGGCCCATCGGAAGCAACCAACTGACCGCCGAGACCACCGTCTGGGTGCGGGTGTAGATCGTGTCCTCGTCGGGCGTGTGGATCGTCAGCAGAGGGCGTCCCGAGGGCACGCGGATTCCGCAGCGAGTGCAGAGCGCGGCGCCGCCAATGAGGGGCTGATCGCACGAAGGGCAAAACGAACCATCGGCCGGTCGCGCTGCGGACGCCTGCGACTGCCAGGGGGAAGAACCGGGGGAGGCATCAGACTGAAGGCTCGGGGCGGCTTGCTGAGGCACCGGATGGCTTTGAGCCGGTTCCTGAAGGCGAAAGGGAATCGCGAACACCGTCTGGCATTGGGGGCACTTTCCCTTTCGCCCGGCGGTGTGGTCGCCAAGACGAAACTTCCTTCCGCAAGACGGGCAATTGCACTCGATCAAGTCATGGCCCTCCCCAAGGTTCCGTGACGCGATGCGCCCTTGCTGCGCGACAAATGACTTCAGACATGGACGGGGCCGGTTCACAAACCCCAGCGATAACCGCTAGAACTCGTCCTCGTCGGACTCCATGGTGTCCTTCCAGAGTTCGAGGTTTTCGAGGTAGACGGCCGTGCCGCGTGCCACGCAGGTCAGCGGATCGTCGGCGATCCGCACGTCCAGCCCCGTGGCGTTGGACAGTACGGTGCCCAGTCCCCGCAGCAGCGCCCCGCCCCCGGCGAGCGTGATGCCGTTGTTCACCAGGTCGGCGGCGAGTTCGGGCTCGGCCTTTTCCAGCGTGCGGATGACCGCGTCGATGATCGCCCCGACGGGCTCCTTGAGCGCCTCGCGCACCTCTTCGGAGGAGATGATCGTCTTTCGCGGCAAGCCGGAGATCATGTCGCGCCCGCGGACCTCCATGGTCACTTCCTGCTGGAGCGGCGCGGCGGAGCCGATTTCGATCTTGATGCGCTCGGCCGTCTGCTCGCCGATCATGAGGTTGTAGGTGCGCTTCATGTGGGCCATGATGGCCTCGTCCATGTCGTCCCCGGCCACGCGGATGGATTCGCACACGGAGATGTCCGCCAGGGACATGATGGCAACCTCGGTGGTCCCGCCGCCGATGTCGACGATCATGGAGGCGGTGGGGTCGGTGATGGGCAGTCCCGCGCCGATCCCGCAGGCCATCGGTTCGTCCACGAGGTAGACGCGGCGCGCCCCCGCCCGCTCGGCGGAGTTGAGCACCGCGCGCTTCTCGACGGCGGTGATGCCTGAGGGAATCGCGATGACGACGCGCGGCTTGATGAACGACCTGCGGCGGTGGACCTTGCGGATGAAGTAGCTGAGCATCGCCTCGGTGATGTCGAAATCGGCGATCACGCCGTCCTTCATGGGGCGGATGGCGCTGATGGACCCGGGGGTCTTTCCGAGCATTTCCTTGGCGACGAGTCCGACGGCGTTTCCGTTCTGGAGTACGCGGTTGGTCCCCCGCTTGACGGCGACGACGGAAGGCTCGTTCAGGACGATGCCCTGCCCGCGGACGCAGACCAGGGTGTTGCAGGTCCCCAGGTCGATTCCCATGTCCACCGAGAAGAGTCCGACGATAGGCTCAAAGATCATGGCGATCCCTTTGCGATCCGGCGCGTCGTGCCCGGCGTGGGCGTTTTCGAACGGCTGGTTCGCGAGCAAAGCCGTCCCGCCTCCGCGCGCCGCGGATTCTGGCCTCATGTGATTCGGGCGTGCGACGGATTCCACCGCCGCCCGCCCGAAACCGCCGGCTCTCCGCGTGCGCTATTTCACCGCCGGAATTTCGTGTGGCTTGAACAAATCGCCCAGGCTCAATCCGTATCCTTCACTGCCCATCAGGTTGTGAAGCACCACGCCGATCGTCACGATCAGCACCACGACGGCAATGATCAGCAGCAGGGTGTAAATGTCCGCCTGGGGTTTGACCGGGACCACCGGCCCTTGCATTGGCACCTGAGTCATCTCGGTCTCCCGTGTTAGTACGGCAGCTTGCTGGCGACCTTGTCGCCCTGCATGACGTCCATCCGCTTGTCCACGACGACGCCGACGGCCTCATCCGCGGACACCATGCCGACCCGCAGGTATCCCACGAAATTCTTTCCGCGATAGATGAACAGCTTCATGTTCTTCTGCACGCCCTTGGCCGAGCCGACGTTGATGCTCGCCGTCTCGTTGGGCCCGATCGCGGTGACGGTCCCGCTGACGGCGACGTCCGACGTCGCCACAGCCGCCACGGTCTCGTCGGCGCCGACGCCGGCCTTGCCCGCCGAGGCGAGCTTGGCCTCCAGCGCCTTGATCTCTTCCTTCTGCTGGGCGATCTGCTCGCGGAGGATCTTGTTGACCTGCTCGGTCCGATCCGCCTGCGCGACCGCCACGGAGTGTGCCTTCTTCAGGTCGCTGTTGTACTGCGCGAACTTCTCGATTTCCTTGCGAGCCTCGACGATCTCGGCCTGTCGCTTTTCGCCCAAATCGCTCAGCAGCTTGACGTCTCCGCGCAGTTTGGTGATGGTGGCGGTGATGCTGTCGATGCGGCTCTGGAGGGTGTTCTTCTCGCCGGTCAGCGAGGCGATCTGCCCCTGGAGTTCGTCCTGCTTCTTCCGGGCGGCGTCCACGGCGTCGGAAGAATTCTTCCGGGCGTCCAGAAGTTCCTGCTTGGCCGCCTCGAGCGCAAGGTAGGCCGCTCGCGCCTCCTGCGCGTTCAACTGGGCCTTGCTGTCCGCCCGCTCATAGGCCAGCTTGTAGTTGGCCGGAACCACCGCCTGCGTGATGAACACCGGACAGGCAAACAGCACCACGACCAGCAGCACGACAATCGCGATCTTCGTTAAGACGTTCAAGCGATTTCTCCTTCGAGGCTTTCCATAGTCCTTTATGGATAGGCTACGTCAGTTCGGAAACGCAAAACACGCCATGCTATGAATCGGATAATGGCACGTGGGCAGAACAGCCCAAAGCTCAGCGGCCGATTGTATTTTTGGCGACGTTCAAGTCAAGCAATTTTATCCGCTGCCCGGGTTTGTCTTCGCCCGTACGGGCCGTCAGTCCCTGGCGCCAGCGGTGTGCAGTCTCACTTTCGGCGGCGGTGTTGCAGCCGGCGCGGTGGTCGCGGGCTTGTCGGACCCTGCGGCCGGCGCTTCCGGGGGGGGCGCAATTCCGGCCGGCGCCGCCAGCTTAAGCACCGACATCGCCGCCGCCACCCGCACCTTGCCGTCGGTGGCCTTCATGAGGGGATACAACTCGTTCACCGCCCCCGGACGCCTCATCTGCCCCAGCGCCCGCGCCGCCAGGGCCTGGAGCGAACTGACTTCGATTTCCGTGATTTTCTGCGAAGCAGGCAGCGCCTCGCGGAGCACTTCCCGGGGTTCGCGGAGCGCCCGGATGCAGTACTCGTACGATTCGTCACGGGTCTGCCCGAGTTCCGCCAGGGCCCCCGCCGCCACCACGCGAACGCGCGGCGAGGGATCTTTCAGGCGGTCCATGAGGATGCTCGACGCGTTGCGGGCGCCGACCTTCGCCAGCGACGGAATCGCCGCCAGGCGGAGGTCCATGAAATATCCCTTCGTGTAGGCCTCGATCCGCTGGGCGCTGCTCTCGTCACCCAACAAGGCCAGCGCCTCGGTCGCCTGGAATCGCACGCCCGGGTCCCGCTCGTCTCGCAGCAAGTCCTGGAGCAGCCCCGAAGCCGACGGCTCGCCCATCTTGCCCATCACCATCGCCGCCGAGGCACGGACGTCTTTTTCGCGGTGGAACAGGAGTCGTTGAAGGTCGCTGGTGAACGTGTCGTCGCCCAGGCAATGCAGCGCGTAGATGACCCCCGCATAGACGACCTTGTTGGGCCCCTCCTTCTGGGCCATCTCCACCAGGACCGGCTTGGCGGGAGCATAGCGGACGTCTCCGACGGCCATGGCGGCTGCGAACTGCACGACCGCGTTGGGATCGCCGAGGTTCTGCTTGAAGGTTCCTCCCGCCTGCGCGCCCAGGGCATTCGCCAGGGCCTCGATCGCGTGGACTCGCGTCACGGGATCGGCGGTGTCCGCCGTCTGCATCAGGATCGTCTGGGCATCGATCCGAGCGCGGAGCGGATTGACGTCGGGGGGGGAAGTTTGCAGCACACAACCGCCCACCCCGGCGGTCAGCGCGGCCAGAACCCCTGCCCACATCGTTTTGCCGCCAATCCCCTTCACTGTGCCGTTCCTTTCTTCTCGTTGCCCGTCGCCCGTCGTCGCCGCAGGAGCAGCCACCCCGCGAGCATCGCCGTCGCCACGGTAACGGCCATCGCGAACCAATCGCCCGTCCGACTGTACACGCTGACGCGCTGATCCACAAGTACCTTGGGCCCGTGCTCGGGCAAAAGCCGCCCGGTGTCGTCGCAAGCGCCGTCCAGAATCAGGTTGCCGGCGATCATGGTGTTCTCGCCATACTCGATCTCGGAGAGGATCCGCCCGAGGGAATCAATGGACGCGCTGATTCCCGTGTTGACCGCGCGGACCACCGGCACGCGGTTCTCGACGGCGCGGAAACAATACTGCACGAGGTGCTGGGAATGCTCGGCGCTGCCTCGAGGCAGGCCCCAGGCCCACACGAACCACCCGTCGTTGGAGAGATTGACCAGAAGGTCCGCCCGTTTTCGCCCGTCCGGGGCGATCAGTTCGCGGCAGACGTGCGGGAAGGTGCCCTCGTAGCAGATTGGAGCGGCCAGGACGAAAGGCCCCTGCGGCGTTTTCAGCGTGAACGCGACGGGTTCGGGCCCCGGGTCCAGTTGTTCCATCACAGGCGGGACGAACCACCGCAGCAGATGGTGGAACGCCGGCCAGGACCGCTTGAACGGAACGTATTCGCTGAACGGCACGAGGTGCATCTTGGAATAGACGGCCGATGCCTGATCGTTCATCTCGAACCACAGGGCACTGTTGCGGGTTACCCATCGATCATCGATCCCGGTGGGCAACGGGTTGGGGTGCAGCGTGGCGCCGCCGGCGAGGATGGGGCACTGGAGGCGTCGTGAAAAGGCGCCCATCTCGCCCGCGAGCGTCCGCAGGCCCGGCACGGGGCGTCCGTCCTCGTCGCTGCCCGTCTGGAGCTTTCCGACCAGGTATTGCCGGAGCGTGCTGGCCGATGCCTTGGCGGCGCCCTCGGGATACAGGGAAACCTGCGCAGCCAGCGCGCGCAGTTCCGCAACATTCATGTTCGAGAGGTTTACATCCAGCATGGCGGGATTCATTCCGCGCATCAGCATGGTTTCCGGCCAGACGACCAGTTCGCAACGGGCGTTGCGCGCCTCGAAATCCTCGGCGATCCGCCGCGTGCTGTCGAGATGGTTACGGAAGGCGGCGTAGGAGCTGAAATTGTCGTCGTCCAGGCGGATGGGATAGCTGTGCTGAACGAGGGCGATGACGGGCCCGGGACGGGTGGTCTTCTGGCCCATCCGCCACCAGCCGTACCCCAGCATCGCCCCCAGCACCGCCAGCGACGCCACGACGCCGAACCAGGTCCGCCGGGCGAGGCGCGGACCCGCGCCCGACGCCACGAACAGCGGCGAATCGAACAGGTCCACGATCGCCCCGTTGACCATGCAGACGAAGAAGGACACCCCGTACTGCCCCGTCAGGTCGGACACCTGGATGAGGGGCGTTTGCGCGAATTGGCTGTGAGCAAGGAAAAACCAGGGAAAGCCGCTGATGACGTAGGCGCGGGCGTATTCCAGGGCCACCCAGACCACGGGCAGAACGATCCACATGGGCCAGTTGCGCCGCATGGCGCCTTGGAGCACCCACCCCGCCACCAGCCAGTACGCCGAGCAATACACCACCAGGGCGGCGTATCCCGCCAGCGTGATCCACCACAGCCAGTACAGGTTGGCCGCCCAGAACAGCAGCCCCGCCAGCCAGGCGCACAGCAACGACCACCGGCGATGCGTCGCGCCGTCCAGGGCCGCCAGCCACGGCACCAGCGCCACGTAGGCGAGATACCACTGCCCGTACGGGACAAAGCATACCGACATCAGCACCATCGTCAGCAGGCAGAGCAGCGCCACGCTCAGACGGCGGCGCAGGGCCAGACGACGTTCGTACACTTCGGGCGGCGGCGCTTCCTCCAGGGCGGACAGGTCTGCCTTGACCTTGGCGGGATTGATCGTGCTTCGCCGGGCCATCAGCGTGCCTCTCCGTCGGGCGGATTGTTCCCTGTTCTACGAGTCATTCTCAGCGTATTCTGCAACGGCGCAAGGAGTAGCGTCAAGCCTCCACCCGGATTGCGCGGCGCTTTGGCTTTCTCGGCAGGCCGCTCTTTACACCGCACGCCCCCCCACCGTACCATGAGCGCGATGTTTGGAACGACACGACAGACCAACCGTGCGCACCACGCGATCCTCGCGGTCGTCCTCTTTGCCGTGCTGCTGGCCAGCACCGCGCTGGCGTGGTGGCTCGCCCAGATCCGCCGTCCCTCCGCCGAGCAGGGCGCGGAGATTCTCGCCGGCATCCGCAGCCGGAAGCTTTCGGCCTTCTGGACCGGTACGAGCGAGCAGTGGTTCCTCGCCCGCAAGGGCAACATCGCCGTCTCCTGGCGCCTCGCCTGGCACGAGCCGTCCGAGGACGGGCACTACCGCGGGCTGGACGTCTTCCCCGTGCCCGGTTCGCCCGCGCAGGCATACTGGGAGCATTGGACGCTCACCGCCGACGCGACGGAGGGGCATTACGTGGCGGGCACCGTCACGCGCGGGCCGATCGGGTTCGTCGTGCAGGCCGACACGCAGATCGACCTGCGGAATGGAACGATCACCGCCGTACAGCAGATCGAGGGGACGCGATACCAGAGTTCCACGCCCGCGCCGGCGGAATACCTGCCCGAGGGCACTCTCCTGCTGGCGGCCGGCCGGGTCGCCGCGCAGAAAGGTAGGGGCAGGTTCGTCATGGTCTCCAACCAGACGCCCCCCGAAGGCGACCGCACCCGCCTGCTCCCGATCGTGATGAGCTACGCCGGCGCCGCCGAGGAGGAACTGTTCCCCGACGGCGCGATGGTCAATGTCGGCGGAGGCGACTGGGTCGTGTTCGATTCCCGCGGACAACTGATCGGGCGCATCTGGAAAGCCGACAACATCGTCGAGTTGCCGGCTTCGGCCGGAGACATCGCCTACCACTTCCGCGAGGCGCCGCAGGCGGTACAGGCCATCACAACCTATCTCAAGCGTTCCACCGCCACGAAATCCTCCACCGACACCCAGCCCGGCGAGTGAATACGGCGCAGCGGAGATGAGGGAACAGTTTCGCTGGCAGGAGAAAACCGGCGCGGGTTACTTCGGGGGCGTCAGGTTCCGCTCCCGCAGTTCGTCGGCCCGCTGGATCAACTGCTCGTCGGTGACCGGCTTCTGCTTTTCCAGCTTGAAGTGCAGGTAGCGCGTGTCGTGGTAGGTCCAGGGGGCCAGGTGGCTGAACAGGTCCGCGGGCGGAACCTCGTAGACGGGCATGCGAAGGTTGCGGTGGGTCTTGAGCGTTTCCCAGCCGTCCATGCGAAGGATGATGTCGTAGTCGCCGTACCAGGTGAACGGATGCCGCAGCGGCGTGCGCCCCACCTCGACGTCCGAAATGTAAACCAGCGCCCCGGACGGTTCGGAAGTAATCACCAGTTCCCGCTCGACGCACCCGGCCAGGGCGGCGGCGAGCAGGCAGCAGCCGACGATCAGGTGTCTCATGACGGAACGTTTTACCGCAGGGGCCCTTGTCGCGGCAAGTCGAAAATCTTCCTCCCCCCATCGCAAGCAATGTTGTGCCCATCCGCCTCCGGCCGTCTATAATGAATTCGCCATGAGTCCAACCGGATTGCCAACCCGATGCGAACACGAGGAACCCCATGCCGTGCAGTTCAGCGTGTTCCTGGCCAACCGCATCGGGCAGCTCAAGGAACTGCTGGACCTGCTCGGCGAGGAGAGCGTCGAGGTGCTGGGCCTGTCCGTGGTGGACTCGACCGACTGGGCGGTGATCCGCGTGGTGATGTCCGACCCGGGCAAGGCCCGCGAGGTGCTCCACCGCCACGGGACGCCCTTCACCGAGAGCAACGTCCTGCTGACGCAACTGGACGGCGGCAACTCGCTGTCGGAAATCTGCGGGTTGCTGCTTCGCGCGGAGATCAGCATCCACTTCGCCTATCCGCTGACGGTGCGGTCGAACGACCGGGCGGTGATGGTCCTGCACGTGGACGACAACGTGCTGGCGGCCGACGTGCTCACCCGCCACAAGATCGTCCTGCTGGGACACGAGGACCTGTCGCGCCCCGCCTGACAGCCCGTTTCTAGACGGGCTGCTGAGCCGTCTTGTCAAGCCTCCCGCCAGTCGCTACCGTATGTCCATGCCCTCGATCCAAGACGTGGCGATTCTCGGCGCGAACTGTTCCGGCCTGGCGGCGGCGGTCCTGCTGGCGGGCAGGAAACGCAGCGTGCTGGTGGTCGAAGCGCCGGCCGCAGCGACTGAGTGCCCCCTGTGCGACTGGGCGCCGGCTGATTTCTTCCGCGCCGCCGGACTGGGCAAGAACCTCTTCCGCGCGTGCGGGGCGCAAAGCTTCCGCAAGGTCGTCTATCACGACGCGACGCTCCGCAAGCGCGCCGAGCACTCTTCCCGCGCGGCGCTGGGCGCGTTCGTCGATGCGGGCGAACTGGGCGCGGCGCTGCGAAGCGCGGCGAAGAAGGCCGGGGCACGGTTCCGCGCCGCCGACGCTTCGCCGGTCCTTCGCCCGGACGAAGAACAGGTGCGGCTGGTGTTCGGCGAGGCGCATGTCACGGCGAAGTTCCTGCTGATTTCCCAGGGACGTCCCAGGGACGTCCTGAACGACCTGTCCCTTCCGGCGAGGGCGGCCCCGCAGTCTCGCGTGACGGCCGCCGCGCTGGACGTGCCGATCTCGGCGAAGGACCTGCCTCGGGACGCCGCAGGCGCCCTGCACGTCGTCGAGATGCCCGACCGCAGCGAGATCGGCATGTATTTCGTCCACGGAAAGACGCTGCACATCCGCGTGATCTCGACCTCCGCGGCGTCGGGCAGCCGGGCGGCGGAGTTGTCCGGGCTGGTCGGCTCGCTCCAGGAGGCGCAGCTGCTCCCGACGCGCCTGGCGCTGGGCAAGGCGCGGGGCGCGGTGTGGCATCCTCCCGCCGGGCTGGCGCTGGAGTTGGACTCGCACGTCGCCAAGCGATGCCTGCTGGCGGGAACCGCCGGCGGGTTCGCCGCGAGCATCACCGCCCAGACGCTTTTGCCGACGGTGCAATCGGCCCTGCTGGCGGCCGAGGCCGCCGACCAAGCCCTCGACAGCCCGACGCCCCAGGAAACCCTCATGCAGTTCAAGAATTCGTGGCGCAAGAGCCTGGCCGACCTGCTCCGCCCTCCGAGCACGTCACCCCGCATGCTGCTGCCCCTGCTGTTCGTCAACAACAACCTCGTGGAGCGGTTCACGCGGGCGATGCTGTACGGGGAGGAGCTCTGACCCGAGCGATCGCATGAAACGGATTCTCATCAACGACCGCTGCCTGTACCGCCCCAACGCGGGCGTGGCGATGTACCTGCGGAACGTGCTGTCGCACTGGCCCGCCGACGCGGCCGTCCAGCCGGCAGGATTCATGTCCGACCACCTCGGGCGGCGGCCCCAATCCGCCGGCCCGCCGCAAGGCGCGACGCCCTTGCAACTGCGCCCGCTGGCGAAGCTGGGGCGCCCCGCCACGCTGGGCACCCGCCTGCCGCACTGGGCCCGGCGCGGGCTCCAGAAACTCTACGCCTCGGCCTACGCGGGGGCGGCGCGACGGGGATACGCGGGGCAGTTCGAGCCGAACCACCTGGCCGTGCCGGCGGACGTGCCGACGGCGGCCACCATTCACGACCTGTCCGTGCTCGATCACGGCGAGTGGCACCCCGACGACCGCGTGCAGTGGTGGCGGGCGGATCTGGAACGCGCCGTCGCCGCGACGGACCGGTGGATCGCCGTGTCGCAGTTCACGCGCCGGCGGATGATCGACGCCCTGTCGCTGCCGCCGGAACGCATCGAGGTCATCCCGCTGGCGGCGCGCGAGCT
>DNAS01000010.1:6086-6426 GCA_003485185.1 Phycisphaerales bacterium | reverse complement strand
CCCCCCCCCGCGCCGGCCCGCGCCGCGCAGGCCGCGCGAGAGGCGGGCCTGCCCCGCCGCTTCCTGCTGCACCTCGGGACGCTCGAGCCGCGCAAGAACCTCGTCACGCTGCTGGACGCCTGGTCGCTCCTGCCGGAAGACTTCCGGCGCGAGGTGCGCCTGGTGCTGGCCGGGGGCGTCGGATGGGGCGCCGGGGTGTTCTGGAGCGAACTGGTCAACCACCCCGCCGCCGGCGAGGTGTTGGTCAGCGGATACGTCTCCGACGCCGACGCGGCGATGCTGCTGTCGGCGGCGCTGGCGGTGATCGTGCCGTCCCGCTACGAGGGCTTCGGCCTGCCGG
>DNAS01000010.1:5766-5908 GCA_003485185.1 Phycisphaerales bacterium | reverse complement strand
GAGGGCTTCGGCCTGCCGGTGCTGGAGGCGATGGGCGCGGGCACCCCCGTGCTCTGCTCGACGGCAGAGGCGCTCGTCGAACTCGCCGCCGGAGCGGCCGAGACGATCTCGCCCGACGATCCCGAGGCTTGGGCGCTCGCCA
>DNAS01000010.1:458-5611 GCA_003485185.1 Phycisphaerales bacterium | reverse complement strand
GCCGAGGACGCCGACTGGCGAGCCCGCCTTTCCGCAGCCGGACGCGCCCGCGCCGCCGAGTTCACCTGGACCGAAACCGCCCGCCGACACGCCGACCTGCTCGCCAAACTCGTCGGCGCCTGACCTGCATTCCCCTCGCACGAAACACTCCAGACGAGAGTGACTTTTCTGCCGGCGCGGGGTATCGTGTGAGCATGAATGAATTTGCGCCCGAAACGCCGCGAAGCCGCTTGCACCTGCTCGCCCTGGCCGGCGCGCTGCTGGTCGGCGCGGGCGCGCGGGTGTACGTGGCCGCCCACGCCGAAATCCTCGCGCGCGACGGAACGGTCTACCTGCTGATGGCTCGCGAGTTCCAGTCCGCACCGGCGGGCGAGGTCGCGCGGAGTTTCGCGTATCATCCCGGCTACTCGGCCGTGGTGAGCGTGCTGGCCGGCTGGCTGCATCCGGCCTGGCCGGACGGATGGATCGTCCTGGCGCGGGGCGTGTCGATCGTCGCGGGTCTCGTGGCGCTGGCGGCGCTGTACGCGATCGCCCGGAACATTTTCGACCGGCGGGTGGCGATGGTGACAGTCTGGCTGGCGGCGCTGGGCGAGACGTTCACCGAGGTCAGCGCCGACGTGGTCAGCGACGCCCCGGCCGTCGCGATGACGCTGGTGTCGGTCGCGCTGGCGATGGCGGCGCGGCGGGCACTGTCGGCGGGCAGGCCGCGAGGGATGTTGTGGGCAGTCGCGTCGGGCCTGGCGGTCGGCGCGGGGTATCTCTTCCGCCCGGAGGAACTGCTGGCGGCCGTCGTGTCGGCGGGCATCGTCCTCTGGCCGGGTGAGGCGCGGACAGGCACGCGCCGTCTTCGCCTCGCGGCCGCCGGAGGGCTCGTCGCCGCGGCGCTGCTCTGCGTGATCCCCTACGCGGCGGCCGTCGGCGGGCTGACGCAGAAAAAGACCCTCGGCGATTTCGTCTGCGCTGGCGGATCGACGCTGCTGGCCGACAGCACGCTGTCCGAAGAGACAATCGGCGCGGTCCGCCGCACGTTCGATCGCGGTCGCCAGGCGATGGGCCTGGCCGTCGCCCCGCTGGCGGCGGTGTTTTGGGTGACCTGGCTGCTCAAGGGGATCCTTCGCGTGCCCTTCCCCCGCGTGCTGCTGATCCGCCCCCGCCCGGCGGGCCTGTGGGCGATGTTCGCCCCCCTGGCGTTCCTGTCGCCGCTGCTGGTGGCGATGGAGGTCCGCCTGGGACCGGGGTATCTCTCCAGCCGGCACCTGCTGATGCCCGCGCTGCTGCTGACGCCGTGCGCCGGCGCGGGGCTGATGATCCTCGTGCAGGACACGCTGCTGCTGACCGGCTGGCTGGGCTGGGCACGGCGCGAGCGGGCGTTCGTGCTGCTGTGGACGGGGGCGATGGTGGCGGTCTCCGTGTTTCGCGCGCTGCCCGCGCTGCACGAGGGCAAGGGCGGATACCGCGCCGCGGGCGAGGCCATCGCCCGGCAACTGGGCCCGGGGCGGCGCGTGCTTTCGCCCAACGGGTGGGCGCCGTTCTTCGCCGGTTCGCCGGCCGACGGGGTCATGCGGTTTTCGTCCCATCCCTTTGAACTTCGTCCGGAAGACCTGGCCAGCCCCGACGCGCTGTGGCGGCGAATGGGCGGCGAAGGCGTGTTGACGTATCCGGCCGTCGCGGTCAACAGGGGGTTCCTCGACGACGCGCCGGACCCTCGCCTGTTCGACGCGCTGCGGCGCGATCCGCGCTTCCTGGTCCTCGGCCCCTTCGGTCCGGCGGGCAAGCACTCGGTGTGGGTAATCCTCGCCGCGCCGCAGGCGGAGACGGCGCCTTTTCGCCAAACGCTTTGATATCCCCGCGCCAGCCCGCTATATATGGATAGAGAAGAAAAGGCGCAGGGAGCCCCGGCCGGATGAACGGACCCATTGAATTCCTGAAACTCTCGGGCAGCGGGAACGATTTCCTCTGCATCGACAATCGCGACGGGCGCTACGACGAGCTGCTCGCCTCGGCGGCGCGCGTGGGGCATTTCGCCCGCGTGTTGTGCCGGCGCGGCCTGGGCATCGGCGCCGACGGGTTGATTTTCGCCTGCCGCCCCGAGTTCGACGACGTGGCGGATATCGCGGCGAGGTTCTTCGAGCCCGACGGCTCGGAGGTGGAACTGTGCGGAAACGGCACCGCCTGTTTCGCCCACTGGGTCATCTCCACCCGCATGGTCGACCGGGCGGAAATCCGCATCCTCACGCCCGCGGGCGTCGTGCTCGGCTCCAACGCCTCCGACAGCTACGTCAAGGTCTGCATCCCCCTGCCGGAGCATGTCGAGTCGGGCATCGACCTGGACGTGCTCGGCAAGCGGTGGAACTGCGATTTCGCGAGCACCGGCGTGCCGCACGTCGTCGCCTACGTGGACGATCTGGACTCGCTGGAAGTCCCACATTGGGGCCCGGCGTTCCGGTATCATGAGCGGTTCGCGCCGCGGGGCGCCAACGCGAACTTCGTGCAGGCGCTCGGCGAAGGCCAAATCGCCGTGCGGACGTGGGAGTTCGGCGTGGAGGGCGAGACGCTGGCGTGCGGGACGGGCTCGGCAGCGGCGGCGATCCTTGCGGCGCGGCGCTTCGCCTGGCCGAAGGAATATTTCGCGGGCGAAAAACCCGTCTTCGTGCGCGCCCGCAGCGGCGACATGCTGCGCATTTACTTCACCACCGGACCCGACGGGCGCGTGACCGACCTGTGCCTGGAAACCATCGTGCGCGACGCCTTCGGAGGAACGGTCCACCCCGCGCTGGCGGCACAGGCGCTGGCCGGCGACCCGTGCCGGTGCGCCGGATCATGAGCGCCCACGCCGACAGCTCGGGCGTCTTCACCATCGACCAGAACTCCCACAGCCTGTGGGATTCGCTGCCCAAGCTCCAGGCGCTGGCCCGCGCCGGTCTGCCGGTCACGCATTTCATCGAAGACGTGGACGTCGCCTTCACCGCGCTGGGAACCTCGCCCGGCGACCCGGTACGCATCGCGCGCGAACGGTTCCACCGCAGCGGCGGGCAGGACTGGGGCGCCGCGCTGTTCTACAGCGAGTTCCTCGGCCGCCTGCCGGTGGAGATCCGCGACTGGGAGCCGCACCTCGGCCAGGCCGTCGCCGCGCTGGCCCACCGCTTGGGCCGCTCCCTCGACGACCTCTACGACGAGTTCTCCCCATCGGACAACTGGCAGCTCATCGGCCCCAGCTACGCCGGCGACCGCGAGCACCACCGGCTCATCGGCGACCTGGGCGTGGCCGAGACGGCCGGCGCAGTCCGCGAACTGCTGACGATGGCAAGGCGGAACTGCCTGGAGGCGTTTCCCTCGTCGGCCTCACAGACGCGGGTGACAGAATGGTTCGACCGCGAGCAGGCGATGGCCGAGTCGCTCCTTGCTCGCTGCGCCGACGGGCGGCTGGTGGACCTGTATCGCCTGTGGATGGGCGAGCATCTCGGCGACGGGGCGGAATTGCGGCTGACCTCGTCGCTGCTGGCGACGGGCGCCGATGCGCACCGCACCGCCCTGCTGGAGCTTTTCACGCGGGACTACGCCCGCGCCGCGGCGCTCTACAACGAGGCCATGGCGGAATCGGGCGTGCCCCTGCGCCCGCTCCGCACGAAGGAAGGCGAACTGCCGTTCTTCGCTGTGATGCGCCGCGAGGGTCGCCTGGTGCGCACCGCCGCCCATCTGGACGGCGACGAACTCCGCGTCGGCGGTCGGACGTTCGCCTTGCGCGACGGCGAGTTGCCCGTGTCGGAGCTTCGCGCGGCGGGCATCGAGTGCCTGGCGGGCAAGGCGGCGCTGCTGGTCATCCAGGCGCGTTACGGCCCCGCCGGCAGGCCGCTCGCCCTGCCCCACCGCGGATCGCTTTACATGCCCGCGGCGCATTGCCTGGCCCGCCGGCTTCAGAAAGCGGGACTGCTGCCCGAAACGCTCCAGCCGGTGCTGCGCGTGCGATTCCGCCTGCTGGACCGCCTGGCCGGGCTGGACACGCCCATCCGCCTGCCGGCTCACCTGGCCGCCGCGATGGGCCGGCAGGAAGTTCCCGCCCGCGAGTTGGCGAGGAACTGGCGGGACCTTGCCGCCGACGCGACGCGCCGGCTGGAAGACTTCCGCGACGACGACGCACGCCTCGACTGGCAGCGGCGTTCCCTGCCGGACCTGTTCGCCCGACTGGACGCGCTCGACGCGCGACGGCGTGAGCTGGCTGCCCGCGACCCCAAGTCGGCCGAGGTTCGCCGCGCGTCGCACGAGCACAAGGCCGTGCAGTCGCAGATCCTCGACCGCACGCTCCGCCGCGTCGCCGACGACTGGCAGTTGCGGGACCTGGACTATTGGGACTCGCGCGGGGCGCTGCTGCCCTGGGCCGTCGCCCTGGGCGGCGAGAAGTTTTACGACGAACTGCTCGCGCGGGCCGAACTGTCGCGCGAGAGCCCGGAGGGCGCCGCCCCATGAGCCGCAAGGACCGAATCCGCCGCCACTACGAGCCGCGCATCCGCGTGGGGCGCGAGCATTTCGACATCCTCGACTGGGCCAGCGCCGCCTCGCAGGAAGCGCGGTTCGGCGTGCTGGCCGACCGCGTGGAACTCGCCGGGCGCTCGCTGCTGGACGTCGGCTGCGGGCTGGGCGACCTGTGGGCGTACCTGCGCCGCCGCAACATCGCCGTGGACTACACCGGCGTGGACCTGCTGGAGAAGATGGTCTCCGCCGCCCGGGCCCGCCACTCCGAGGCCCGCTTCGTCTGCGGCGACGTGTTCACGCAGGACCTTTTCCCGCCCGAGTCGTTCGACGTGGCTTTCTGCTCGGGCATGTTCAACCTGAACCTGGGCAACAACCTGGAGTTCCTCCCCCGCGCCGTCGGGCGGCTGTTGGGCCTAGTGCGCGGCACGCTGGCGATCAACCTGCTGCACCGCCGCCGCCCGCCCGCCGAGGACCGCTACTTCTGCTACGACCCGCAAGAGGTGCGCAAGCTGCTCGAACCGCTGTGCGGGCGGATCACGATCCTCGACGACTACCTGCCGAACGACTTCACCGTGCTCTGCGGGAAAAAGAAGCATCCATAACCAAAAGGTTCACCGCAGAGGGCGCAGAGACCGCAGAGAGAATCATTGTTGAATGATTTTCAATTCTCTGCGTCCTCTGCG
>DNAS01000010.1:0-136 GCA_003485185.1 Phycisphaerales bacterium | reverse complement strand
CCGACCGGTTTGGCGGGAATCTCGATGACCAGTTCCGGATGCCGGAGCCCCCACTCGATGAAGCGGCTGGTCTCCTTGAGCATTCGCTCTTGGTACTGCCGCCAGGATTCGCCGCTGCTCGGTCGCATGTTCGGCG
>DNAS01000131.1:544-7364 GCA_003485185.1 Phycisphaerales bacterium | reverse complement strand
GGGTCTTCGCGCTCGTCGGCGGGAAGGATGCGCAGCAGATCCTCGAAGCCATCGGCCGCCAGCTTCCAGTTCTTGCTCTTGGCGTTCGCCCAGGCGGTGTGGTACTTGCCCGACACGATCTTCACCAACTCATCCAGAGCCTTCTGGCAGTTCTCGCCGTCGCGGTAGTCGTCGAAGACCAGGCTGTTGCGGTAGGACAGGTGCAGGCGGTACTTCAGCGTGCAGCGGTACAGGTCGCCGGTGCGGAGATGGCGGTCCTCGAAGAGGATCTTCGCCTCGTGGAGCGACTGCGCCGCAGCCGCGGGATTCGGCATCTTCTCCGGGCGGGTCTCGAAAATCTTGCGGATCTCCGCCTCGTTGAGCCGGCGGAGCTGGCCGAGTTCCTTGCTCGCCTTGTCCTCCGTCATCGACGAGGCCAGCAAAATCAGCAGCACCGTGGACAGGGCCGAGACGCCGAGGATCAGCGCGTAGCGCCGGGCCTTGGAGGGCGGCTTGGGCGGGGCGACTTCTTCGCCGGCTTTTGCTTCGGGGAGTTCCCCTTCACCCGGCGCCTCGGATTCGGGCTCGGGCGTTGGAGGTGCTGCGGGCTCCGGATGGGCCTGGTGGTAGTCCGCCAGCGCCTGCTCCGGATCGTCCTGCGGAGAGACGAACAACACGAGCGTCGCCTGCCCGAAGCGCAGCACGTCGCCAGTGGCCAGCAGGAGCTTCTTGCCCTGCTTGTATCGCTTTCCGTTGACCTCCAGGCCGTTGGGCGAGAGCACCTCGACGAGCCAACCGTCGGCCGTCAGCGCGAACCGCGCGTGCTGCCGGGAGGCGAACTCCTCGGCAAGCTGGATATCGGCCGACGGGGATCGTCCCGCGACGGCCTCGTTGCTCAGCACAGCCGCCCGCTCGCCCCGCTGGGGGCCCGCCACGAAGATCAGCTCCGGACCCGGACCGGCCATCAGAACAGCCCTCCCTGGAGCGCGCGGATGATCGCGGGCCCGAAGACCGCCAGGATCACCGCGAACAGCAGCAGCAGGCACGGAACGAGAATCCGCACGCTGGCGACGGCAGCGAGGTTCTCCGCGCGGACCGTCCGCTGGAGGCGCAGGAGCGTCGCCTGCGAGTGCAGCACGTCCGCCAGGGGCGTGCCGAGTTCCTCCGACTGGATGACACTGGCAACGATGCTCTGGAGGTGATCCAGCGGCACGCGCGCGGCGAGGTTCTGGAGCGCCTTGCGCCGCGTCGTGCCGAGTTCCATCTCAGCCAGCAGCGTCTTGAGCTCGACGTTGAACGGATCGTCGTTCCGCTCGCGGACGATGGTCTGGACGGCCTCGGTGAACGTCGCGCCGGCGCCCATCGCCAGCGCGATCAGGTCCAGGGCGTACGGAAGGCGCTGGGAGATCGCCTGGAGGCGCTTGGAGGCGGTCTCATAAATCTGGTGGATCGTCAGGAAGATTCCCGCCGCCAGCCCCAGCGCGGACGCCGTCGCGCTGAACGTCCCGTACACCAGCAGGTACGTCACTTCCAGCAGCGCCGCCAGCACCAATCCCGTCAGGAATGACAGGGCGAGATACTCCTCGGCCGTGTAGTAGTTCGGGCTTCCGGCGGCCACCAGCGTCCGGTTGAGCCATTGCTTGGCGCGGGGCATCGCCAGCCGGCTGCTCAGCGCCAGCAGCAGCCACAGCAGCGGGCGAAGGTACGGGTTCTCGAAGACCGTCTTGCGGTCCGTGTGCCCGGTGGCGATGGCCGCCTCGCGCTGGGGCGACAGCTGGATCGCCCCGGGCTGGTTGAAGACCGACACCACCAGCAGGACGATCGACGCGAACAGTCCGACGGAGATCACCCCGTCCGTCCAGTCGAACGCCAGCGGCGCCAAGGCCAGGATGTCGCACGATGCGTTCATGTCAAATGTTGATGGAGACGATCTTTCGGATCCACAGGAACCCGGCGATGTTCAGGATGACGATGACCGCGAGGATGAGCTTTCCGGCGTCCTCGGTGAACAGTCGCACGGTGTCCTCGGGGCTGACGAGGAAGTAGAGGATCGCCAGGACGACGGCGGGCATGGCCGCCAGCCATCGCGCAGTGGCGCGCCCCTGCGCGGTCAGGCTCCGCACGCGGTTCTCCAGGCGCTGGATCTCGCGGACGCTCTCGGCGATCCGGTCGAGGGTGGCGCCCAGGTCGCCGCCGCGCTCCCGGTGCGTCTTCAGCGCGGAAAACAGCAGGCGGAAATCGCCGGAGTCCATGCGGTCGGCCGCGTTGTCCATCGCGTCCTCGAGCGACACGCCGTAATCGTACTCGCGCAGCAGGTGGGCGAACTCCTGGCGCAGCTCGCGCGGGCCGTCCGTCGCCAGCAGCTTCATCGCCTGCACGAGGTTCAGCCCCGCGCGGACACCCGAGGTGAGCGTCTGGATGCCCGGCACGAGCTGGGTTTCCAGCTTGGCGATGCGGCGGCGCCAGAGCACCTTGACGACCACCGCCGGCAGGAACATCCCGATGCCCGCCGCGACGAACGTCCCCAGCAGGCTCTCGGTCAGGGCATATCCGATCAGCCCCATCGACGCCATCGCCAGGACCGTCAGGACCGTCACGGAGCGCGGTTTGACGTTCATCAACAGCCCGCCCCGCAACGCCAGGTCGTACTGCTGCTCGCGGCGGGCGATGAGTTCCAGAAGCGGCCTGCCGCCCAGGTAGACGGCAGCTGCCGTCGCCAGGAACATCACCGCGCTGGTGATCGTCTGGAGGTTGCCCGACACTTCCGCCGCGCCGATCATAGGAACACCCCCACGTCCATGAAGCCCTTGGCGATGAGCTCGTCGGCGAACTCGGGAATGTATCCGGTGTGGCGGAGGCGCGCGGGTTCGTTCGGCCGGCCCTGCGGGCTGCGCAGAACGAAGATGTCCTCGGTGAGAATCTGCCCGGTCTCCGGGTCGATGTCGCCGATCTCGGAGATGTGCGTCACGCGGCGCTGCCCGTCGGACAGGCGGGCGATCTGCACGACCAGGTGCAGGGCGGCGGCGATCTGCTCGCGGATCGCCTTGACGGGCATCTCGACGGCCATCAGAACCATCGTCTCCAGGCGCATCATCGTGTCGGAGGGCGTGTTGGCGTGGATGGTGGTCAGCGAGCCGTCATGCCCGGTGTTCATGGCCTGGAGCATGTCCAGGGCCTCGGGCCCGCGGCACTCGCCGACGACGATGCGGTCCGGCCTCATGCGCAAGGCGTTGCGCACCAGGTCGCGGATGGTGTAGGCGCCGCGCCCCTCGATGTTGGCCGGGCGGGTCTCCAGGCGCACCAGGTGCTCCTGGGGAAGCTGGAGCTCGGCCGAGTCCTCGATGGTGACGATGCGCTCCTCCGGCGGAATGAAGTTGCTCAGCACGTTCAGCGTGGTGGTCTTTCCGCTGCTGGTCCCCCCGGAGATGATGAGGTTCTTGCGCCCCAGCACGCAGGATCGCAGGAAGTTGGCGGCGCCCTCGGTGAGCGTTCCGCGCTCGATCAGGTCGTCGATCGTGAACGGGATGCGCGCGAACTTGCGGATGGTCAGCACCGGGCCCGAGAGGCTCAGGGGGTTGACGATCGCGTTGACGCGCGAGCCGTCGGGCATGCGGGCGTCCACCAGCGGCGTGGAGCGGTCGATTCGCCGCCCCACGGGCGTGATGATCCGCTCGATGATGCTGTGGACGATCTCGTCGGAGAAGAAGCTCCGCCCGGTGTTCGTGACGGCGCCGTCCTTCTCGATGTAGATGTGGTCCCGCCCCACCACCATGATCTCGTTGATGTTGGGCATCTCCAGCAGGTCCTGGAGCGGCCCGTAGCCCAGCACGACGTCCTCGATCTCCTTGCTGAGCATCCGCCGCACGATGTATTCCCGCAGGTCCGGCGTGAGGAACTTTCCGATGCGCTGCATCTGCGCCGGGAAGTCCTTCTCCACCATCGCCACGTCCTCTTTCATCGAGTGCGGGCGCAGGCGCAGCGGGAAGCTGCCCAGCACGTCGCCGATCAGGCGGGAGATGCTCTCCTCGAGTTTCGGCGAGCGCAGGTCGCTGCCCTCGAACCCGTAGCTGTACATCAGCTTGCCCGTCGCGCGGCGCGCCAGTTCGGTGACCGTCCCGCGCCAGAAGAACTCGCGGACGAGATGGTCGCCCATCTCGGCGTCCACCTCGCCCTTGTGGGCCTCGATGATCTCCTGGAGGTGCCGCTTGATCAGCGCCACGTGCGCCTCGTCAGCCGAGCCCGCCTGCCCCGTGACGCGCAGGTTCAGGCGGTCCAGCAGCTCCGCGTGGAGCTTCTGCTCCAGCTCGATGACTCGCTTGCGGGGCGAGGCCGCCCGCTCTCCCGCGCGCACCCGCCGCGCCGAGGGCTCCATCATGAACAGGCTGAACTCGCCGACGCGCACCTCGTCGCCGTACTCGATCTTCGTGCGCCCCTTGTGCGGCAGGGGCTTGTTGGCGACGATGGTCTCGTTGAGCCCCAGCGACTCGATGAAGTACGTTCCGCCCTCGCGGAAGATCCGCGCCTGCTGGCGGGAGACGAACGGGCTGCGCAGCGTCACGTCCGACGACTCGTCGCGCCCGATCAGGATGCTCTCGTCTCCGACCTTGACGATCTCCCGCTGGTCGGTGTACTGGTTGTAGACCCAGATTTCCACGCGGTTTGCCGCCTTTCCGTGCGAATCAGTTCGTGACGGTCTTCGTGCGGATTCTCTTCGGCTCGTACAGCGGGGCGAGTTCGGGGTTGACGCGCCCCGCGTCGGTGGGGATCTTCGCCTGCGGGTTGCGCACCAGGACGCGCGGGTTGTTCTTCACGTGGGTCAGCACGTCCTGGAGTTTCACCGACTCGTCGGGGAGCATCTCGATCATGATCGAGCGGTAGGCCCGCTGTCCGCCGTCGCCGGCGGTCCTGCGGGCCGGGTCGACCTCGACTTCCTCCGGGCCCTTGCCCCCCACGCCGAGTACCTTCACCGCCTGCACGATCACGTAGCTCTTTTCCGGCTGGCCCTCGACGTTCAGCCGGCCGATCAGCGTCACCCGGTCGCCAGCGCGGAGGATCGTCCCCGGCGATTCCAGCGGGTTGATCTGCACCGGGAACGCCACCATCCCCTCGGCGATCAGCGTGCTGGGGCGCGTCCCGTCGTCGCGCGTCGTGTGCGTCCAGTACACGTAGTCGCCCTTGCTGACGCGCTGATTGACGTTCTTGTCGAGAATGGCCTCCTTGTCCTTCTTCTCCACCACGTTGGCCATTCCCCGCGCGACCCAGCGGGGGATTTCCACTTCCTCCACTTCCTTCTCGGCGATCTTCTCGCCGGGATTCATCAGGCGGGTGTAGCGCAGGACGACGACGTTGTCGCCGCGGGCTTCCAGGCGGACGGCCGCGATGTGGTAGTTGTAGAGGATCACCACCACCGCGCCAAGCGCCAGGGCCGTCAGGAGCAGCCACTTGTTCCGGATCGTCGGGGCCTTGTCTTCCATCAGCGTGGTTCCTTTCCGCCGGCGTCGCCCGGCGGCTCCCGCGAGGTCGCCGCCAGCGACACGGACACCATCTTCTCCTGCCCGGAGACGTTTCGCAAGCTTACCGTCACGTCGCAGCCGGGACCGCTGAACACCAGCACCCGCCGCCCGTCGGGCATCTCCCGGCGATAGGTGAGTTGAAAACCTCGCGCCGACAGGCAATCGCGATAATGCGTTTCGGCCTGGGCGAGTTCGCCGGGCACGAGGTAGCGGGCCAGTTCGTCGGCGTATCCGGCGAACGCGCGGCGGTAGGCGCCCAGGGGTTTTGCGCCGGCTGGCGGCGCGATGCCCGCCGGGTCGCCGTCCAGCGGCGCGAGGCGCGCATCGGACAGCACGTTGGCCGGCTGGTCGGCCCAGGCGCCCGGGGCATCGGCCGGCGACGGCGTGTGCCCTCGCGGCGACTTGCGCCCGGGCCGTTCCGCGTTGTCTTGCCCGCCGCGCCGCGCCGTCCAGAACGTGTGCGCCTGGAGCGCGGCGAACACGCCCGCCGCCAGCAGCGCCGCGCCCAGCACGCCGTTGAAGACCCGCCGTCGGCGGGGCAGCGCGTCTGTCTGGGACTCGTCGATCATGGGGGGGTTACCAGCGGGAAAGGTACAGTTGGCGGAACAGGTCGGCCAACCGGTCCGCCGGCGCGGGGAAATTCTCGAACATCTCGTCCATGTCGCTGTAGAACTGGTCACGCAACTCGGGCAGGTTCGACGCCTCCCGGCGGCGCCACTCGCGCCCCTCGCGCGTGTGGCGGTCGCGGATCGGGCCGGTGAACTGCCGCCAGGCGTCCATCGCGGGGACGAACTCCGCCGCCACGCGCACGGAGACGCCCTGGGGCCAGCGGTCGATCACGAGGCGCTGGGCCAGGTCGCCGGCGTCGCGGCTGACCGCGCCGGTCTCGGCGGCAAGGTCCTCGCGCGTCTCGGACGGCCCTGCGCCCCAGCCCTGGGAGACCGACGACGTGCGATCCTCGAAGAACACGACATTCAGCGTTTCGTCGCTCGGCGCGCCGCGGTCCACCGCCCGCCACGCGGAAAAACGGTCGGCGATCTTCACCCGCTGCTGGCTCTTCATCGCCCAGCCGAAGAAGAACGTCGCCACGATGACCGTCGCCAGCAACGGAATCGCCATCGCGAACTCCAGGATGGCCGTTCCGCGCCGCCGTCGCTGCCAGAGCGAACCGTGTTGTCTCGCCAAACCCGTCATGCTTCTTAGTTCCCGGTCCCTGGTAGTTTTCCAACTTGGATTTCTGGTTGTCGAACAGGTGAACAGGCGAGCAGGAGACCGCAGGCTCGATGGCGTTTTTCTCCTGTTCACCTGCTCAACTGTTCGCCTGCTCT
>DNAS01000131.1:0-405 GCA_003485185.1 Phycisphaerales bacterium | reverse complement strand
GCTCAACTGTTCGCCTGCTCTGTAGTTTTTCAACATGGCTTTTGCATTCACAAAATCCATGTTGAAAGACTACTGGTCCCTAATTCGCCTTATACAGCTCCACGAACTCGCGGTTCATCCGCATCATGTAATCATGCATGTCGCTGACGTCCTGCTCGCTGACCTGGCCGTCGGTGAGCCCGGCCTGCGCGACGCCCAATTCCAGGCGCCGGACCCAGTCGTCCCACTGGGTCACGGGCACCAGTTGCGTCTGCCAGTCCTGCGTCCACAGGTCCCAGCTGGTGTTGTTGAACAGTTCGGCCTGCGCGACGGCCACCACCGAATTCATTGGGCTGGCGCTGGAGAACTGCTGCGGCCAGGCGGGAGCGCGGTCACCCTGGCTGGCGACGCCCAGGAAGGTGAACA
>DNAS01000066.1:7455-8193 GCA_003485185.1 Phycisphaerales bacterium | reverse complement strand
CTGCTGCACGGCTTCGACTACAAGGCCATCTTGAAGGCAGTCCCCGCCCAACGCATGAACGGCGTAGCGCAGGCGATGGAGTTCGTACTCAGCCTGGACGATGGCAAGACGCGCTTCGTGCAGGCTGTCGGCGACCTCTCGAAGGCATTTGCTCTGGCGGTCCCGAATCCGCGAGCGATGGAAATCAGAGACGAGATCGGACTCTTTCAGGAGATTCGCTCGGCACTGATCAAGGTGACGATGTCCGAGAGTGAGAAATCGCCTGACGATATGGAGACGGCCATACGGCAGCTTGTATCGCGAGCGGTCTACTCGACCGAGGTGGTGGACATCTTTGCGGCCGCCGGGTTGGAGAAGCCGGACATCTCCATCCTGTCAGACGAGTTCCTTTCGGATGTCCAGCGCTTGCCGCAGCGCAACCTAGCCCTCGAGCTGTTGAAGAAACTCATCAACGACGAGATCAAGACACGCATGCGCAAGAATGTCGTGCAAGCGCGCTCGTTTGCCGAAATGCTTGAGCAGGCGGTCCGCAAGTACCAGAACCGTGCTCTTGAGGCTGCCCAAGTCATAGACGAGCTGATCCGCATCGCCAAGGAGATGCGGTTGGCCGAGTCTCGCGGCCAGGAAATGGGGCTCTCGGATGATGAAGTGGCCTTCTACGACGCGCTGGCCGAGAACGCGAGCGCCAAGCAGGTCATCGGAGATGAGCAGCTCCGATTCCTTGCGCAGGAACTGGTC
>DNAS01000066.1:7024-7299 GCA_003485185.1 Phycisphaerales bacterium | reverse complement strand
GGAACTGGTCGACCGGGTGAAGCAGAGCGTCACCATTGACTGGCAGGTACGCGAAAACGCCCGAGCGCATATTCGCGTTCTCGTCAAACGGGTGTTGCGCAAATACGGCTATCCCCCTGACATGCAGGCGCGGGCGACCGAACTGGTTCTCGAACATGCCGAGGTGCTGTGCAAGGACTGGAGCACCGATAGCGAGTGACGAAATGGGACACATCCGCCTTGGGCAACGTTTCTGCGGCCACTCGTTGCTCCGGCCGAAGTTCGCCTTGGAATGT
>DNAS01000066.1:6497-6886 GCA_003485185.1 Phycisphaerales bacterium | reverse complement strand
CTTGGAATGTGACCGCGAACGGCGTTCCCGAGTAACGCTCCTCGCGGAGCGTTTGGCGGACACCTAACCCTGTCAGCAGGTTTCGAACATCTTCCAGGCATCCGCGCGGGAGGGCGATGTGATGGGGATGATCCTCGGCGCACGAGATGACGCGCGGCTTGTCGAAGGTCGGTAGTCGTATAGCCTGTGCGCGGTAAAACTCGGGGTTCTGGAAGGCAGCCAAGCGGATCAGGCGGTTTCGCAATGCGGGCGGCAGTCCTTCCTTGGCGACGTAGATCTCGTTCCCGAGAACGAGTTCCATGGATTGCGGCAGCGGACCGGTAATAGGCGCACTCGCGGGACGCCTGGAAGGCGGCGTCGTCCATGGCGTATCGGTAGTCTCGTCCCAG
>DNAS01000066.1:438-6359 GCA_003485185.1 Phycisphaerales bacterium | reverse complement strand
TCCCAGGGGACCAGGCGAACCCCGACGACATTTCCCCGTGCCGCCTCCGCCGAGCGAACGATGCGTTCGGCCTCGGAACGCGCGATCTTCCTGACGTCCGCAAGAAAGGCCCACTGGTCGGCGTACGGAACCATGGAATCGTCAAGAAAGACGCTATTCCCGTGGTCGCGCGGCAGTTTCTGCAGCGGAAGTGCAATGAGGTTCCCGAGTTGGCCCTTGGGGAGCGTGTCCTGATTGGGGAAACACCTATCGTACGATCTCAAGCCAATCTCGGGCCGTCGCTCCATGGTCTCGGTGAGAAGATGCGCGCCAACCTTCCGTGCGAGAACGGCGGGCAGCGCCTCTTCAAAGAACAGCCAGAGGTGCGCGCCGTTCCCGGAGCGCGAGCGTTCCAGCGCACAGGGCACATCGAACCGGCGGCATGTTTCCCGCACTGCCGCCGCATCTTCCACCCATTGTTCGCCGTCAAAATCGGCAGCAAGCAGGAAGCAGGTCTCATCCAGCAGCATCGGGTAGATTCCCACAACGAACTCCCGACCACCCGAATCCTGGCCGAGCAGGTGCTGCCGGATGACGTCATCGGTCACCGGGAGAAAACGACGATGCGGGCATTCGGCACATTTCACGGATTTCCGGTCGCAGAGTCCCCGGACCCATTCATTGGCACAAGCCGGGGCATAGCCGGACTTGCCGGTCCTGCGGCTCTCGAACCGACGGGGGTACACATCCTCACGGCCGCGGAACAAGGAGCTGAACAGCGTAATCTTTGCGTCCGGGGTGGCGTGTCGGTTGATCATCATCATTCAGTCCCAAACCCGAGAGTTCATTGTTTCGCGGAGGATCAGCTTGTGACCCTTGCGTCCGGCGGTGGTCTTCAGGTAACCCTCACGGCGTTCGGCATCCTCCTTCCGTGGTCATGGGAAACCGCCAATGTCCGTAACGAGACGAAATCCCCCGACACAAGCGCCTCCTTCTTCTTTGCGCTCCAGCGCTTCACCTGACCCTCGCGCCGTCGGGCTTCGGAGAAGATCTCGAATGGCTCGCTCAAGACGAGGCCAACTGGGGGATCGAGCTTGGTCGTTCGGCAGGCATGACCGGACTGATGGCCACGCCAGCGCTGATCAAGGTTCGTGGTAGCTCCGGGGTAGAGAACTCCGGATTCCAGGCGGAGGATGTAAAACCATGCGGTCATGAGGGAACAGTATGGTAGAAAGCGCCGGGGTTCAATCCGAATGACCCTTCGAACAGTAGTTCGAGCGGAAACGCCTTCCACCTGCCCGTGTCCCCTCGACGTGGGCACCGTTGGCGCCCGTGCTCGGGGCCCTGAGCCTGTCGAAGGGCAAGCCGCCGTGAGGCGGCGCGTCGAATGGCTCCCCAGGAACAACCCCACTCGAACCGCTCTCGGTCATCGCACCCGCCTACGCCCGCCGGGGCGGGCTTCGGCGCGGCACGCCCGCCTGCCGCAGCGCCTCCGACCGCCAGCATGAACCCGCCAGAGAGTCTCCGGGCGGCCGTACCGGACGCCTGCTTTGACCACGCCGCCAGGGTGATCATCGTGCGGAAGACCTGCCGCCTGCCGATGACGGCAAGAGGTCCGTCGCTGTCTGGTAACTGGCCGTCGACACAGTCGCCGATCCAGTCAGCGACCCAGTCACCAGCCGCAACGAGCCGCAGGCCCCAGTCGAGGCCCCAGTCAAGGCCCAAGAGGCCCAAGTCGAACCAATTCGCACACCGCCCAAGCCGCCGCCGATGCCAACCGAACAAGTGAGCGAACAAGCGGCGGTACGCCGGATAGCACCCGGCGAGACCGGCGCTACTTTACCATTGTGAACAACAGCGAAATATGGATAATATTCGCCGCAACGTTTCTTGAACCAGGTTTCAACTGGCAAGGGGGTGCCCGGAGCAGCCTATGAATGCCAAACATGACGAGATACTGACGATGGACGAGTTGGCGGCGTACCTGAAGATTTCGAAGTCCACGCTCTACAAGCTGGCCGTCGAGGGGAAACTGCCGGGCCAGAAGATCGGCAAGCGCTGGCGCTTCCACAAGGACGCCATCGACGCCTGGGTGACGCACGGTCTTGAGGACCGCCCTGCCGACTCGCATAAGGACCGGGAATGAAGCAATCGATCTTCATCAGCGGCGTGCAGAAGGAACTGGCCGAGGAGCGCCGGGCGCTGAAGATCTATATCATCGGCGACGCCCTCTTGGGCCGGTTCTTCGAAGTATTCCTGTTCGAGGCCATGCCCGCCGCTGATCGCCGCGCCGACAAGGTCTATCTGGACCAGGTGGATCGCTGCGACGTGTACCTTGGCCTGCTGGGCAACGAGTACGGCTACGAGGACGACCAGGGCGTCTCGCCCACCGAGCGCGAGCTCGACCGAGCCACCGCCGCCGGGAAACAGCGGCTGACCTTCGTCAAGGGCGAGAACGACGCCGCCCGGCATCCGAAGATGCAGGCCCTCGTGCGCAAGGCGGGCGGCCAACTCATCCGGCGGCGCTTCAACAGCGTGTCCGAACTGATCCCCGCCGTTTATGCCAGCCTGGTAAACCACCTTGAGCAGGCGGGCGTCATTCAAAACCGCCCGTTTGACGAACAGCCTTGTCCCGGTGCGTCGCTCGAGGACATCGCCCGGGGGGCTCTGGCCGACTTTGTTCGCACCGCCCGCGCCGAACGACGTTTCCCGCTGGCTGCCCGGACACCGGCTGCCGATGTTCTGGAGCACCTGCACATGCTTTCGGATGGCGGACAACCGACCCGCGCGGCGGTGCTGTTGTTTGGCCGCGACCCCCAACGCTTCATGGCCAGCGCCGAGGTCCGCTGCATGCACTTCCACGGGACGGAGGTGCAACGACCGGCCCCTTACTACCAGATATTCAAAGGATCGCTGTTCGAGCAGGTCGATCAGGCCGTCAACTTCGTCCTTTCGGTGATCACGCGCAGTGTCGGCACCCGCGCCCTGAGCAGTCAAGCGCCGGTCGCCTACGAAATCCCGCCCGACGTGATCCGCGAGGCCATCGTCAATGCCGTCGCCCATCGCGACTATGCGTCTGCGGGCGCGGTGCAGGTGTCCGTCTTCGCGGACCGCATCGAAGTGTGGAACCCAGGAGCATTGCTCCCGCCTTTGACTCCCGAACAACTGAGACGGCCCCACCGATCCCTGGCCCGCAACGCCCGCATTTGCGAGGCGCTGTTCCTCACCCGCTACGTCGAGAAATACGGCACCGGCACACTGATGATGATCCGGGAGAGTATAGAACACGCCTTGCCCGAGCCAGACTTCGATCAGCGTGAAGGCGAGTTTTCGGCGACCCTCTGGCGCAACTGGCTGACGGAAAAGGTCATGGTCGGGCTGGGGCTGAACGAAAGGCAACAGCGCACAGTGACCCATTTGAAGATCGTTGGCGCGATTGGCAACTCGGAGTATCAAGCCTTACTCGGTGTATCCAAGCGAACAGCGCATCGCGAATTGGCCGATCTCGTCGCCAAAGGCGTTGTTGCTCGGGTCGGAACCACGGGCAAGGGCACTGTCTATGTGCTGGGCAAAGGGGCCGCAAAGGGGCCAAAGGGGCCACGCCCGGTGGCTCCTTGCAAAGGGGCCGCAAAGGGGCCAAACGGGCCATCGGCAGGCGATGAGAAATCGGACATAAATCGGACAAACCGGACATCGCAGGCCACGGAAGACGGCTCACAAACGGCTAATACGGCTCGGAAGCCCTCGCCGGAATCCCGTCCGGACAAGAAGCCCGCCAACAGGGCGGCTTCGAAGCGCAAAGGGGAAACGAGATGACCGACCTATCGAGAAACATCCACGCATGAGCACTGCCTACCACAGCCAGTACTGGGCGCACGCCTTGACCCTTCGCGGGTCCGGCGGCGACATTGCTGCGCTGTCTCGGTCCATCGCCAACGCCAGGGTCGATCTCAACCCCCATCAAATCGACGCGGCCCTCTTCGCGCTTCGTTCGCCGTTCACGAATGGGGCGATCCTGGCGGACGAGGTCGGACTGGGCAAGACCGTGGAGGCGGGCATCGTCCTGTCCCAGAAGTGGGCGGAACGGCGGCGGCGCATCCTCATTGTCGTTCCTGCCATGCTGCGGAAGCAGTGGCAGCAGGAACTGAGCGACAAGTTCTTTATCCCGTCGGAAGTTCTGGATACTCATGTAGTCAAGCAACGGCGGAAAGAAGCGGGGAATTCCTCACGCGTAGGCGCGGAGGCGCGGAGAGAAGGGAACCCGTTCGACCAGAAGAACAAGGCCGTCATCTGCTCCTACAACTTCGCGGCGGCCCGGGCATCCTCGGTTGCCCAGGTGCCGTGGGATATGGTGGTCATCGACGAAGCGCACCGACTGCGGAATGTCCACCGTTCCCGGACGCGCTTACAGAACAACCCGGCCGCGCGGAAGACGATGGCCCACCAGATTACGGAGGCGGTTGGGAAGGCCCCGAAACTGCTTCTGACCGCCACACCGCTTCAAAACTCCCTGCTGGAGTTGTTCAGCCTGGTCAGCGTCATCGATCCGCATGTCTTCGGTGATGCAGCGTCATTTCGGGAGCAGTTCGTCAACAGCACCGACGAACTGTCCCGCAATGTGCAGCTCAAGCAACGGATCGCGCCGGTCTGCACCCGTACGTTGCGCAAGCAGGTGACCGAGTACATCCCGTTCACCAACCGGGTGCCGATCACCCAGGAGTTCCTGCCGTCGGAGCAGGAGCAGAACCTGTACGATTCCATCACGACCTACCTGCAACGTGACGTGCTCTATGCTCTGCCCGCCAGCCAACGGCAACTCATCACGATGGTGTTGCGGAAGCTCCTGGCGTCGTCCACCTTTGCCATCGCTCGCACGCTCCGCAGTCTTGCGGCTCGCCTGGAGAACCTCCGCGACGACATGGAACTTGTGGACGATGACGACATCGAGGGCGTGACCGAACTCGCGGACGAGTATGCCGAGGACGCCGAAGAGGAAGGTGACGCGAAGATCGACCCCGAACAACTGAAGGGTGAGTTGGCCGATCTGCGGCGCTATGCGGACCTGGCGTCTTGCATCGGGCGTAATGCCAAGGGCGACGCCTTGCTCCCCGCACTCAAGACCGCGTTTGCCAAGGCCGAGGCACTGGGATCCCCACGCAAGGCAGTGATCTTCACCGAATCACGCGAGACCCAGAACTACCTCTACGACCTGCTCGCGGCCGATGGATACGAGGGAGCGGTTGCCACGATCAACGGGACGAACAACCAGCCCCATCACGCCGACATCTACCAGCGATGGCAAGCCAAGCACGAGGGAACGGATCGGCTCTCCGGCTCTCGCGCCGTGGACATGAAGGCCGCCATCGTCGAGCATTTCCGCGACGACGCCACGATTCTGGTCGCCACAGAGGCGGCCGCCGAGGGTGTCAACCTTCAGTTCTGCTCGCTGGTGGTCAACTTCGACCTGCCGTGGAACCCTCAGCGGATCGAGCAGCGCATCGGCCGCTGCCATCGGTACGGCCAGAAGCACGACGTGGTTGTGGTCAACTTCCTGAACCGCCGCAACGAAGCCGACAAGCGCGTGTACGAATTACTCAGCGAGAAGTTCCGGCTCTTTGACGGCGTGTTCGGCGCGTCGGACGAGGTTCTCGGGGCACTTGAATCCGGCGTGGACATCGAGCGCCGTATTGCCGACGTGTACCAGACCTGCCGCACGAACGCCGAGATACAGGCCGCGTTCGACGCCCTCCAAGCCGAACTCGACGCCAAGATTCAGGCTCGCCTGGCGGCGACGCGCCAGGCGCTCATGGAGAACTTCGACGAGGACGTGCGGTCGCGCCTCAAGATCAGCCGCGAGAAGACGCTCGAATGCCTGTCCCAACGGGAGCGATGGCTGCTTGATTTGACGCGTGTCGAGCTCGACGGGCAGGCCCAGTTCGATC
>DNAS01000066.1:0-174 GCA_003485185.1 Phycisphaerales bacterium | reverse complement strand
GTCGCCTTATTGAGCGCGCCATCGCCCGCCGTTTGCCTGTTACTGAGGTCACTCTCGATTACACAAACCATCCGGCCAAGATCAGCGTGATCGAACCGCTGGTGGGCCAGTCCGGCTGGCTGGAGGTCTCCAGACTCACGGTCGAGGCCGTCGAGGTCGACGAGTTTCTCGTCT
>DNAS01000181.1:2314-2597 GCA_003485185.1 Phycisphaerales bacterium | reverse complement strand
ATGTACCTGCGCAGCCTGATCGGACCGGCCGACCTGCTCTACGCCTTCTACGACATGCCCGAGGTCGTCCACGACTGCCTGCGGACCTGGCTGACGCTGGCCGATGCCGTCATCGCGCGCCACCAGCAGCACGTCACGCTGGACGAGATCTTCTTTGCCGAGGACATCTGCTACAACCACGGCCCGCTGATCTCGCCGGAGATGATGCACGAGTTCCTCGGCCCATATTATCGCGAGCTGATGGCCGGCGTGCGGTCGCGCCAGATCGACCGCGCCCGCCCGC
>DNAS01000181.1:1914-2182 GCA_003485185.1 Phycisphaerales bacterium | reverse complement strand
CCAGATCGACCGCGCCCGCCCGCTGTACGTGCAGGTGGACACCGACGGGTTCGCCCCGCCGACGATCCCGATCTATCGCGAGATGATCGGCATGAACGTGATGAGCCCGTTCGAGGTCGCCGCGGGGTGCGACGTCGTGCAGGTCGGGCGCGACTGGCCGGACCTGGCGCTCTTCGGCGGCATCGACAAGCGCGTGCTGGCGCAGGGCCCCGCGGCCATCGACAAAATGGTCGAGCGCATCCTCCCGGCCATGCGAAAGCGCGGCGGG
>DNAS01000181.1:260-1758 GCA_003485185.1 Phycisphaerales bacterium | reverse complement strand
ACATTCCCACCTGCGACCACGGCGTGCCGGAGGAAGTGTCGCTGTCCAATTACCTGCATTACCGCAAGCGGTGCATCGAGCTGGGCGGCTGACGTTCCCCGCGGGGAATTTTCCCCGCGCCGCCGCGCCCCCTCGGGGTACAATGCCCCCGGCCGGACATTTCCACCGGGCACAAGGGGACATGCGATGCTTCGAGGCGGCAAGGCGATCCTGGCGACGCTCCTGGCGGCGCTGGGAGCTTGGACCGCGCCGGGCGCGGCGCAGACCACCGAGCCGGCGAAGACCGTCCGCGCCTACCTGCTGCTCCGCGACGGCGGGCAGGTGCAGGGCACACTGCTGGAGTGGGACGACGCGCGGTTCGTGGTGCAGGTGGGGCGCGAGCGGCGAGAGATTCCCATCGAGCAGGTCAAGCCCGTCAGCGTCTACGTGACCCGGCGGAAGGTGATGGACCTGTCGCGCGCGGAGACGCACCTGGCGCTGGGGCGATACTGCCTGGAAAACGCCCTGCCCGACCCCGCCCGCCGCGAGTTCGACGAGGCCGTGCGCCTCGACGCCTCGCTGGCCAAACAGGTGGAAGAGCTGCTGGCCTCGACGCCCGCCTCGGCGCCGGGCGAAACAGCCGCCGCCCCGCCGGCCAAGGGCGACTCCGCCCCCGCGCCCGCGAGGCGAAAATACATCCCCGTCACCGAGGCCCAGATCGCCGCCAATCACAAGCACGTCGAGGGCATGGCCGAGAAGGCCCGCGCCTTCGCCCGGAACCTCCATCGCGTCGAAACCGAGCACTTCCTGATCCACAGCACCTGGGGGCCGTCCGACGACAAGCCCCTGATGGAAACCTGCGAAAAGATGTACGCCGCGCTCTGCCGCCAGTTCGACATCCCCGTCAAGGAGAACCTCTGGGCGGGCAAGTATCCCATCTTCGTCTTCCAGGAGCCCGAGCAGTTCCGCCGCTGGTGCGACGAGGTGGACAAGAGCGGCCTCGCCAACGTGGCCGGCTACTGCCACCACCGCAGCGACGGATTCAGCTACATCGTCATGAACCGCTCGTCGTCCAAGGAGGATTTCTACGAGGTGTTGATCCACGAGGCGACGCACGCGTTCATGGCGCGGTACGTGTCCAACGTGGCGCTGCCCCGCTGGTTGAACGAGGGCCTGGCGGACTACATGGCCGGCGAGCTGGTTCCGGGCTGCTCGGCGGGCAAGCGGCACATCCGGGCGGCCAAGGAGGCCCGCAAACTCGGCGGGAGCGTCGCGCGGATCTTCCAGGAAGTGCAGCTCGATGTGTTCGATTACGGCGTGGCGCAGGGGCTGGTGCGCCTGCTGATCGCGCGGGACCGCGCCGCCTTTGTCCGGCTGGTCACCCGCCTGAAGGAAGGCGCCGCGTCGGAAGAGGCGCTCAAGGAGACGTACAAACTGACCCACGAGCAGCTCGAGCAACTCTGGTGGCGCGCCGTCCGTAGCGGATCCTGACCGGGAAAACAGTCCACGAATTGCACGA
>DNAS01000181.1:0-138 GCA_003485185.1 Phycisphaerales bacterium | reverse complement strand
AACAGTCCACGAATTGCACGAAGGAAGAAGGAACACGGAACAGAGGAACAAGGAACCGGGGAAGAAAAGAGAATTCCCAGGTTCCGTGTTCCACGGTTCCGGGATACGAAAATTGAGGACTGAGGGAAGAAGGCAATA
>DNAS01000171.1:4441-4599 GCA_003485185.1 Phycisphaerales bacterium | reverse complement strand
TGCAGGCCTTGCAGCCGATGCAGCCGACGTTGCAGACGGCCTTGACGTCCTTCCCGAAGTCCTGGTTGCAGCAGGCGACGACGTACATGCGATCGGCCTTGAAGGGGACCATCGTGATGATGTTGCGCGGGCAGACCTTGGCGCAGGCGCCGCAGCCG
>DNAS01000171.1:554-4272 GCA_003485185.1 Phycisphaerales bacterium | reverse complement strand
CTTGGCGCAGGCGCCGCAGCCGGTGCATTTTTCGTAATCGATGACGGCCAGCCCGTCGCGAATCTCCAGGGCGTCGAACCGGCAGGCGGCGTGGCAGTCGCCGAGCCCCAGGCAGCCGTACGTGCATCCCTGCACGCCCGCGACGAGGTTGGCGCTGGCGCAGGTTTGCCGGCCGCGGTAGGGCGTCCGCCCCAGCCGGTCGGCGTAGGTCGCGCCGCAGTGCACGACAGGGCGGTAGGGGAAGGTAGGCTTCAGGTCGATGCCCAGCAGGGCGGCAAGCTCCTTGGCGCAGGTCTCTCCGCCGACGGGGCACTTGTCCGGGGTCGCCTTTCCGTGGACGACGGCCTCGGCGTATTCGCCGCATCCGACGAACCCGCACCCGCCGCAGTTGGCGCCCGGCAGCAGGGCCAGCGCCTTCTCCACCAGGGGGTTGACCTCGACGTGGAACGACCGGTTGGCCCATCCCAGGACGAGCGCCATCGCGACCGCCAGCAGCAGCATGGTTCCGGCGGCCAGGATCAGGATCAGTGTGGTCATGACGTCCTCTCACTCATTGCCGTTGCGTGTCGGTGTCGGGCGAATCGGTCTGGGCGGGCGGCTTCCACACCGGGCTGGCGGAGGTGGGGACCTGCGCATCCTGCGCGGCAGTGACAGCCGGTGCGTCGCCCTTGAACATCTTCTCCAGCTTGCGGTCCATCCCCGTGAACGCCAGGAACGCCAGCGCCAGAATGCCCGAGACGATCAGCGTGATGCCCGGGCCGCGCAGGGGCGCCGGCACATCGCAGTGGTCCAGTTCCTCGCGGATCCCGGCCATGATGACGATCGCCAGCGTGAACCCGATGCCCGCGAAGAACGCCAGCGTCAGCGAGGGCACGAGCCCCCACTGTTCGGCGGGCTCGACGCCCACGACCATCTTCATGACGTACAGGCAGGCGAAGAGGATCGCGCAGTTCGTGGTGATCAGCGGGAGGAACACGCCGAAGCTCTTGTAGAGCGCCGGCAGGAACTTGCGCAGGTACATCTCGACGAACTGCACGCTGGAGGCGATCACGAAGATGTAGACGATGTAGGTCAGGACGCTCAGGTCCACCTGGGCGGCGATCTCGGCGGGCAGGAACAGCCCCGCGATCCACTTCGCCAGCGGCGCGCCGGGCTGGAGCACGTAGTACGTCAGCACCCAGCTCAGCATCGCGGCGATGGAGATGACGAACGTCACCGCGGCGCCCATTCCGAAGGCCATGTCCACCCGGCGCGACACGCCGATGAACGGGCAGATGCCCACGAAGTAGTGCAGCACGAAGTTGTTGATCAGCGCCGCGCCGATCGCGATCAGGACGATTTGGCTCAGGTATTCCATACGGTCACCTCTTGGCCGCCGCGGCGCGCTTCTGGTGGAGCTGGTCGATCCAGACGACCGCGCCCAGCAGCAGGCCGAACGTAATGAAGGCCCCCGGGGGCTGGTTCATGATCGACCAGCGGAACTGCTCGCCGGCCGTCCCTTCCTTCCAGAACAGCGGAATGTCGAACCAGGACCCGCTGCCCAGCAGCTCGCGCACGGTGGCCATCGCCACCAGCGCCAGCGTGTTGCCCAGTCCCTGCCCGACCGCGTCGGCGGCCGACGCCGCCAGGCCCTGCTTGCTGGCGCACACCTCGCACCGGCAGATGATGATGCAGTTGACGACGATCAGCGGGATGTACGGCCCGAGCTTCTCGCTCATGTCCGGAACGAACGCGGCCAGGAACTTGTCGGCGATCGTCACGAACGCGGCGATGGTCAGCGTGAACACCAGGATCCGCAGGTGCGGCTTGAGTAGGTTGCGGATCATGCTGGTGATGAGATTCGCGCAGATCAGCACGAACATCACGGCGGCGCTCATGGTGATCGCCTGCCGCACGGTGCCCGTGATCGCCAGGGTGGGGCAGGTGCCCAGCACCTGGCGGAACACCGGGTTCTCCGGGATGATGCCCCGCAGGAATCGCTCCAGGGGGGTCGGTCCGTCTTTCGCCATGGTCAGTGGTCCTTCTTGTTCAGCGCCGGAAGCTGGGCGCGGAAGCCCGCGACGGCCTGGTTGACGATGTTGCAGACGCTCTCGGAGGAGATCGTCGCGCCGCTGATGGCCTGGATGCGGTTGGCCCCCGGCGCGGGGGCGGATTTCTCGCACCCGACGGGCTTCGCCGCGTCGAGCCCGCGGAACTGGCCCTGGAACTTTTCGGTGGTGATCTTGTTGCCCAGGCCGGGCGTCTCGTTGTTGAACAGCACGGTCATTCCGGTGATGCGCTCGGCCTTGCGGTCCAGGCCGATGAGCACCTCGATCACGTCGGCGTATCCGTTGCCCTTGCCCTTGATGACCCAGCCGAGGTGAACCTTGCCGGCGGGATCCTTGCCCTGCCAGAACACCTTGAACGCGACGGATTTCCCGTCGTCGTAGGGCACTTCCTCGGTGGCCTCCTTGACGCCGGAGAGCTTCGCGGGCTTTCCGGTGAGATCGACCGCCTCGACGTCATGCACCAGGCGGGGAATCTGGTCGTAGGTCTTGTTTCGCTTGTTCTGCTCGATGATCGGCCCCCAGCCGACCTGCACGCCCGCCAGCGCCGCTCCGAACGCCAGCGACAGCAGCAGAACCAGCCACGCCTGTCCCAGGGAACTGTTTTTCATGTGCGTGAACCTGTTAGTGTCCTTCGGATCGCGGAAACGAGGTTACTTTTTCACCCGCACCGGCACGGGCCCGCCCACGGGGCGCGGGATCGTCCAGCGGTTCAGCAGCGGCGCGATCGCGTTGACCAGCAGCACGCTGAACATCACGCCCTCGGGGTAGTTGGTCAGCAGGCGCACCAGCATCACCAGCACGCCGAACAGAACGCCGTAGAGGAACCGTCCCCAGGGCGTCAGCGGGCTGGAGACGGGGTCGGTGACGATGAAGAACGCGCCCAGCAGGAACGCCCCGCCGAGCAGGTGGTGCAGTGCGGTCCATTCGGCGGCGGGGTGGACGAGGTTGTCGATGCCGGCCAGCACGCCCAGCCCGACGATCGCGCCCAGGGGGATCTGCCAGGCGGCCGTCCGCCGCAGGCACAGGTACAGCCCGCCGATCAGGCATGCCAGGGCGCTGGTCTCGCCCATCGAGCCGTTGGTGTTGCCCAGGAACAGGGCCATCAGGTCGAAGCCCTTTCCGGCCTTGAAGGCCGCCGTCATGGGCGTCGCCTGCGACATCGCGTCGGGGATGTGCCGCGTGAACAGCCAGGGCAGCGTCTGCGTGACGTTGCCCGCCTCGCCGACCACGCCGGCGGTCCGGGCCACGTATCCGCCCGCGGCCAGGAAGCCCGCGAACGACACCATCACGAACGCCCGCCCGACCATGGCGGGGTTGAAGATGTTCATCCCCACGCCCCCGAAGACCACCTTGCCCAGCGCGACGGCCACAAACGAGGCGATGACGCTGACCCACCACGGGCAGGCCGCCGGAATCGAGAACGCCAGGATCAAACCCGTCACGACGGCGGAGCAGTCCTTGATCGTCACGCCCTTGCGCCACCAGAGCGTCATCAGCAGCCATTCGGTCGCCACGCAACTGGCCACGCACACGGCGATCTGCGCGGCGGCGTACCACTGGAAGACCCAGATCGCCACGGCCGTCACCGGCAGCAGGGCGATCAGCACGTCGAGCATCATCCGCCGCGTGGTCAGCGCCCGGCTGGCCAGGTGCGGGCCCGGCGCGACCTC
>DNAS01000171.1:0-436 GCA_003485185.1 Phycisphaerales bacterium | reverse complement strand
CTCAAGTTCCACTGTCTTTTCCGCAGCGTGTTCCGTGTTCTCTGCCATATCGCGGTCCAGTTCGTAGTTCGAAGATCGAAGTTCGCAGGTCGAAGTTCGGGGCGTCCTATTCCTTGGGAATCTGCGCCTTGCCCAGGCGGATCAACTGCACCAGCGGGATGCTCGCGGGGCAGGCGTACCCGCAGCAGCCGCACTCGCAGCACGCCTGGAGGTGATATCGTTTCGCCAGTTCCCAGTCGCGGAATTTGGCGGCCATCGCCATCTTGGTGGGAACCAGTCGCAGCGGGCAGACGTCCACGCATCGCCCGCAGCGGACGCAGTTGGTCTGCTCGGCGCGGCGGACGTCGTCGCGGGTCAACACGGTCACGCCGCTGGTTCCCTTGGTCACGGGCGTGGACAGGTCGGAGAGGGTGAAGCCCATCATCGGCCCGCCGGC
>DNAS01000177.1:773-5211 GCA_003485185.1 Phycisphaerales bacterium | reverse complement strand
CTAGAGCAGTTTTTCGATCCGCGCAAGGTTCGTGTCGGACAGGCTCGCGACGACGCACTCGGCCTGGTTCAGCGCGTCGGCGGGGTAGCTGCTGGCCACCGCGAGGCACTTCATGCCGGCGGCATGGGCCGCCTGGATGCCCCAGGGGGAGTCCTCGACCACCACGCATCGTTCCGCGCTCAATTCGCGCCCCGTCGTCTCGGTGAGCCGCTGGCGGGCCAGCAGGTAGCCTTCCGGGTCGGGCTTTCCCTTGGCGACGTCCTCGGCAGGGACGATCACGTCGAAACACTCCCGCACGCCGACGGCCCGGCTGGCCAGCTCGATCTCGTCGCGCAGCGCCCCGGAGCAGATCGCCAGCGGCACGCCCGCCCCGCGCGCGGCGCGGATGAGTTCCACCGCGCCGCTCAGCGCCCGGGCCGACTCGCCCAGCATCCGCTGGACGATGCGGGTCTTGGCTTCGATGAGTTCCGCGAGTTGTGGCTCGTCCAGGCCGATGCCCTGCTCGGAAGCGGCGGCGAGGAAGCAGTCGTGGTCGTCGTAACCGAGATACTTCGTGTAGTACGCCTCGCGGGAAAGCTCCACCCCGATCGTCCGGAGCACTTGGCGGAAGCCCTCGAAGTGAATGGGCTCGGAATCGACGATCACGCCGTCAAAATCGAAGATCAACGCGTCCACGCGGGCTCCTCAAGCTGGGGCACGTGCCGGGGACGTTGTATCGCCCGCCGTAATCGGGCACAAGGGGTTATTGACGGCAGGGGGGCGGTTCGGGCAGGGTCACCTCGATGCGCGTGGCCCCGCGGCGCGACGAGAGCGAGAGCACCCCGCCGATGGACTCGGCCCGCTGGGTCATGGAGTTGAGTCCGAGCCCGGCGCCCACGGCGCCGCGGGAGTCGAATCCCACGCCGTCGTCGATGATGACGAGGCGCAGCGTTCCGTCGGCGCGGTCGAACTCGACGGTGAGTTTCCGCGCCTCGCTGTGGCGCAGCGCGTTGGTGACGGCCTCCTGCGCGATCCGGAACAGGGATATCTCGACGGCGGGTTCCAGTCGGCAGGACTCCAGGTCGGGCCGGCAGCGAAAGACCGTTTTGAGGTGCGGTCGGCATTCCTCCAGCAGTTGGCGCAGCGCCGCCGCCAGGCCGAGAGAGTCCAGCGTGGGGGGGAACAGGCCGTGGCAGATGCCGCGGATCTCGCGGATCAGGTCGGTGCACTTGCGGGCGGCGTCGCCCAGCTGGGAGGCGGTCTTCAGCGGCAGGCAGTCGGTCACCCCCTCCAGCACGGAGTTCATCGCCAGTTGGAGGACGATCAGCCCCTGCCCGACCGAGTCGTGCAGTTCGCGTGCGAGGCGTTGGCGCTCGTCGTCGCGCACGGTGATGAGTTGGCGCTGGCTGTTGCGCATCGCCTTTTCGGTGCGCCGCCGTTCGGTGATGTCGCGGGCGATTCCCTGGATGGCGACGATGTGTCCGGCGTGAAGGACGGCGGCGGAAGTCAGCTCGACCGGGACGCGCCGCCCGTCCTTGCGGATGATTTCGAAATAGAACGGCTGCGGCAGGTTGTTTTCGCCGCGGGCCCGGGCGGCGGCGCGGTCCGCGAGCATGTGGTGGTATTCCGGCGCCGCCAGCTCGCGCATGTTCATCTTCAGCAACTCGTCCCGCGTGTAGCCGGTCAGGGTCTCCGCGGCGGGGTTGGCGAACGTGTAATTGCCCTCCAGGTCCATCGTGAAGATCACGTCGTAGGTGTTGTCGATGATGTACTGGAGGCGTTCGTTCGCCTCGTGGAGCATCCGCTCGGCGCGGTGCTGGTCGGTGACGTCGCGGACGTAGATCGCCAGGGCGACGGCCTTTCCCGCGCCGTCGAGGACGGGGTAGAGGTAGTTGTCCAGGGTCCGCCCCTCGCGCTGGTCCTCGAAGCGCATCGGCTGGCCCGAGCGGAGGACTTCGTCGGCCCGATGGCGACGGGTGCGGGCCAGTTCGGGCGGCATCAGGTCGAACGCCTGCTGCCCGATCAGTTCTTCGGGCGTGGCGCCGAACGCGCGGGCGGCCGGGACGTTCATCGCCAGCAGGATTCCCTCGGAGTCGATCAGCAGCGCGCGATCGCTGGTGGCGTTCAGCAGGGCGCGGGCGGTGGATTCCTCGCGGCAGAGGTCGCCCTCCGCGCGCCGGCAGACGGCCGTCTCGGGCGGGAACAGGCCGAAGAACGACTTGTCGCCGTTTCCGCCGTTGGCGGGGCACGGCTGCCCGCCGCCGGCGCGGAGCGATTGCAGTTCGCGTTCGAGCGTCTCGATGCGCTGCCGCAGTGCCCGCAGTTGTTGATCGTCGGCGTGATCGCCCATGACTTGCCCCAGGTCGCCGTTGCGACGCAACGGCAATTCTACCGCGCCGGGCCCGCCGGGTCAGCCCGCGATTTTCCCCGGCAGGCGGTTTTGTTGCGGTTCGCCCCTGCGGTATAATGCGCCAAGACGAGCCCGGTTCGCGCGGCGTTCCGCCGGCCGGGCGTTTGTGTCCCGTGAACCGTCATGACCGACAAGCCTTCCGCTGAAACCGTGGGCGGGCTTCTGCTGCCGCACGCCCGCCGCATCGAGGACAACCTGGCCCGCTGGCTGGTCGAGCCCGACACCCCTGCCGCGCTGGCCGACGCCATGCGGTACAGCGTCTTGGGCGGGGGCAAGCGCCTGCGCCCCGCGCTGGTGCACATGGTCCACCAGGCCGCGGGCGGACGCGCCGACGACGAACTGCACCGGCGCGGCGCCGTCGCGGTGGAACTGGTGCACTGCTACAGCCTGGTGCATGACGACCTGCCCGCGATGGACAACGACACGCTCCGCCGCGGCCTGCCCACCGTGCACGTGAAGTTCGGCGAGGCGATGGCCGTCCTCGTCGGCGACGCGCTGCTGACGCGCGCGTTCGGCGTGCTGGCGGAGTGTGCCTCGCAGCGGGCGGCGCAGGTGGCGGGCGAACTGGCCCGCGCCGCGGGCGGCGCGGGAATGATCGCCGGGCAGGTGGCCGACATGGGCCTCTGCCCCGTGCCCGACGGGCTCGAAGGGCTGCACGTCATCCACGTGAACAAGACGGCCGCCCTCATCCGCGCCGCGGCGCGGATCGGCGCGATCTGCGCCGGCGCCGACGAGCGGGCGCTGGCTGCCGCCGGCGAATACGGCGAATCGCTCGGGCTGGCGTTCCAGTTGTTCGACGATCTGCTCGACGTCACCGGCGATGCCGCGTCGATGGGCAAGACCCCCGGAAAGGACGCCGCCGCGGGCAAGCGGACGCACGTGGCGGCCGTCGGTCTCCAGAAGGCCCGCGAGCTGGGCGAGCAACTCACTCGCGCAGCCGCCGAGGCCATCGAACCCCTCGGGCCTCGCGCCGCCGACCTGCGGAAACTCGCCGAACTGCTGGCGAAACGAAAGTCGTGAAGAAGGCTTCAGGCTACAGGCTTCAGGAAAAGAAGCCCGAGGCGCCCTGAAGCCTGAGGTCTATAGCCTGAAGCCTTGTGAGAAATTATGAAACGCAAGGAACCCAGCGAGGGCAGGCTGCTGCCCACGATCACCTCGCCGCACCAGCTTCGGCGGCTGGACGTCGACCAGCTCGACCGGCTCGCCGAGGAGCTGCGCGAGCGGATCATCGAGGTGGTCTCGCGGCGGGGCGGGCACCTGGCCAGCAACCTGGGCATCGCCGAGCTGACGGTGGCGCTGCACTACGTCTTCGATTTCTCGCGCGACCGCCTGCTGTGGGACGTGGGGCACCAGTGCTACGCGCACAAGATCCTCACGGGCCGGGGCGACCGCTTCGACACGCTGCGCCAGGCCGGCGGGCTGAGCGGGTTCCCCTCGCCCGACGAGAGCGAGTACGACCTGTTCGCCACCGGGCACGCGGGGGTGGCCATCTCGACGGCCGCCGGGCTGGCCTGGGCCGACCAGGCCGCCGGACGGAACACCAAGATCGTCGCCGTCGTCGGAGACGCCAGCATCGTCAACGGAACGGCCCTGGAGGCCATCAACAACGTCGCGCTCCTCCGCCGGCAGATGCTCATCATCCTCAACGACAACTCGATGGCCATCGACCGCACCCACGGCGCGCTGGCCCACGTGCTCGATCGCATCCGCCTGACCGGCGCGTACAGCGACCTGAAGCAGTCGGCCGAGAGCATCCTGGAGCGCATGCCCCTGGGCAGCGAGATCCGCGACACGCTGCGCAGCCTGCGCGAGGGCCTGAAGGCGACGATCCACGGGCGGCAGATTTTCGAGCCGCTGGGCCTGAACTACTACGGCCCGGTGGACGGGCACGACATCGGCGGGCTGATCCGCCTGCTGCGGCGCCTGGGCAACATCGAGGGCCCGGTGATCCTGCACGTGCACACGCAGAAGGGCCGCGGCTGCCAGTACGCCGTGGAAGACCCGTGCCGGTTCCACGTCTTCTGCTTGAAACAGCTATTAATCTTGTCT
>DNAS01000177.1:477-642 GCA_003485185.1 Phycisphaerales bacterium | reverse complement strand
GTGGAAGACCCGTGCCGGTTCCACAGCCCGTCGGCCTACACCGTCCAGAACGGCCAGGCCGTCTTTGCCCAGCGCGAACGCCCGACGTGGACGAGCGCGTTTGCCAACGCGCTGCTGGCGGCGGGGGGGCGTGACCCGGCCGTGGTGGCCATCACCGCGGCCATG
>DNAS01000177.1:0-194 GCA_003485185.1 Phycisphaerales bacterium | reverse complement strand
TACTCCACCTTCCTCCAGCGGGCGTTCGACCAGGTGTTCGAGGAGTTCGCCCTCCAGAAGCTGCCCGTCGTGTTCTGCCTGGACCGCGCGGGGCTGGTCGGCTCGGACGGGGCCGTGCACCACGGGTTCGCCGACATCGCGTACCTGCGCGTCCTTCCGGGCGTGGTGCTGATGGCGCCGGCCGACGCGCCCGA
>DNAS01000176.1 GCA_003485185.1 Phycisphaerales bacterium | reverse complement strand
TTCAGAGTTCTTGACCCATAGAAAAAGGTTTTGTGGTTTTTCATTGCGCGTGGGCGTCGGCGGAGATGAGTTCATAGACCATTCTCAGATCGGTGCCGGGATAGGTGAACTCGGCATCGTTGAGGTGACCGAGGATGGCTTCGACAGTGCGGTTTAGGCGCGGTTCAGCCAGGGGGTGCAAAAGGACTCGCAGGGTGCGGCGGTTGGGGTCTGGGTGGAGGTCGGCAGTCGTTTGGAAGATGGCTTTGACGATGGCGCGAGCCTCTTCGGGGGTGGCCATGGCTGGACGTGCTAGGTTTGCCAGGGCGGTTTCGGCACGATAGGCGATCAGGCGGACGGTATCGAGCAAGAGTTTGCGGGTTGGCGCCAGGCGTTCGAACTGGTATTCGGGAGGCAGTTGGTCGAAGGGGACATGTGTGGGCAGCGCGCGTCGGCTGGAGCGTGCGGTGTTGAGCTTCTGCTCCAGGTCGGCGGCGTCTATAAACAATGCGTCTTGTTTCTCTATCCAAGCCTCCATAGGGCCGGGTTCGAGATCGTCCAGTTCCAATGCCTTGTTGCCAAGCTTAGCCTTGACGGCGGCGATTTTTCCACGTAGCGAACGGCATTCGGCGTCCAGGGCTTTCCAGGCTGGATTGGGTACCGGGATGCTACATGGAAAAACTTCCGTATCGTGCTCGGGCATGAGGTCCAGTCCGAACTCCTGGAGCATGTAGCGGAAGAAGTTCTCCTGCCCCCAGCGGGCGAACATGGCGGGGGCGATTTCATGGGCGGGAGAATGGTAGTCGCTGCCCATGATGGCGGTCTGGTGGTTCCCGTGTTTTCCGCGCCGGAGCCGCCGAAATTCACGGCACCAGAACCCATCCCTGTCGTTGCCAAACCACACGCCGCGTTCGGCCAACTCCATCGCGATGGTCTCGCCGTTGGCCAGGCGCGCCTCGACCGTGTGAAACTCCTCTTCCGGCCAGTCATCGCCGGGACTCTTCTTATAGGTCAAACAGGCGATCCGATGCTCCTGCCACATTTCCTTGATGAACACCGGGCTGCAGCCGGCTCGGTCAAAGACCAGCCGGAAGCACAGTCGTAGCGGGTCGGCCGCCAACTCTGCGGCGGACGGCCGGCACGGGACATCGACCAAGAGCCGAGGAACGATCTCGGAACGCAGCACCGAAAGCAACCCGTCGTCCACCGGTCGGTCAATGTAGAAAAACGGGTTGCCCTCGCGATCATTGACCCAGTAGTCCGTGACGCCGCGCAGGCAAAGTCGTTGGCGGGCGACATAGCGGCGAGGCAAATTTGTCTTGCTGCCGTGGTAGACACGCACATGACCATCGACGTACAGCGTGCCGGCAAGGTCCGGATCGTTCTGCATCCACTCGCGTGACAACGTATTTGCCCAAATCCCCACCGCCACCGCGTCGCGGGCCAAAAAGCCCACTTTCGCCCGCAGGCAGCGCACCTCGGGAATCCGGTCTAAGCCCACCAATTTGCCCATTTCCCCCGGCGCGTCCCGCCGTAGCGCCTCGACGGTTTTTACCCGCAGCAGCGCCATGAACGCCAGCAGCACAAACACATGAACCAGCCCGTAGTATCCGTCCGGCAACTTCCCAAGTTTCCCAAGATGTTCGAACAGGCCGTTGCCTCCCAGCGCCGGCAACGCGCAGAGCACCCCACCATGTGGAACATCACAACAGGTCTCGAATCGCGTCGAGGCCTCGCCAAGCAAGCCGCACGCGGCCATGACGCGTTCTTCGACTCGCGTGCAGGCCATGCCTAACTCCGAGGCGGCGGCCACGTCCGCTGCCGCCCGCTCCGAACTCGTAGAACCCAACGGCGCATCCGGGACCACCACCGATCGACGCTTGACCACCGACGACGACTCCGGCAGTTTCCCTTTCTGAATCGCCTTGTCAATGTTATACTTGCCTACCCCCACCGCTTCGGCAACCTCCGCCCGCGACCGGCCTTCATTCAACAGCCGTCGGCACTCCGCCATCACCTCCGGCGTCATCACCGCCGGACCTCGTACGGCAGTCGGCTCGAAAAATCCCGCATCTCCCTTCTGGCGATACCGTCCAACGGCGGCCAAAACGGTGTTCGGATGTACCCTGAACAACTTCGCCAGTCGCCCCTGTTTCACGCCGCAATGCACGTTCATAAAGGCCAACATCGACCGTTGACTGGCATGGTCCGAGGCCGGATGAACCCGCATCGGATGCGCCCCGCAGAACCACGTGACGGTCCTGCCGTCATTGAAAACGCTGTAAAGACCATCAATGTCGCTTGCGCCAGGCGCAACTAAGGGTAAGATTCCTTGCTTCATGGGGGTGTCCTTTCCGTAGCCGTTTGGGCTCTTTTTTGTCACCGGAAAGGTACACCCCCTTCCTCCTTCCCACCCCATCAAAACCTAGGAAAACATACACCCCCTTTTTCCTCCTCTCACTTCGTCAGAAGACGAAGAAAAATTGCGTATCCGACTTAAAATAAATATGTTGCAACTATTCAGGGAGGGTAGCGGATCAGGTAGTCTGAACTTATCCGGCGTTTTCTCCTATTCAACTTGCATTTCCGTCTTCTTCAACCCTATATTCCGTTGGCCAAGAAAAGGTTGTACAACAG
>DNAS01000135.1:2891-6777 GCA_003485185.1 Phycisphaerales bacterium | reverse complement strand
TTTACCTTGATCGAACTGCTGGTGGTCATCGCGATCCTGTCGCTGCTGGTGTCGATTCTGCTGCCTTCGCTTGCTCGCGCCAAGGATCTCGCCAAGGGCGTGTTGTGCCTGTCGATGCTGAAGTCGTTGGGGACGGCCAATCAATTGTATGCCGAGGAGTTCAACGACTACACCGTTCCCATGATGATGCGGAACTGGACGCGCTATTGGACGGGCAACAGGGCGTTCCTGTCCCTGCTCGGGATCACCGCCACCGATGACGTGCCCCACAATTCCCAGAGCTTGCCTTGGGAGAATCCGTACTGGCCGGAGAACCTGCTGTGCCCGTCGTCCGGGGCTTTCAACTGGCCGACCAACAACCCGGACAGGCAAGGCTATTATCGGGCCGGGAAGAGTTGGGGAATGAATAATCACGGCCTGTACATCAGCAGGGACGCCACCGGCCAGTTCCAATACGTGGTTCGACGCGCCCAGATCGAAGCCATGTCGCCTTCCGCCGGCGGCAACAAACCGAGCGAGAAAATCTTCATGCTCGATTTTCTTTGGGAAGAAGCCAACGCCGGCGCCACCGGCAACTGGAAGGCCGACCCGACGCATTACTACGCCTCCGGAGAAGGTGGAACCTACCTGGCGTACCGCCATTTGGACGCAGCCAACGTCGCATTTCATGATGGGCACAGCGAAACCGCTACGCCTAGTTTCCTGTTCAACGGCGGAAGTTCCCAAACGATTAAAGACTACTGGAAACTCAAGGAAATCGCTTCGGAGAATTGATTGGAAACGGCGGGCAATGGAGACAAATTCATTGGGAGGAGATCAGGACACATGAGAGAACCATACATTTGACACAAAAAGAACCGGAACTGGCGAACCAAGACATTGAGGCAAACCCAGGCAAAGGAGAAAAAATCATGATGAAGGAGAAAACCATGTTTGACTTACTGAAGTGCCTTGTGATTGTCGCTGTCGCGCTGTTCGTGACGACATCCGCCGGCGCGAGCACCCTCATGCTCGATTTTGGATCCGGCACGCTCTACACCGGAACCAACGACCCCGCTCACGCCGACGGCACTGTCAGCATGGCGTACACGGATTGGAAAGGCATCACCAACGGCGCGTCCCAGGTCGTGACGGACAGCGACAGCAACAGCATCACGGTGGACATGGGACGAGCCGCCCAGAACGAGACGAACGATTCCATCGACATGGAACGTGACGCCACTGCCTACAACCCGCTGGCGGGAACCGGCATCTTCGGAACGGACCTGACGTACGACGCCATGTTTTCCTACAATCCCACCCAAGGCACCATCAAGCGAGATCCCATCGGCGCGCTCATCACCGGCCTGCCTCTCGGAGACTACTACGTGTACGTGGTGGCCCACACCGGCCGCAATGAAACCACCAGTCTGAACGTGCGCGCCGACAGCTGCAATCTTGTCTCCGACGGTGTTGCGGGGCTCAATGACCTGGTCGACATCTACACGTCGCTTTCGCAAGGTGTAACACTGGCGGGAGGCAATACGTCCAATTGGATGCTTGGGACCAACTATGCCCGTTTCACGATTTCGCTCACCTCCGGAGCACCGAAACTGTTCGTGGCCTCCGACCAGGCCCAAGGCGCACAGGGGCACAGCAGCCTGAGCGCCATCGTCATCACCACTGTGCCCGAGCCGGCAACTTTAGGCCTGCTTCTGCTGGGTGGCGTCGGCGTGCTGTTGAGAAAAAGGCGATAGTCTCCGACAAGCCGCGCAGCCGGCAAGTCACAGGAACGAGTTTTGTCAACGCGCCTGGCTGGGGGCTTTGCCCCCCATCCAGGGGTAAGGCACGGAGCATGGTCCCGCGCGAATGTTGTAAACAAGCCCCTGCTGTCAAGCGGGGGTTTTTGTCATGGATCGTCACGGCGCGTATGACCCCCTGTCCCAACGGGACAGGCTGACGCAGGGGGCTTGTTCAAATGCTTACGGCGCAATCGACCCTCGTTCGTCGCGCGGGGAAACCTACACGCTTTGCTCGCAAAGCGTGCCTCCCGTGAACGGATGTTTTCGACAGGGTGAAGCCGGTTCTATTCCTTCGCCTTTTCCGCGGACGGCTTGGGCTTCAACCCTTCCCTGACGGTCTTGTGTGCGATTTCCCGCATCAAGGCCGCGTCCTCGGCGGAAAGCTTCGGGGGGACGTAAGGCTTGCGGGTCAGGTCGCCGTAGATCGTCTCGTACCAGACGACCGCCGCCAGGTATTTGCCGGCGGCATTGCAGTGCTTGGGATCGTAGATCAATTGAGGCGTCGCCTTGCCCTTTTTGCTCCAGGCCCATCCCAGGACGAGAGAGTGTTTCTGCACGGGCAGATCCGGGTATTTGTACGCGCTCGGATCCACGTTGTCGGGAACCTCCAGTTTCCATCGGGGATCCTGTCGGGCGTTCTGGAAGGCCGTGCCCGTGGGGATGATCTTGTCCGCCTCGATTTCCTTCGCGATGACCTGATACGCGTCGTGCAGGGCCAGGTACATCTGCTCCTGCGTCGTATGCGTCTTTTTGAGAAGCCCCATGTCGTCGGTGCGATAGGCCCAGGTCTCGTGGACCAGGATTTTCGCCTGGGGCGCGTATTTGCGTATGTAGGCGGCCAGGTTGGCGGCGAACGGCCGGTAGGTCTTGATGTCGCGGCTCAGCCAGGAATGCTGCTGGAGCGTCACGATGTCCCAAGTGTCGCTCTCCAGCAGTTCCCGCAGGCTGCGCTTGCTGTAGGGCTTGCCTTGGAAATCGGAGGGATTGGCTTCGAATTTCTGCGCCAGGGTCCAATGCTTTTCCAGGGAGCAGCCGCCGATCTCGGCATGACCCAGCACCAGGCTGTTGCCCTGCGATTCGACGAGGGCGGGCAGGTGCTCGGAGGCGTTCTGTGAATAGCTGTTTCCGATCAACAGGATCCTGACCAGCTTTCCCGGGAATGATTTCGGCATGGTCGCCTGCGCCTTCTTGTCGTCCTTCTTCTCGCCGCTCGCGGCGTCCTGTGCGCCCGCGGCGTCCTGTGCGTCCTGGGCGCTCAGCCGGGCGTACACCGTCATCGTCACCGCCTGGTCCTTCTTCACCTCGAGGGTCTGCCAGATGCAGTTGACGTGCGAGACCACCACGTACGCCTCGCCGCTGTGCGGCGGATGCGATTCGTTCTTGCCGCGCACCACCTGCGATTTGCCCCACGACTTGAATTGCCAGCCGGCGGGCACGTTGGCCGGGTCCGCCTTCTCTTCAAAATCGCCGTTGACGATCGTCGCGCCGGTGAGTTCCAGCTTGTCGTAGTCGATCCACACCTGCACGCCGTTCGCCTGGAATTCGCCGCGCAGCATCACGTCGACCTTCCCGTCGGCTTCGGGGGTGAAGGTGAAGGCGATCTTCCCCCATGGGTCCGCCGTCACCGCCTGCTCGCAGTAGATCACGTTGCTGGACTTTTGCGTGAGCTTCGCGCCGGTGTCGGAGGAACCGGCCTTGATCGCTGTTTTGTCGCCTTTCAGGTCGATCCGCGCCTTGTCCTGCGCCTTCAGGCCCGATGCCCGGGCAGCCAGCAACACGAGACCGATCACGACGAGGCAATGCTTTCGAGTCGGCATGGCGATACTCCTGATTCGTTAGGGGTGTTTCCCAAGGTATGGTCGTGTCTCATGGACCGCCGGGAGGCAGTCGTGTTCCGCGTGTGGGAAGATCAACCGGAACCATTTCGGAAATCTCCACGCTTACACTAGCGCGTCTGGCCGGGGGAATCAAGAGGCCGGATTCCTGATTTGGAAGAGGAAGACAAAGGTCAGGAACCTCGTTCTCGTTTCCTCCTCCTGTCCCGACGGGGATGCTCTCGGAGCGCATCCGCAATTGCGATACGAAACATCTGGGATGCGGCTCCC
>DNAS01000135.1:2538-2736 GCA_003485185.1 Phycisphaerales bacterium | reverse complement strand
CGGCATGGCCGGCGCGCGGCAGGAGGTTGGAACGCGAGCGCCCGGCGCCGGCGGCCGGTCGGCCGGGATCCGCGGGTCAGGGGCGGAAAGGGTCGAAAGGGGGGTGAATTTTCGATCCTTTTTTCGGATTGGGCGGCGCTTTTCGACCGTTCTTGGCGGATTTCGCGACCATTTTCCCGGGTTTTTGCGCCTATTTTT
>DNAS01000135.1:0-2403 GCA_003485185.1 Phycisphaerales bacterium | reverse complement strand
TTGCGCCTATTTTTTGTAGGGGAATTACCGTAGCCGGTGGCCTTGGCCGGACGGCCATTTTGCCCGCGCGCGTGTGCCGGAAAAATTCCTTTTTCACTCCGTCGGCTTTCGCCGGGCCTTGTGCGGCCGGCCTACAATGGGTAGGTTTTCATGGTCCCGGCCGAAAGGCCCATGGCTCCGGAAGAAAGGATTGTGATCTTATGGCGGAACTTCGCGGCAGCAAGACGGAAAAGAACCTCTGGGACGCCTTTGCGGGCGAGTCGCAGGCGAGAAACAAGTATACCTACTTCGCCTCCGTGGCGAAGAAGGAAGGTTACGAGCAGATGGCGGCCATCTTCCTGGAGACGGCCGAGCAGGAGAAGGAGCACGCCAAGCTGCACGCCAAGGCGCTGGGCCTGATCGGCGACACGACCGCCAACCTCGAATCTGCCGCCGCCGGCGAACTGCATGAACACTCGCGGATGTACCCGGACATGGCCAGGGACGCGCGCGCGGAGGGCTTCGAGGAAATCGCGCGGATGTTCGAGAACATCGCGACGGTGGAGAAGGAGCACGAGGCCCGCTACCGCAAGCTCCAGTCGAACCTGGCCGGCGGAACGGTGTTCGCCAAGGGCGCCAAGGTCCGCTGGCGCTGCCGCAACTGCGGCGCGGTGATCGCGTCCAACAAGGCGCCGGCGCAGTGCCCCGTCTGCAAGCACCCGCAGGCGTACTTCGAGGTCGCCGCGGAAAACTACTGAGAGCCGGTAAACAGAAGACTCACCGCGGAGACCGCAGAGGGCGCAGAGAAGGAATTTGTTTTGGTTTATAATTCCTCCGCGTCCTCGGCGATCTTTCCGAAGGCATCCCGTTGGGACTGCGGTTCCTTTTTCCGGCGCTTCGGGAGACCCATGTCTCCACAGTTCGTCTACGAGATGCGCGACGTCGCCAGGAGCTACGGCGACAAGGTCGTGCTGCGCGACATCAGCCTGTCGTTCTTCTACGGCGCCAAGATCGGCATCGTCGGCGAGAACGGCGCGGGCAAGAGCACGCTGCTGAAGATCATGGCCGGCGTGGACAAGGACTTCCAGGGCGAGGCCCGCCTCGTCAAGGGCATGCGCGTGGGGTACGTCGCGCAGGAGCCGCACCTGGACCTCGCCCGGACCGTCCGCGAGAACCTCCAGCAGGCCGTCGCGCCCGTCCAGGCGCTGGTCGACCGCTACAACGCCATCGCCGATAAGCTCGCCGACGCCGGCGACGGGATGGACAAGCTCATGGAGGAGATGGACGACCTCCAGCACCGCATCGACGCCTGCGACGGCTGGGAGCTCGACCGCCTGATGGACATCGCCTCCGACGCGCTGGTGCTGCCGCCCGACGACGCGCCGGTGAGCCTGCTGTCCGGCGGCGAGCGGCGGCGCGTCGCCCTCTGCATGGCCCTGCTCGAAAAGCCCGACCTGCTCCTGCTCGACGAGCCCACCAACCACCTCGACGCCGAGACCGTCCAGTGGCTCGAGCAGCAGCTCCGCGAGTACCCCGGAACCGTCATCATCGTCACGCACGACCGGTACTTCCTCGACAACATCACCCGCTGGATCCTCGAGCTGGAGGACGCCCGTGGCATTCCCTTCGAGGGCAACTACTCGGCCTGGCTGGCGCAGAAGGCCGAACTGCTGCGCCTCACCGAGAAACGCGAGTCCGAGCGCCAGCGGGTGCTCGCCCGCGAGCTGGATTGGATCTCCAAGAGCGCCAAGGGCCGCCAGCAGAAGAACCAGGCCCGCATCTCGCGGTACGAAGACCTGGCCGGGCAGGCTGCGCCCGACGCCCGCAGCGACGCGATGATCCAGATCGCGCCGGGCCCGCGCCTGGGCGACAAGGTGCTCTCAGCCGAGGGCGTCTGCAAGGGCTACGACGGGCTGAAGCTGCTGGACGGCTGCTCGTTCGACCTGCCGCGCGGGGCGATCGTCGGCGTGATCGGCCCCAACGGCAGCGGAAAGACCACGCTGTTTCGCATGATCGTCGGCCAGGAGACGCCCGACGCCGGCCGGCTGGAACTCGGGCCCACCGTCGTGCTCAGCCACGTCGACCAGCACCGCGACGCCCTGGACGACGCGAAGACCGTCTTCGAGGAGATCACCGCCGGGGCGGACAAGATCGACCTCGGCCCGGCGCAGATTCCCGCGCGGGCGTACGTGGCGCGGTTCAACTTCCGCGGGCCGCAGCAGCAGAAACTCGTCGGCGAACTGTCCGGCGGCGAGCGCAACCGCGTCCACCTGGCCAAGCTGCTCAAGCGCGGCGGAAACCTCGTCCTGCTCGACGAGCCCACCAACGACCTCGACGTCAACACCATGCGCGTGCTCGAGCAGGCGCTGATCGACTTCCCCGGCTGCGCCCTGGTCATCAGCCACGACCGCTATTTCCTCGACC
>DNAS01000015.1:1197-10458 GCA_003485185.1 Phycisphaerales bacterium | reverse complement strand
TCCTTCTGGCGTGCGTGACGCCCGCCCGGGGCGATGGCAAGGCGTACGCCGTCATGGAAATTCCCGATCCGCCGAACATCCCGTCGCAGCGGGCGATGATCGTCTGGAAGGACGGCGTCGAAACGCTCGTGGTCGAATCGACCATGAAGACCCCCTCCCCCGAGATCGGATGGGTTCTGCCGCTGCCGGCGAATCCGTCCCGCCTGGCCGCGGGCGATCCGGGCTTGCTGACCACGATGCACTCCTGCCAGCGCCCCCGGTTCATCACCGAGGTGGAAACGGCAGGCATTCCGGCCACGATTCTGTTCGCAGCCGCCCTGCCCTTCTGCCTCGTGCGCATCCTCGTTCGCAATGACGCGCGCCGACATCGCCTCCGTTTCCTGACGCTCGCCCTGACGATCCTTCTGCCGTTATTCATCTCCGTGATCCTGCTGCCGACCCTGGGCGGTCATTCCGGCAAGGCCGCGGGTGGGTTTGACCCTTCTGACGCAGTGGGAATCGCGGTTCTCCAGGACGCAAAGGTCGGCAACTACAACGTGTCGGTGCTGGACGCGAAGGACGCCGACGCGCTGCATCAATGGCTGACGGGCAACGGTCTGCGGGGGCTGGACGCGGCGGACCGCGCCGTCGTCAGCGAATACATCGCGCGGAAATGGGTGTTCCTCGTCGCCCGGTTGAGGAAAGGGGAGTCCCACGAGACCGTGACGCCCCACCCCATCGAGGCCGAGTTCCGCGCCGATCGCCCGGTCTACCCGATGAAGCTCACCGGTCTGGCCAATTCGACGACCCGCGTGGAGCTATACGTCGTCGCCGACGGGCAGGCCGGCGCCGAGGGCTTCCGCTGCCTCGCGGCCGACAGGTATCGGCAAAAGGAATACCGCGTGAGCTACGGCGATAATGGTTTCCTGCCGTGCTTCGAGTCGGAAGGAACGGACCTTCGCATTGGACATTCCGACGCGGTGAAGCTGCTGTGGAATTCTGCCGTGGTGACGACCCTTCGCGCGGACCTGACCCCGCAGCAGATGCAGCGGGACGTGACGTTCTCCTTCGGCGCGGTGCAGCCGTATCGTGAGTTCTTCTATTCGAAAGAGGCGAAGGCGCAAATCCTCACGGCCATCGCGATGTGGGCGCTGCTGGAGATTCTCCTGCTGCTGGCGATTTTCTGTCCCGGCCGGAACCGCCCCGGACCGCTCGGCGCGGGCTTGTTGATCGGCACGGTGCTGGTGACGGTCGCGGCGTTCGCGGCCGTCGATCTTGTCGTGCCAATCGCCGAGACGGCGGTCACGAAGTCTATGCGCCACCCCTTCATGGGCCCCTACGACGTGGTAAACGCAATCGAACGACTCGTCCAGGAAGGCCGGATCGAGAAGCCCCGGACGCCCGAAAACATTCGCGCGATCCTCGACCGCATGGTGCGGGAGGAACTGGGCGACACCGTCCCCTGGAATCCCCTGGCCGATCAGCCGCTCCGCTACGAGCGAAGCCCGGGAAACTTCACCGCCCTGGTCCAGGAGGACACGCTCTTCCTGTGCGCGTATGACACCGACGGGCGCGAGTACCGCATGCCCACCCTGTTCAGGGAGGAACCGGAGTGAGGGAAGACCGGGGAGCGGAACCGGGAACTGGGGAACCGGGAACACGGGAATAGCATCCTGCGCGGAAACGGATTCCGGGTTCTATGTTACCGGCTCCTGACTACTGGCTAGCGGCTACCCAAAAAGCACGGCGCCGGCGGGCGTGGCCCGTCGGCGCCGATGCAGGCTCCTCGAAAGCTCTTGATTCGCGTCAGGCGACGGCGGCTTGCTTTCGCATCTTCGCCGAGGCCGTTTTTCCGGCGCTCTTGCGTTTGCGGCGGCGGCCCGGCTGGGGAAGATCCGGCTTGGGGATGCGGATGGGATGTTCCTCGGCCACCAGCACCGCTTCCTTGGCATTGGGGGCGTACAGGTCCACGCGGATCTCGTCGGCCAGGCCGTCGGCCCGGCTGAACACCCCGCCGGTGACCATGATCTGCATGTCGGACACGGCGTTGACCTCGCGGACCAGTTCGACGAGCTTGCGGATGTTGGGCACGCCCTGCGGCTGGGCCCCGTAGATGCACAGGATGTCCGGACGAAGCTGCCCGACGAGTTGGAGAATCTCGTCGTTGGGCACGCCCGAGCCGAGGAACCAGACGCTCCAGCCTTCGGCCTCGAACAGGTCGGCCGTGATCTGCGCGCCGAGTTCCTCGATCTCCCCGTCGCCGCAGGTGACGACGATGCGGCGCCCGGACTTCGGCTTGCGGGCCAGGAAGCCCTGGAGCTGGTCGCCGATCATGCGGTTGATCCGCGTGGCCATGTGCTCGACCACCCGCGAGATGTGGTTCTGGCGGTAGAGCTGCTCGACCTGCTCCATCGCCGGCCAGATGATGTTCTTCAGCAGCTTGCAGGCGGGCACGCCGCGGTCCTCGGCCGCAAAGATCACTTCCCGGCATTCGGCCCGATGTCCGGCAAAGAGATGCTCGACATACTGCTTGAAGAGTTCGGCGTAGTTCATGGCACGATCCTTTCTCGCGGATGTCGCGGCTGAGTTACTGCCGCTTGTTAATTTGTATTCGTTTTGAGAAGATGAGATATTTGCATAACACTGATAAAATCGGATTGGAGGTTTAGAAAACTTGAGTGTTTTTGGCAAGATAGATAATTTAGATAGAATACGGAGGGATGAGGAATCCGAAACGGAAAGAAGAGTCAGAAGGGATACACGCAGATAAAAACAGATAACTTCATTTATATAAGACTCTTATCTGCGTTTATCCTGTTCATCCCTGCCTGCTGTCTTGGAGAACCGCCAAGCTGGGCGAAGGCGTTTCAGCCAGCGGGATTGGCGGGGTCGGCAGCCGCTTGGCTTGCGACGCGAACGCAGTTCCGGCCGGCGTGCTTGGCCTCGTAGAGGGCCTCGTCGGCCTGGCGGATGATCGCGTCGATTTCCGCCTGCGTCCCGGCCGTCGCGACGCCCGCGCTGATCGTCACGGGAATCGGCACGACGCCGACGCGGATGGACTCGGCCGCCACGATGGCGCGAATCCGCTCGGCCTGGTGGGCGGCGCCCTCGGCATCGCAGCCGGGCAGGAGAATCAGAAATTCCTCGCCGCCGTACCGCCCCACCGAGTCGTAGGGGCGCACGGAGGAGACGACGCGGCGGACGACCTCGCAGAGCACCTCATCGCCGGCCTTGTGACCATAGGTGTCGTTGACCCGCTTGAAGAAGTCCACGTCGAGCATCACCAGCCCGACGTTGCCGCCCTCTCGGCGGGCGCGGATCAGCTCGCGCTGGAGCTTGTCGAGGATTCCGGGTCGGTTCAGGATGCCCGTCAGCGAGTCGTGGGTCGCCTGGAGGGCGAGCACTTTCTGCGCTTCCTCGGCGGCCCGCCGCGCCTGGACCAGCTCGGTGACGTCGATGACGTTCAGCAGCACGCCGTCGTAGCGCCCCGCGCGGTAGATCGGCTGGACGCGGAGGATGACCTCGGCGTGTCCCATCGACTGCTGGATGACGATGGGCGGGCTGTCGATCTTCTCGCGGAAGCCGGTGATGGCCGCCTCCACCCGCAAGCGGACGGGTTCGGCGTGGCACGACATCAGGTCGTGCCCCAGGACCGCCTGCCGCGACATGCGGACGAACCGGCAGAAGAACTCGTTGACCTCCACGACCACGTTGCCGGCGTTGGCGAACACGACGCCCTCCTGCATCTGCGAAATCATGGCCGACAACTTGGCGTTCTCGCACTGGGCGATTTCCTCGACGGCTTTGCGGAGAGTGATGTCGTTGGCGATGCAGACCACGTGGTCCAGGCGCCTTTCCGTGTCGTGCACGGGGTTCAGCGAGACGCTCCAGACAACCTCGCGGCCGTCGGCGCGGAGGTAGCGGGCCTCGAAGTCGCTCCGCTCGCCCCGCAGCGCCCGGTCCAGCCCTCCGCGAACGGACTCGGTGGAAGTTTCCGGCCAGAGCGACGGGAATTCGCAGCCGACCAGCTCGGAGGGTGTGCGTCCGAGGATTTTCCCGCCTGCGCGGTTGACGGTGAGGATCTTCCCGGCCGGGCTGAGCAGCGACACCCAGTTCGGCGAGCCCTCGATGAGGCTCTCGTAGCGCAGCTTGGCGGTCAGGACCGCCTCGGCCGAGTTCCGCACCGACCGGACGGCGAGGGTGAATCCCACGAGCATGATCGACGCCAGCAGGACCATTGCGACGCCGAAGAGGCGGTACGCCCGGATGCCCGCCATCGGGCTGAGGGTGACGACCGACCACCCCTCGTCGTTGAACGGCCAGCGGGTGGCGAGCAGGTCTTCCCCGTCGAGGGTGATCCGCGTGCTGCGGGTGATCCGCTCGTCGAGGACGGAGGGGAACGGTCCGGTGCCGAACTGGCGGCTGGCAAGCACCTCCGCCTGTTCGTTGTACTCCATCGGCCAGAGGGATTTGAGCGCGAGTTCCGGTTTTCCGGCCAGGAAGACCACCCCGTGCGGCGCCGCGAGGACGGCGTTGGGGGCGGCCTCGAAATGGCTTTCCAGTTCCGTCGCGTTCTTCTTGACCGCTAGGACGGCGACGGGTTTTCCGCTCTCGTCGCGCACCGGGCAACTACCGTAGAAGCCCCGCTGGGCGGATGTGACGCCCAGGGCGGCGTAGAGGTACGGTCGGCCGGCCAGCGCCTCCTGGAAATGCGGGCGGAAGGCGTAGTTCTTGCCCACGAAGCTGTCGGGCTGGTCGTGGTTCGATGAGGCGACGGTCGTGCCCGAGGCGTCCAGGAGGTAGCAGACCGTTGCATTGTATTTTCTCGCGCCCGCGACGAGAGCCTGCTGGGCGGCGGCGAGGGTTTCAGGATTCGGACGCACGGAAGCGGCCACCACGGCGGGCACTTCCGCAAGGCCTTGTGCGGCATCGCGGATCTTTCCGGTCTCCTCGCTGAGATGCTCCGAGAGGAAGTGGGCCTGCGTCCCGTCGCGCCGGCGGACTTCGCTTTCCGCGTGGCGCCCGAGCCGTTCCGTCGCCAGCCAGCCCACGCTCGCCAGCAGCGCCAGCGCCGTGCCCGCAACGGCAAGGAGCGTCCGCTCATTGGGCACGGAGCAGGAGACGGCCTGCGCCTTCCGCGCGCGATGCGAGGCCGTCCCGATGGCGATCGCTGTGACCAGCACCAGGGCCGACCGCGCCGCGATCGGAATCATCGCCAGGCGCGCGTGCAGTTCCGCCAGCGCCGGCACGCGGGACTGGAAGGCCTGCACCGGCTCGCTCAGGAGGGTCAGCAGGAGAATCAGGGTCATCGCCCCGCCCGCGACGTACAGCGGAAACCTGGCGAACCGCTCGCGCCGGGCGGTTCGGACGAACAGCGCCGCAGTCGCCATCCCGCCCGGAAGCGCCAGGGCGAGGACGGCGGCCACGTAGAGCATCTGCCACCCGCCCAGCGCGCCCGCGCAGGCCAGCGCTAGCGGAACCGCCAGCCAGCGGCGGCGCGGCATGCGCAGGCCGGCGCCCGCCAGCCCGGCCCGCGCGAACTCCAGCAGCATCGCGAACGCCGCCACGCCCAGCACGACCCGCGCGGCCTGGAAGACTGCGCCGGCCAGCACCGTCTCAAAGATGCCGATCCACTTCGCCAGCGCCAGCGCGACGGCGAACCCCTCCAGCGCGAGCCACGGCAACTGCTTCAGGCTGTGCCGCGCGGAATTGCACGCGACGGCCAGCAGCAGCAGCGTCAGGCCGCTCAGGTAAAGCATGTAGTCGGTCTGTGTGAAGAAGAAGTCACTCATGGAGCTAGCCCAAGGGCGGTCTGCTGGCGGCTACGGGCGCGGATTTGCGGTCTCGGAAGGGGATTCCGGTCGAAATTCCGCGCTTTTTGGTTCCTCACACGCGCTTTTCCCTGCCCGACCAGTAGGGTTATCGGACCGAAAATCGCCTTTCTTGACCACCCCGCGCGAATTCCGCGGCGGCGGGATTTTCCGCCTCCCCTGCGCCGCCGGAACCGCTCTCGGCGCTTGTCTGCGGGCGGGCGATGCCGTACTGTATGGCCATGCCAAGAATCGGTTTGGGATACGATTCGCACCGCTTCGCCGCCGGCAGGCCTCTGGTGCTGGGCGGCGTGCGCATCGAGCACGAGCAGGGCCTGGCCGGGCACAGCGACGCCGACGCCGCTCTGCACGCCCTGACCGACGCGCTGCTCGGGGCGCTGGCGGCAGGCGACATCGGCGAGCGGTTCCCCGATACCGATCCGCGCTGGGCCGGGGCGGACAGCGCGACGTTTGTCCGGCAGGCCGTCGAGCTGGCGCGGCGGCAAGGCTGGCGGGTGGAAAACGCCGACGTGACCGTGCTGGCCGAACGGCCGAAGCTCTCCGCCCACAAGCCGGCGATGCGGGAGCGGATCGCCGCCCTGCTCGGTGTCGGCGCCGAGGCCGTGTCCGTCAAGGCCAAGACCAACGAGCGGATGGGCTTTGTCGGACGTGAAGAGGGAATCGCCGCGCTGGCTGTGGTGTGCCTGGAGAAGGAAGGAAGAAGGACTGAGGGTTGAGAACTGAGGGCTGAGGACCGAGGACTGATTTCGGTCTCCGGTCTTCGATCTCCGTAACGGCGCCGAACGACAATCCGAAATCGAAAATCCGAAATCCAAAATCGAAAATGTCTTTGAAACTGTACAACACGATGACCCGCCGCGTGGAGGAGTTCGCGCCCCTGTCGCCGCCGACGGTGCGCCTCTACACCTGCGGTCCGACCGTCTACAACTACGCTCACATCGGCAACCTCCGCACATACGTCTTCGAGGACGTGCTGAAGCGCGCCCTGCAATGGTGCGGCTTCGAGGTCCGCCACGTCATGAATGTCACCGACGTGGGGCACCTCGTCAGCGACGCCGACGAGGGCGAGGACAAGATGGCCCTCGGCGCCCAGCGCGAGGGCAAGACCGTCTGGGAGATCGCCCAGTTCTACTGGGACGCCTTCCGCGCGGACCTGCGCCGCCTGAACATCCTGGAGCCCGACGTCTGGTGCCGCGCGACCGACCACATCGCCGAGCAGATCGCCCAGGTCCGCGCCCTGGAGGAAAAGGGCTACACCTACGTCGTCGAGGGCGACGGCGTGTATTTCGACACGTCCAGGCTGCCCGATTACGGCAAGCTCGCGCGGCTGGACATCGCGGGCCTCCAGGCCGGGGCGAGAATCGAGCTGGCCGCGGGAAAACGCAACGCCACCGACTTCGCCCTCTGGAAGTTCTCCCCGCCGGACAAGAAGCGCCTGATGGAGTGGCCCAGCCCGTGGGGCGTGGGCTTCCCCGGCTGGCACATCGAATGCTCCGCGATGGCCGTCAAGTACCTCGGCGACCGACTGGACATCCACTGCGGCGGGATCGACCACGTTCCCGTCCACCACACCAACGAGATCGCCCAGGCCGAGTGCGCCCTCGGCCACGAGTGGTGCCGATGGTGGATGCACGGCGAGTTCCTGACGATGCCCAAGGCCGGAAACGAGACCGCCCGCATGAGCAAGTCCAGCGGCGAGTTCCTCAAGCTCGATCTGCTCGTCGAGAAGGGCTACGACCCGCTGGCTTACCGCTACTTCTGCCTCAACGCGCACTACCGCCAGCAGCTCGCCTTCACGTGGGAATCGCTCGATGCGGCCGCCAACGCGTGGGACCGCCTGCGATGGGAAGCCATTCAGCATCGGTGGCTCCACGAGGATCAGAATCTGCCGCTACACGAGGAGTATTTGGTGAAGTTTCGCCAGGCCGTCGAGGACGACCTGAACATGCCCCGTGCCCTGGCAAGTGTCTGGTCGATGATGGGAGACAAGTCGATCGATCGTGCCAGAGTCTACGCCACATTACACAACATGGATGAAGTGCTGGGCTTCGGCCTGGACACCATGAAGGCGGTGCGAAAAGGCGGCAATTACGGAAATGATCTCAATCGGATAACGGGATTCTGGGCAGATGCGGTTTCACGCAACGACACAAAACTTCGTAATAAGATCGAAGCAGAGATTCCCAAAGATGTAACACTGGAGAAGACTGACGCCGGCGCAATCTGGCAACACGTGGATATGCAAGTGAACACGGCCGAGATCGACCGGCTCATCACCGAGCGTACGGCCGCCAAGAAGGCAAAAAACTTCGCTCGCGCCGACGAGATCCGCAACCGGCTCCAGGCCGACGGTATCGAGCTGATGGACACGCCCCAGGGAACCACCTGGCGGCGGGCGTGAACGAAGAAAGAACCCGGAACAGAAAACCTGGAACTGAGGAACCGGGAACCCGGAATGTCAGTGCGCCGGGATTGACAATCGCTCTTCGGCCTTCCCCCTTTCCCCTTTGGCCTTTATGATTTCAGCATGACAGGGACGTCGTCCTATCGCGTGCTGGGCATCGACCCGGGGCTGAACATCACCGGTTACGGGTGCGTGGACTTCGGACGCCCCGAGCCAGCGGTGGCCGAGGCCGGCACGATCCGCACCGACGCCAAGGCGACACTCGCCCGGCGGATCGCCCAGATTCACGCGGACCTGGCGGAACTGCTGGCCGAGTTGAAGCCCGACCTGGTGGCCATCGAGCAACTCTATGCCCATTACAAGCACCCGCGGACCGCCATCCTGATGGCCCATGCGCGCGGGGCGGCCATGCTGGCGGCCGAACAGGCCGGAGTGCCCGTCCGCAACCTGCCCGCCACCATGGTCAAGAAATCCCTCACCGGAAACGGGCACGCCAGCAAGCGCCAGATGCAACTGGCCATCCAGTCCGCCTGCCGGCTGGCCGAACTGCCCAGTCCGCCCGACGTCGCCGACGCGCTGGCCATCGCCCTCTGCGCGGGTAGGAGAAGATAGTCCACGAATTTCACGAATTACACGAAAAGAAAATGAAGAAATTGCAGCGAAGGGGAATGAGTCATGGCGGACATTCTTCATCGGAAGCTGAGTTTCGATGTTATCGGCTGCACGCAGCGCGTCCACTCCGCCCTGGAGCCGGGATTTCCCGAATCGGTCTATCAAAAGGCCATGGGCCATGAATTGGCAAAGGCACGCGTTCCCTTTGAGACCGAGAAGTGCCTTCAGGTCTGGTACGAGAAGTGTCTCTGCGGCGACTTTCGGGTGGACCTGCTGGTGGACGGCAAGATCGTGCTCGATCTGAAGGCCTTGGACCGCCTGACGGATGAGCACCTGGCTCAGGCGTTATCCTATTTGAAGGCGTCCGGGCTACAATTGGCGATCCTGATGAATTTCGGATGCGCAAGTCTGTCTCTTATACACATCTCCGAGCCC
>DNAS01000015.1:696-1108 GCA_003485185.1 Phycisphaerales bacterium | reverse complement strand
TGATGAATTTCGGATGCGCAAGTTTTGAATCCCGAAGAGTCGTCCTGTGATTCGAACGCTTTTTGTTTGAACTCCTCCGCAAAATTCGGGACATTCGTAGACGATGCGTTTCTTTCTGTTCTGCTTCGTGAAATTCGTGTCATTCGTGGACTGTTCTTTTCTTGCTGTTTTCTTTCGTGGACTCCGTGGACTATGATCGCACGCATCGCAGGCAGGTTGGAGCAGGTGGGCGAGGGCACGGCGCTGGTCGACGCCGGGGCCGGCCTGTGGTACGAAGTGCTCGTGCCGGCCTTCGACGTCGATCGCCTCGCGCGACGGGTCGGGCAGGACGTCGTCCTGCACACCATCCACTACCACGAGGGCGACCCGTCGCACGGCGCGGTCACGCCGCGGCTGCTGGGCTTCCTCGCCG
>DNAS01000015.1:0-420 GCA_003485185.1 Phycisphaerales bacterium | reverse complement strand
GAGCAGGTCATCGCCGAACTGCACGGAAAGGTCGAGGCGTTCGCGGGCGAGCGGGCAGCGACGCCCCAGGCCGAACTGCCCCCTGCCGGCGCCGAGGCCATCGCCGTGCTGGTGCAACTCGGCGAGAAACGCGCCGACGCGGCCGCACTCGTCGAGCGCGTGCTGGCCGTCGCCCCCGAACTGGACAGCCCCGAGACCATCCTCCAGCACGCCTACCGGTTGAAGGCTGGAGGAAAAACGTAGCCAGTGGCTACCGGCTACTAAAAAATGTCACGAGAAAAGATCATCACGGCCCAGAGCACCGGACAGGAAGACGAGCAGTTCAACATCGCGCTGCGCCCGCGGACGCTGGGCGAGTGCATCGGAGGCGGCGATCTGCTGGAGAAGCTGCGGATTTCGATCGCGGCCGCCCGGGGGCGC
>DNAS01000058.1 GCA_003485185.1 Phycisphaerales bacterium | reverse complement strand
GCGGGGATTTTCCCTCGTCGAACTATTGGTCATCGTCAGCATCCTCGTGCTGCTGGTGGCGATTCTCGTGCCCAGCCTGAGCAACGCCATGATGCTGGCGCAACGCGCCGGCTGCGCCAACAACCTGCGGGAGATCAGCCGGGCCTGCACGAACTACGGCACGTCGCCGCTGTACCACCGCGGCTCGACGCCCAATTCGATGCCCGTGGCGACCGTGGACGGAACCAACTGGGCCAGCTTCGCGGCCGAGACCGGAAACGCCGCCTGCCTGTGGGTTCTGATCAAGCAGAACTTCGTCGGGACGGGCTCGTTCCTCTGCCCGGCGGCCAGTTCGCAGGGATTTTCCGCCCCCGCCCAGAGCACCGGCTACTTCACCCACACGACGCTCTCGTACAGCTATCTGTCCATGGTCGATATACCTGGACTGGATTCATGGAAGAAGAGCAACCTGACCGAACTGGGCGGCGGTGTGGTGCTGGCGGCCGACCGCAACCCGCGATGCAACGGCACCTCGACGTTCGATACTTCTATGGACGGAAAGAATTCGAAGAACCACAAGCAGACAGGCCAGAACTGCGCCCTGATCGGCGGGTCGGTCACGTGGTATGAAAAAACGTCGGTCAACGGTGATGACATTTACATCTCCGGAAACGGCAATACCAACCCGGAGAGAAAAGATTTGAATGATCAGCTCGTGATTCCTTGAGGCGGAAACGCTCGCTAGTTCCCGAAATTTCGAGAGTTGCAAACGCGTAGATTTGGGGCGAAAAAATCAGGTGAATACCCTACAGGCTCTTGCGTCACCGGGAGTGGATTCTATAATGGATGTAGTGGATGCAAAGGCTTGACTGTCCGCGCGAGGGACAGTATAAAAAGAGAATAAGAAAAACGAAGCTACTTTCGAGTCGGTCCCCCCCCGGCCGACTCGAATATCAGGCGGTGCCTGTCGTCCCCCCCCACGGCAGGCCCGCCGCTTTTTTGCGCCGAGGGACGGGGAACCGGGGGATCGGAAGACCAGGGGACCGACTACAGGCTACGGCTCACTGTCCGGAGGCGATGGCCGCCGCCAGCGGCTGGATGACCTGCGGCACGACCACCCGGGTGGTGAGTTCTTCGCAGGCGGCTGCCTGCTCGCTGAAGCTCTTCTTGGCGTCGAACAGCTTGCCCGGCGTGGGGTAACGACGCACCGTCAGGTAGACGCTGATCGGCTCGTCGTCGTACTGCCCGGTGCGCACCTGGTAGCTGCTGCCCCGCGTCTCCAGCGACAGCCGCGCCTGCATGTGGCACTCCTCGTCCAGCGCGATCACCAGCGACGGCTCGCACTCGACGACGCGGACACCCGCGTCGGCCCACAGCCCGGCCAGCGGAGCCCCGCCCACCAGCGCGCTGGCCACGATCGCGTCGCGGTTGCCCTTGTAGTCCATGTTGAAGCCCATCATCACGTCCATGCACTCGACGTCCAAGCCGCTGAGCCCCAGGAAATACACGCTCCGGTCCAGCAACCAGCGATGGTACTGGTACGCTGCCGCCACCTGCGGCGGATTGAAGTGCCCTGCCGACAACTGGTTATTGTGCAGTTCCAGCCAGCGGTACGAGCCGGCGTCGCGGTCGCCCTCCAGCACGAACTCCGCCCCCTCGCGCTGGAAGAAGCTGGTCATGTCCGGGAACTCCTTCTGCACGGCCTCGCAGAAGTGCAGGACGGTCTCCCGCCCGCCCGGAAGCGCCAGCGTCGTGTGGACGGTCATGTTGACGAAAAAGTCGTCGGCGATCGTGAGGAAATCTTCGCTCATTTTATTGTCCGGCCGCCGGGGAAAACCCCCGCCGAAAGGGCGAAAAAGGGGTCCAAATCCCGGTGGAAAAGCGCTCCAAAACGACAAAAAGTACCCAAAAACACCTCGCCAACGACTATATCACGACCCGAAATGGGGGGCAAATCTTTCCGCCGCGGCGCCGGGCGGCCTCAGCTCTTGTGCCGCTTGCTGCGCACCTGGAGCTTCGGCGCCTCGTGGGTGACGAGGCTGTCGGCCGTCACCGATTCGGTGATGAACGTGTTGGCCGCCACCGTCACGCCCTTGCCGATGACCGTCTCGCCGCCCAGGATCGTCGCGTTGGCGTAGATGATCACGTCGTCCTCGATCGTCGGGTGCCGCTTGAGCCCCTTGATCACGCGCCCGCGCTCGTCCTTCGGGAAGCTCAGCGCCCCGAGCGTCACGCCCTGGTAGATCTTCACGCGATCGCCGATGTGCGTCGTCTCGCCGATCACCACGCCCGTCGCGTGGTCGATGAAGAACCGCCGCCCGATCTTCGCGCCGGGATGAATGTCGCAGCCGGTCGTGCTGTGCGCGTGCTCCGTCATGATCCGGGGCATCAGCGGAACGCCGATCTCCAGCAGCTCGTGCGCCACGCGATACACCGTCAGCGCGTAGAAGCCCGGGTAGCAGTACACCACCTCGCTGATGGTCTTGGCCGCCGGGTCGCCGTCGTACGCCGCCTGCGCGTCCAGCAGCAGCGACCCCCGCATCCGCCCCACGCGCGACAGGAACTCGTGGGCCATCCCGGCCGCGTCGGCCTGGCACTTCTCCGCGTCGTGGCATTCCGTGCAGCCGCGCTCCGTGCACAGGCAGTGGTTGATCTGCTCCGTCAGATCCCCCGACAGTTTCGACAGCAGGTTGCCCACGTGGAACCGCACGTTCTCCGCCGTCAGCAGCTTGTGCCCGAAGTAGCCCGGGAACAGCAACTGCCGCGTCAGTTCGACGATCTCCACGATCCGGCTGCGCGACGGCAGGAACATGCAGCCGATCCGTTGCGTCTGCCCGTCCTTGGCGTAACTGGACAGGATGTCTTCCGTCAGCTTTTCCAGGTCCTGGTTCACGAGCTTGTTCATGGCGTTTGCCTTTCCAGCCGTATCTAGAACTGGTTTCATACCCTACGCGGAGTCGCGTTGCGATGAAAAACGGGCAGATGCAAGGAAGGCCGACGACGGCAACCCGGTTTGGGTTGTCGAGGAGGCCTGACGCTGCAGATGCCTGTTTTTCATCGCAACCCTCCGGGACGAGGCATCTCGTGTCGCATGCCTGCGTTGCTCGGCCTCGACGACCCGTCGAAGGGTCGCCGTCGGCCTCGCGCCTTGGCCTGCGCCACCATCCGCCTCGTCGCGGCCCGTGTAGGGTATGAAACCAGTTCCAACCATTGTACGCGCCCGGGTGGCCAATGTCACGCCCGGCGCTGTACACGCTCTCTTGCGTCGGTTATGTTATTTTCGCTCTCCCTGGAACAGGAACGGACAGAGATGGCGAAACAAAATTCCGGCAACGGCGCCTATCAGGATCCGCACCGTGACCTGTTCGCCCGGATCGAAGACCGCAGGCGGCGGCGACTGTTCCTGCCCAGCGTCCTCGACGAAGAGGCGGCCGACTATCGGCTCACGAAAACTAAGGAGTACGAAGCCGCCTACGCGATCATCCAGAACTGGTGGAAGCAGGCCCAGCAGGGAAGGCTCAACCGCAAGGAAACAAGCATCGACGACGCTTTTCTGTCCGAGGTGTTCGGCCGGGCGCTCGGATATCGCGGCGTGACGGAGACCGCGAAGAGTTACGAGCGCGAGCGGCAGTTTTTCGTGCCGGGGACGGGACCGTGCGACGGCGCGCTGGGCTTCTTTCCGCCCGCGACGCCGGAAAACGTGCGCGTCGTCATCGAATTGAAAGACGCGCAGACCCACCTCGACCGCGACAGGTTCAACGGGCGCACGCCCGTTCAGCAGCTCTGGGATTACCTCAACGCGATGCCCCCGAACTGCCTCTGGGGCGTCGTCAGCAACTTCACCACGATTCGCCTCTACCATCGCGCCCGGGGAACACAGGCATACGAGCAGTTCGGCCTGCGCGAAATGGTCGAGGACCGCCAAGCCTTCAACCGGTTCTATGCGATCTTCGAGCCCTTCGGCCTGCTCAAGAACATGCTGCACGAGCCGCCCCGCGCGATCCGCCTGCTGGAACGTTCGATCCGGCAACAGCGGGAAGTCGGCGACGACCTTTACGAATTCTACAGCGAGAACCGCCTTCGCCTGATCGAGCACCTCCACCGCGAGAAGCGTCTGCCGCTGGAATCCGCGATCCGCATCGCCCAAAAGCTGATCGACCGCGTCCTGTTCATCGCCTTCTGCGAGGATCGCGGCCTGATCAAGGACAACGTCATCGAAAAAGCCTGCAAGCAGGTCAGCGCGTTCGGCAGGGACCGGAATCCCGTCTGGCGGAACTTCCTCGGCCTGTTCCACCAGATGGACAAGGGCGGACAGGCCATCGGAGTGGAGAACGGATACAACGGCGGCCTGTTCCGCGACGACGAAGAGTACCCCATCAGCGCCCTCGACCTGGACGACATCCCGTGGACGAACTTCTTCCGCGGGATCGCCGGATACGACTACCGATACACGGTGGACGTGGACGTGCTGGGCCACCTGTTCGAGAAGTCCGTCACGGACCTCGAACGCCTGCGCGAGGGCGCCCTGTTCGCCGAAGGCAAAACGCCCGACGAAGGGCCAAGGATGCCCAAGAGCCAGCAGCGCAAGCTGTACGGCATCTACTACACGCCCGTCGAATTCACGACCGCCATCGTCGAATACACCGTGGACGAACTCGTGAGGGAGCGTTTCGCTGCCGTCCTGCGGAAACACGGACTGACCGAGCAACAGCTCTCCGACGGGAAGAATCCAAAGGCGACGGAAGCGTACTGGCGGGATTGCCTCGAAACGCTCAAGGGCCTCAAGGTCTGCGACCCCGCCTGCGGAAGCGGCGCGTTCCTCATCCGCGCCTACGACGCACTCTTCCATCACTATTCGCTGACCGTCACGGAACTCGAACACCTCGGGGCCAAGGTCACCGAGGACATGTACGACGCCATCCCCGACCTGATCCTCAGCCGCAATCTCTACGGCGTGGACCTCCAGCCGGAAGCGGTCGAGATCGCGCAGCTTTCCCTCTGGCTGCGAACCGCGCGAAACGAAAAAACGCTCGCGGACCTGGCGAAAAACATCGTCGCCGGAAACAGCCTCACCGACGACCCCGCCGTCCACCCCCGCGCGATGAACTGGGAAAAAACGTTCCCGGAAGTGTTCCAGTCCGACCAACCCGGCTTCGATTGCGTGATCGGGAATCCCCCGTGGGAGCGGCTGAAACTCCAGGAACGAGAATTCTTCGCCCTCTCCGCGCCGCGGATCGCCTCCGCCGTCAGCGCCGCCGAACGCCGCCGGCGCATCGAGAAGCTGGAAAAGGAAAACCCCGAACTTTATGCCAAGTATCAGGAGGCTCTCGACGAGGCCGACCGAATGCTCGACTACGCCCGCTCCGGCCGGTACCCCCTGACCGGAAAAGGCGACATCAACACCTACATGCTCTTCGCGGAACTGGCGGCGCGGATCGTATCACCGACCGGGCGCGTCGGACTGCTCGTGCCCAGCGGCATCGCCACCGACAAGACCACCGCAAAGTTCTTCAACAAACTCATGTCTTCCGGAACTTTGGAAAGACTCTACGATTTTGAGAACAAGAAAGGCCTTTTCCCGGACGTTCATCGTTCTTTCAAATTCAGCATCCTGAATTTCGGCGGGGCGGGGGCGAAATTCGACGAGGCCGATTTCGTCTTCTTCGCCCACGGAATCGACGAGTTGCAGGACGCCCAGCGGCACATCCGCCTGTCGGCGGCCGACATGAAGCGGATGAACCCCAACACGAAAACCTGCCCCGTCTTCCGACATCGGCGCAGCGCCGAGATCACCCAGGCCGTCTACGGGCGCGTGCCCGTCCTGATCGACCGGAACCGCAAGGAAGGCGGAAACCCGTGGGGCGTCCGCTTCGTGACAATGTTTCACCAGACCAACGACGCGGAGTTGTTCCTGCCGGCCGAGGAGTTGAAGAAACAGCGCTGCCGGCAGGACGGGAACCGCTGGACGCGGGGCAAGAAAACGTACCTTCCGCTGTACGAGGCGAAGATGGTCCAGGCGTACGACCACCGCGCCGCCAGCGTGGAGGTGGTCTCGTCCAACTGGGTCCGCCAGGGGCAGACCATCGAGCCGACGCTCGTCGAACGCCAGAACCCCGAACACGCCGCCCTGCCGCGCTGGTGGGTGGAGGAGGATGAAGTCGCGTCAGCCTGCTCAGGTACGCGACCCTATTTCCTGGGATTTAAAGATATCACCAGTCCCACGAACCAGCGAACGATGATCGCGGCCGCGATTCCATGGAGTGCGGTCACTAATCATTTCGTACTCACGATTACGGAACAATCGCCGCTTCGCGAAAGCTGTCTGCTTGCAAACCTGAACAGCATGGTCTACGACTTTATGACGAGGCAGAAGATCGGCGGGATCACCCTGAATTTCTTCATCGTGGAGCAGTTGCCGACGTTCCCGCCGGACGCCTATGACGCGCCGTGCCCGTGGGACAAGTCGCGGACGCTGGAGGAATGGATCTCGCGGCGGGCGCTGACGCTCTCCTGCACGTCCAACGACATGAAGCCGCTGGCCGAGGCCTGCGGAATGAAACCGCCCGTCCACAAGTGGAAGCCCGACGAGCGCGACGCACTGCTGGCGGAACTCGACGCGGCCTATTTCCTCCTGTACGGCATCGGGCGAGACGACATGGTTTACATGCTGACGACGTTCCAGGGCACGCGGGCCAAGGAGGCCGCCGACCTGTTCGACCCCGACCCGTCCAAGGCGCTGTCCGACGCCGGGCAACGGATCGTCGCCGCGTACGATTCCCTTTGCCCTTGACCCCACGGGGATTCGAACCCCGTGGGGGCTTGCTTCGCCCGTGGCTGCATTCCTCCGCCCCATGGGGGCGAAACAAAAGCAGGAACCCCCGCGTGACCGCGGGGGCTTGTCAAAACGGGGAGGAGAGGGGGCGGCTGAAAATTTCCGCGTTTGTCCGCCGAGGCGCCTACGATGGGGAAAAACGAGGATCTCCCAGACATCGAGGACCCCATCATGGTGGACGTGCACGGACACAGGGCGGAGTTCCGGTTCTTCCGGCCGGGGGCGACGAAGGTGTATCTGGCCGGCGATTTCAACCAGTGGCGAGGCAGCGAGCTGTTGATGAGCCCCGACGGGCGGGGCAACTGGACGGCCTGGCTGACGCTCCCTGCGGGCGATTTCCGCTTCCGCTACGTCGCGGACGGGCAGTGGGTTCCCGACTACGCCGCGTTCGGCCTGGAGCCGGGCCCGCTCGGGCCGGACAGCGTCGTCCACGTCGCGTGAAGAAGGGAAACCAACTTTCTGCGCGAGCAGGGAGTTGAACGTTGCGCGTGGATGAAAGAAAGAACCCACGCTGGACAGCGTGGGCTTGTAAAAACGGCGAGGCAATTCACTCTCCCCCATTTTCACTGCGCCGCCCAGGACTCGAACCTGGGACCCGCTGATTAAGAGTCAGCTGCTCTACCAACTGAGCTAGCGGCGCGGCTGTTCTGCCCGGAGGCAGGACCGGGTATTACATTCATTTCCCCCGCGCGCGTCAAGGCAAAAACTCCCGCAGGGGTCGGGAAGTGCGCCGCGAATCGTATGGAATCGCCCCCGTTCAGGAATCCGCAATCCGCACTTCTCAATCCGCGATGGATATCATCCTTCGGCGCGAGCGGCCGGAGGGGTGCGGCTTTCCACCACCACCACGAGGTCGCGGAAGTTCTGGAGCTTCCACGAGTCCAGCGTGAGCACCTTGTCCTGCCCGTAGTGCAGGCGGAGGATGCCCTTGGTCTTCAGTTCCGAGGCGTCCAGGCGGGCGATGTCGCTCCAGGCGACCTTCTCGCCCCCGGCATAGCCGATGCCCTCGGCGTCGGCGACGAGTCGGCGGCGGAGATACCGCCCCAGGAACCCCAGGACCACCAGCCCGCCGGCGGTGAACACGAACGAGCCGAAGAAGTTGAACGCCCACGCGGCGAAGGCGTTGATGTCCTGCCCGGCCGGGACGTACGGGTACTTGTCGGTGAGGAACGCGTCGTGGATGCAGTACAGGCCGAAGCCCAACAGCAAGGCCGTCAAAATGCCCATGCGGACGGCGGGGTCGCGGGCGGGACGGCACTCGACGGTTCGCGGCTGCGGGGTCGTGTCGTTCATGGTGGCGGTTCCTGGGTCCTGGTTTCGGCACAGCCCTCTACGACGTGATGCTTCCAACGAATTCAACTTACAATCCCCCGCCCGATCTGCCAAGAAGAATCCGCCCGTCTCAAATCCGGTTGACAGGCTTGGACCTCCCCGCTACTGTAACGGGTTCCCCCCGGGCCCTGGGGCGCCGTGAAGGGCCTGGGACGCGGCGGAGAACAGGAAAACACCACTGGATATCGGACACAACACCGGAAAGGAGCAGTTTCCATGGCAGTGAAAGTGGCAATCAACGGGTTCGGGCGCATCGGCCGACTGGTCTTCCGCGTCATGGCGGAAAAGCCCGACGCGTTCGACGTCGTCGCGATCAACGACATGTTCGACGCGGACATGCTGGGCTACATGCTGAAGTACGACTCGACGCAGGGGCGGTTCCCCGGCAAGGTCGTCGCCAAGCAGGGCGCCCTGGTCGTCAACGGGAAGGAAATCCCGGTCCTCTGCGAGAAAGAGCCCTCCAAGCTGCCGTGGGGCAAGCTCGGCGTGGACGTCGCCATCGAGTCCACCGGTCGGTTCACCTCCCGCGCGAAGGACGGGAAGCCCGGCTACGACAGCCACCTCCAGGCCGGCGCCCGCAAGGTGCTGCTGTCGGCCCCCGCCAAGGACAAGCCCGACGGCACGATCGTCCTCGGCGTCAACGACCACCTGCTGACCAAAGACATGCTGTGCGTCTCCAACGCCTCGTGCACGACCAACTCGCTGGCGCCCGCCTGCAAGGTGCTGCATGAGAAGATCGGGATCGTCAAGGGCCTGATGACCACCATCCACGCCTACACCAACGACCAGGCGATCCTGGACATGCCCTACAAGGACAAGCGCCGCGGACGCGCCGCCGCCATCAACACCGTGCCCTCGACCACCGGCGCGGCCAAGGCCCTCGGCGAAGTCGTTCCCGAGCTCAAGGGCAAGCTCCACGGATACTCCCTCCGCGTGCCCGTCCCGACCGGTTCGATCACCGACCTGACGTTCATGGCCGCCAAGAAGACGAGCATGGAAGAGGTCAACGAGGTGATGAAGGCCGCCGCCGAAGGCCCGATGAAGGGCATCATCGAGTACGTCACCGACCCGATCGTCTCCAGCGACATCGTGCACAATCCGGCCAGCTCGATCTTCGACTCGACCAACACGATCGTCCTCGACGGCGACATGGTCAAGGTCACCATGTGGTACGACAACGAGTGGGGCTACTCCTGCCGCATGCTCGACGCTGCCCGCGCCTGGATGGCCGCCAAGTAAGGCGCCCCAGCGCAACGAAGAACCGCCGGCCAGCCCGGCGGTTTTTTTATGCCTTGCCAGCCACCGTGGCCATGCTGTTGGCCATGATCGTCGCCAGCCGTTCGGCGGAGAATTGCACGTCGGGCACCGCAACGATTTCATTGCCCGGGCGTAGCGGCTGATCCATCGCCGACTGCTCGCCTTCATCCTTGCGCTCAAGCAGGCGCTCACGCACCTTCTGGGCAATCATGGCCTCGGCGGCCAGGCGTTCGGCCGGCGGCATCGCCGCCAGTTTCTCCTCGGTCAGCCCCATTTCCTTCATTACCGCTTCGCGCAGATGCACTTCCAGCGGCTTTTCCAGGAAATCGACGAGTTCCTTGACCAGATTCGCCCTCGCCTCGCGTGCCGCCTCGATGCGTTCGGCCTCGGTCGGCTGGCGCTTGGCCTCGCCCCTGGCAGCCTCTTCCTGTGCCGCCCGGGCGTCAGCCATGGCGGCCGAAAAGTCACCCGCCGCTCCGGTCGGCGCACTGCCGCCGAGACCGATTGCCGCCCCNNACGACAACGAGTGGGGCTACTCGTGCCGCACGGCCGACCTGATCCTCAAGGTCGCGGCGCTGTAACTGTAAAAAACCGCCGGCCGAATCGTTCGACGCAACCCAGGCCCGTCGGGAAACCCCCGGCGGGCCTGTTGTTTTCCCGCCACGGGCCCGACCGGCCGGGTGCGCCGGTTGGGGATTGAAATTTCCCCCCTCTTTGGCGAAGATACACGGCCCGTCGCGAGCCCGCGGCGGGCAGTGCGAAACTCACGGAAAACCATCGGTAAAGGAAGGCGACATGGCCACGAAGACGATTGCGGATCTCGACGTCAAGGGCAAGCGGGTGCTGATGCGCGTGGACTTCAACGTGCCGCTGGACGGGGAGCGGATCACGTCGGACAAGCGGATCGTGGCCGCCCTTCCGTCCATCCGGAAGGTCGTCGCCGGCGGCGGGAAGCTCATCCTCATGAGCCACCTGGGCCGGCCCGACGGAAAGTACGAGCCGGACGGCAGCCTGGCCCCTTGCGCCAAGCGCCTCGGCGAGCTGCTGGGCAAGACCGTCCAGCTCGGCCCGAAGGAAGTCGTCGGCCCGGAGACCGAGAAGCTGGTGGCCGGCATGAAAAACGGCGACGTGCTGCTGCTGGAGAACGTGCGGTTCCAGCCGGGCGAGACCATGCCCGACAAGGCCAAGAAGAACCCCGACAAGAAGCTCACGCCCGAGCAGGAAAAGGTCAACAAGGACTTCGTGGCGGCGCTGGCGAAGCTGGGCGACGTGTACGTCAACGACGCGTTCGGCACCTGCCACCGCAAGCACGCGAGCATGTACGGGGCGGCCAAGGCCATCCAGGCCAAGGGCGGGCCCGCCGTCGCGGGGTACCTGGTGGAGAAGGAGATCAAGTACCTTCACGAGGCCGTCGCCGAGCCCAAGCGCCCGTTCGTGGCCATCCTGGGCGGCGCGAAGGTCTCCGACAAGATCAAGCTCATCTCCACGCTGCTGGGCAAGGTGGACAGGATTCTCATCGGCGGCGCGATGGCCTACACGCTGCTCAAGGCCAAGGGCGTTTCCGTGGGAAAGAGCCTCGTCGAGGAAGACCAGGTCGAGGAGATGAAGTCGCTGCTGGCCAAGGCGGGCGACAAGATCGCCCTCCCGGTCGACCACGTGGCGACGGACGACTTCAAGGCGGGCAAGCCCGTGCCCGTCGCCGGGGCGGACATTCCCGCCAACCTGATGGGCATGGACATCGGGCCCAAGACCATCGCCGCGTTCGGAAAGACCATCGCGGGCGCCAAGACGGTCGTCTGGAACGGCCCGATGGGCGTCTTTGAGCGCGCCGAATACGCCGCGGGAACCCAGGCGGTGGCCGAGGCGCTGGCCAAGGCCACTTCCGCCGGCGCCGTCAGCGTCATCGGCGGCGGCGACTCGGCGACGGCCGTCGAGCAGATGGGCCTCGAGGACAAAATGACGCACGTCTCCACCGGAGGCGGCGCCAGCCTGACCTACCTTGAGGGAAAGTCCATGCCCCCCCTGGAAGTGCTGGACCCAAAGTGAGACCGGAGTCCATGACCCGAAAACCCGCCAATCCGTGGGCGGCGCTGGCAGGGCGGCGGATCATCGCGCCGTCGCTGCTGGCCTGCGATTTCGCGCGGGCAGGCGAGCAGATCGGGCAGGTGCTTGCCGCCGGCGCGGGCGTCCTCCACGTGGACATCATGGACGGGCATTTCGTGCCCAACCTGTCGATGGGCCCGGGGTTCGTCAAGAAGATCCGACGGTTCACCGACGCCCCGCTCGACGTCCACCTGATGGTGACCGATCCGGCGTACTACCTGGAGCGGTTCGCCGAGGCCGGGGCCGACAGCATCACGTTTCACACCGAGGCGACGGACCGCCCCGCGCGGCTGATCGCACGCCTGCGCGAGCTGGGCCTGGGCGTGGGCGTGACGCTCCGCCCCGGCACGCCGGCAGAGAGCCTCCGCGACGTCCTGCCCGACGTGGACCTGGTGCTGGTGATGACCGTCGAGCCGGGCTACGGCGGGCAGAAGTTCATGGACGACCAGTTGGACAAGATCCGCACGCTCCGGGCGTGGATGACCCCCGCGCAGCGCCTGGAAGTGGACGGCGGGATCAACGAGTCCACCGCGGCGCTCTGCGCGCGGGCGGGGGCGGACACGTTCGTCGCCGGCGAGAACGTCTTCGGAAACTCCGACCCCGGCGGCGCGGTGCGGAGTCTCCAGCGGGCGGTGGAGTTCTAAGCGGCATTGGGCCGCGAGGTGAAAACGGCGAGATGGCGCGCGTCTACGTCATGAAGACCGGGCAGACCACCTGGGAGCAGCAGGGACGGGTGGAGTCCGCCGCCGGCGCGCCGCTGACGGACGCCGGGGAAGATCACGCCGCGCAGGCGGCCGGCGGACTCGCCGCGCACCCCATCGCCGCGGTCTACGCCAGCCGCGGACAGGCCGAGCGACAGACCGCCGAGATCGTCGCGAGGCAGCTCGGCGTCAAGGTGCGAATCGCCCCCAACCTGCGGGAGATCGACTACGGCCTGTGGCAGGGGCTGACGAAAGACGAAATCCAGCGCCGCAACCCGCGGGTCTTCCGCCACTGGGAAGAAGACCCCTCCGCCGTCCGCCCACCCGACGGGGAGACCCTCCAGGAGGCCCAGGAGCGGATCCGCCTGGCCGTGCTGGCCGTCCTCAAGCGCCACAAGGCCCAGGCCGAGGTACTGCTCGTGCTGCGACCCGTCGTGCTGGGACTGCTGCGATGCCTCATCGAGTCGACCGACGTCAACTCGTTCTGGAAGCACCTGGACGGCGAGTTCACCTGGACCTGCTATGAACTGAGCGCCGCGACGCTCAACAGGAGTCGACATGGCTGAGCCGCAACCGACCAACGGCACGAAGAATCCCTACGACCCGACGGTGTTCGAGGGCCCGCAGATCCGCAAGAAGCGGGACGTCCCGGACGGCCTGTGGATGCGCTGCCCCGGCTGCGAGAGCATGCTCTACCGCAAGACCGTCGCGGAGAACCTGGAAGTCTGCCCGGAGTGCGAGCACCACTTCCGCGTGGGCGGTCGCCTGCGGGTGCAACAGCTGGCCGACCCCGACAGCTTCGAGGAGCGGTTCGCGGAGATCGCCCCGGCCGACCCGCTGGAATTCAAGTGGTCCGGAAAACGCTACGCCGACCGTCTCAAGGCCGAGCAGGACAAGTCCGGAAACACCGAGGCCATCCTCACCGGAATCGCCTACATCAAGGGCCGGCGCGTGGCGCTGGCGGTGATGGACGGCGATTTCCTGATGGGCTCGATGGGCTCGGTGCTGGGCGAAAAGCTCTCGCTGCTGATCGAGGAGGCCACCCGCTCGTCGCTGCCGCTGGTGGTCGTGTGCATGTCGGGCGGCGCCCGGATGCACGAAGGCGCGCTGAGCCTGATGCAGATGGGAAAGACCTCCGCCGCCCTGGCCCGGTTCGACGACGGCGGCGGGCTCTACATCGCCGTCCTGACCGACCCCACCACCGGCGGAACCACCGCCAGCTTCGCCATGCTGGGCGACGTGATCCTCTCCGAACCCGGCGCGCTGATCGGTTTCGCCGGGCAGCGGGTCATCGCCAACACCATCAAGAGCGAGCTGCCCGAGGGCTTCCAGCGGGCCGAGTTCCTCATGGACAAGGGATTCGTCGACCGCATCGTCCCCCGCAAGGAACTCCGCAGCGAGATCGCCCAGTTGATCGACTACCTCAAACCGTAGGCGATTCACAACGGCATGTCCCTCTTTCGTGGAAGAGAGCGGGATTCCACGGATTCAAGGATTCCAGGATGACGAAAAACTGAATGGATTCGGATACGGGTTCGGCGGATTCCCTGACTTGCGAAGAGTGGGCCGAATTGAAATCCGTGAAATCCTGAAATCCGCGTAATCCCGCTCTTTTCGTCCGGATTGACAAATGACTCCACAACAGGAACGCCAACTCAAGCACGCCCTCGTTTGCGACTACCTGGCCTCTCGCGGGCTGGACGGCGTGCTGCTGACGCGCCGGTGCAACTTCTCGTGGTACACCTGTGGGGCGCATAACCACGTCGGGCTCGCCTGCGACGCGGGAGTGGCGTCCCTGCTCGTGACGCGCGACGGCGCAATGGTCCTCGCCAACAACATCGAGGCGACGCGCCTGCGAGAGGAAGAGCTTTCCGGCAGCGGAATCCGCGTCGTGGAGTATCCCTGGCACGACGTGGCGGCGGCCGCGCGGGCCTTCGCTGAGGCGGCGCAGTCGATGCGCCTGGCCGCTGACGCCCCGGCCGGCGGGCTCAAGGCCGAACCGCTCAGGCGCGACTTCGACCGCCTGCGCTGGACGCTCAACGAAAACGAGATCGCCCGCTACCGCGCCCTCTGCGCCGACGCGACGTGCGTGCTGGAAACCGTTGCGCAGGCCGCCCGCCCGGGCATGACGGAACACCAGCTCGCGGGCATGCTGGCGGCCGAGATGTACGCCCGCGGCTGCACGCCGTGGACGGTGCTTCTGGCGGCCGACCGGCGCATCGAGCGCCACCGCCACCCCCTGCCGACGGACCTGCGCGTCGAACGCTATTTCATGCTCATCGTCGGGGCGGAACGGCACGGGCTGATTGTCTCGCACACGCGCCTGGCAAGTTTCGGGCCGGTCCCAGCCGAGTTGGCCGACAAGCACCGCGCCGTCGCCACCGTCGACGCCGCGCTGATCGGTTCGACCCGCGCGGGCGCGACGCTGGGAGACATTTTCGCCGAGTGCCAGTCCGCCTACGAAGCCGTCGGACACGCCGACCAGTGGCGGATGCACCATCAGGGCGGCTCGTGCGGCTACCTGCCGCGGGACGTCAAGGCCGCCCCCGGAGAGAGCGTCACCGCCCTGGCTAACCAGGCGTTCGCGTGGAACCCGTCCATCACCGGAACCAAGAGCGAGGATACGATCCTCTGCACCCCCAACGGCCCGGAACTCCTCGCGCCGGCCGGCGCCTGGCCGACCGTCCGCGCCGAGTGGAAGGGCTTCGCCCTCACCCGCCCGGACATCCTCGTCCTGGGATAGGCTACTCTTCTCCGCTGAGCCAGTCCTCGTCGTCGTTTCCGAAGGTCATCTCGTCAGGGGCGACCTTTCCGGAAGCTTTCGCTTTTCCGCCGGCGGGTTTGCGCCGTCGTCGGCGCGGGCGCTTTGGTTTTGCCGCGGCCGGGGCGGCGGCCGGTTCGATCGGCGTTTGCGCGGGTTTCTCAAGCGCAGGCGCGGGCGGTTCCGGTTCCGGTTGCGGCGCGGGGGCCGGCGCCTCGGGGACGGGATGAGCCTGCGGACTCTCGGCGGCTACGGCTTGCGCGGGCGGCGCGCTGGGTTGGGCGGCGCCGGTTTGCTGGGCCTGCTGCTGGGCGGCGGTCTTTTTGCGATGGCGCCGTCCGCCCCGCCGTCTGCGCTTGCGCGTGCCGTCGGGTTTGGGAGTCTCGGTGGTCGGCTGCCCCGCAGCAAGGCCGGCGGGCTGGGGCGCAGCTTGCGTGGCCGCCGTCTCGGCAGGTTCCGCAGGCGGGGCTTCCTCGGCCGCGGCCGGCGCGGCCTCGGCGGGCTTGGGGGCGGCGGGCTCTTTCGGCAATTCGCTGACCGGGACGGTCTGGAGCGTCTTTCGCCCGCCCGACGGCTGGGGCTTCTCCCATGCGATCTCGCTGCCCCGGTTGTTCCAGCAGGTGATGCGGATTCGGTCGCTGCTGAGTTCGTCGTCGGAGGCGATCGTCACGGTCTTTCCCGCCTGGCGTTCCAGGGCGACGATCTGCCTGCGCTGCGTGTTGGCCAGGTGCAGGGCAACCGGCGGGCAGACCGCCACCTCGACCTTGACCACGTCGGGGTGGGACAGCGCCCGCTGGAGGTTCCGCATCACCACCAGCGCCGACGACTCCTCCGAGCGGATCAGCCCCGTGCCGTCGCAGCAGGCGCAGCGCCGGTACATGCTCGCCTTGAGCGAGGGGCGCATCCGCTGGCGGGTCATCTCCATCAGCCCGAAGTTGCTCATCTTGAGCACCTTGGTCTTGGCGCGGTCGATCTTCATCGCCTCGCGGAGTTCCTTCTCGACGGCGCGGCGGTTCTTCTCCTCGCGCAGGTCGATGAAGTCGATCACGATCACCCCGCCCAGGTCGCGCAGGCGAAGCTGGCGGGCGACTTCCTTGGCCGCTTCCAGGTTGATTTTCCGGGCCGTCGCCTCCGCGTCGTGGTGCTGGCGGAACCGCCCCGAGTTGACGTCGATGGCGACCAGCGCCTCCGTCTGGTCGATCACCAGCGACCCGCCCGACGGCAGCTCCACCCGCCGCGCGTCGATCTTCTCGATCTCCGCCTCCAGGCCGTAGTCGTGGAACAGCCCCTCCTGCCCCGTGTAGACGTCGATCTTGTGCTTTCCGCGGGGCATGACCAACTCCAGGAAGTCCTCCACCCGCCGCGCCACCGACGCGCTGTCGCAGACGATCCGCTCGATCTCCGCGTTGTACCCGTCGCGGATCGTCCGCGTCACGAGGTCCGACTCCTGGTAGATCTCCGACGGACAGCGGGAGCTCTTGATGCGCCCCTTGATCGACTTCCACAGCGCCGTCAGGTAGTTCAGGTCGCGGTTCAACTCGCGCTTGGGGCTGTCCATCCCTGCCGTGCGGAGAATGAAGCCCACATCCTTGGGCAACTTGAGGCTGTTGAGGATATCGCGGGCCTTGTCGCGGGCCTCGTCGTCCTCGATCTTCCTCGAAACGCCCAGGCGGCTCATCCCGGGCATCATCACCAGCAGTCGCCCGGGGATCGACAGGTAAGTCGTCAGCGTCGGGCCCTTGGTCCCGATGCCCTCCTTGGTGAGCTGGAGGATGACCTCCTGCCCGCGACGCAGGCACGCCTGGATCGGCGGACGGTCGTGGTGGGCCCGCTTGCGCCCCACCGCCTCCTGCGTCTCCCGGATCCCTTCCGGGAAGTACTGCGGGTGCACGTCGGAGATGTGCAGGAAGCCGTTCTTGGCCAGCCCGAAGTCCACGAACGCCGCCTGGATCGCCGGCTCGACGTTCGTCACCTTTCCCTTGTATACGTTCCCCACCCGCGACGCGCTGCTGACGCGTTCCACGTACAGCTCCTCCAGCAGCCCGTCCCGCACGATCGCGATGCGGCATTCCTGCCCCTCGGTCGTGTTGATCAGCATTTCCTTGGCCATCTATTCACCTTCAATGTCTGTGTCCTGCCCCTCCGTGCAGCCTTTCGCGCCGAAGTCGTACTCGACCGCGGTCCGCACCGTCGAGGCAAGATCAATTCGTTCGTCCAGGCCCGTCAGCGAGAGCACCTCGCCCGGGCGGGCCCACAGGTCGCCGCCGGCCACCAGTTCCATGACCAGGCAGTCGCCTTCCAATTCCAGTTTCGCCACCAGCGGGCGCAGGTCGATCGCGCGGACCTTCCATCCGTCGCGCCGTCCCTTGCCCGAGACTTTCCGTTCCACCGCCCAGCTCGCCTGCGCGCGCAGCGCGTCGAGCCGCCGGGCCACATCGCCCGCCGTCCGCGGCGCCAGCGCCACGCGGTACGTCACGCGCACGGGGCGCGGCGTCCGCCGGCCGGTCAGCTCGCGGGCCTCCGTGAAACGCATGCCTTCCGGCGCGCACGCGTTAAGGCGCGAGACCAGCTCTTCCGCGCCCGTCTCGCCCTCGAGCGAGACCGCCAGCAGCTCGTCGCCGCCGGCGACGCCCACGGGGCGCGGACAGGCCAGCGAAAGCACCGGATGCGGGTTGAATCCCTGGGAGTATCGCAGGGGCAGCGCCGCCCGCGCGATCGTCCGCTCCACGGCCCGCAGGGAGTCGTGGTGCGAGAGAAACCGCAGGTCGCCCTGCACCGTAAACCGCACTGCCCATCGTTGCGTCAACGTCGGGCCGCCGCCTTTCCGAGGTGATTCGTCCGCAGCCTGGTTCGTCCGCCCGTCGCCTCCGAGGCGGATCGGGCAATGTTTCGTCGCTCCGTGCCCGTCAGTCCGCATAGGCTTCGGGAAGCACCTTGCGGCTTTCGGCACGGAGATAGGTCATGATCTCGTGATCGGAGTCGAAGCTCATCACCCGCCGGGCCACCTGGAGCGCCTGCTCCATCGTCACCGAGCGGATGATCTTCTTGATTTCGGGAATCGCCGGGGGCGTGCAGGAGAAGGTCCGCAGGCCCAGTCCCAGCAGCAGCAGCGTGAATTCCGGGTCGCCGGCCATCTCGCCGCACAGGCTCACCGGCACGCCGTGGCGCTGCCCGGCGCGGATAACTTCCTTGATGAGGCGCAGCACGGCGGGGTTGGCCGCGTTGAACAGCGGTGCGACGCGCTCGTTCCCGCGGTCCACCGCCAGCGTATACTGCACCAGATCGTTCGTGCCCAGCGAGAAGAAGTCCACCTCCTGCGCGAACGAGTTGACCTGGAGCGCCGCCGACGGCGTCTCCACCATCATCCCGATCAGCACGTCCGTGCCGTGGGGGACGCCCTCTTCCTCCAGATCCTCCATCACATCGCGGACGATGGTCTTGGCCTGGCGAAGCTCCAGCAGGTTGGTGATCAGCGGGAAGAGCATCGACACGCGGACGCCCTCTGCCGCCCGGAGGATCGCGCGGACCTGCGTGCGGAACATCGGAAGGTTCTGGAGGCAGTAGCGGATGGACCGCAGCCCGAGCATCGGGTTGCGCTCCGGAACACGGGCGCGCGCCTGGGTGTATTTGTCGGCGCCGAGGTCCATCGTGCGGATGACCACGGGGCGCCCCTGGCAGGTCTCCAGGACGTGCCGGTAGGCGGCATAGTGGTCCTTCTCGCTCGGTTCGCGGTCGCTGCCGAGGTAGAGGAACTCCGTGCGGTACAGGCCGATGCCCTGCCCGCCCTTCTCGAAGACGCCCTCGACCTCGGAGGGGAACTCGATGTTGCCCAGCAGCGTGACCTCGTGCCCGTCGCGGGTGATGGCGGGCAGGTCGCGCAGGGCGTCCAGGCTGTGCAGAAACTCCACCTGCTGCTGCGCGTAGTGGTGGTAGTCGTCCAGCGTTCCGGGGTCGGGGTTGAGGATTACGACGCCGCGGTTTCCATCGATGATGACCATGTCGCCGGCGACGGCCTCCGCCGTCACGTCGTTCAGGCCCACCACCGCGGGAATGCCCAGCGCGCGGGCGACGATGGCGGTGTGGCTGGTCTGCCCGCCCGCGTCGATCGCCATGCCCTGGATGTGCGCGCGGTCCATGCCGGCCGTCTGCGACGGCGTCATGTCGTGCGCCAGCACGCACACGTCCTGCTTGAGGTGCGACAATGTCTGGCGCGCCTGCCCCGTGAGGTTGCGCAGGAGGCGCTTCTCGATGTCGTAGATGTCCTTGACGCGCTCGGCGAGATACTGGGGCATCTCCAGGAACTCGCGGGCGTAGGACCGCAGCACCGTCTGGACGGCGTATTCCGCCGTCGCGTGACCGCTCTTGATCGTCTCGGTGAACTTCTGCTGGAGCACCTTGTCGTCCAGCAGGCCCAGGTGGAAGTCGAAGATGCTCGCGGTCTGCTTTCCGATCTTCTCGATGGACCGCTTCTGGAGGTCGAGCACTTCTTCCTTGGAGGTGCGGAGGGCCTTCTTGAGCCGCGCGAGCTCTTCCTGCGCGTGATCGACGGGCACGTGGCGCTGCGGGATATCGAACTCCTCGGTATCCAGCACCACCGCGCGGGCGAACGCCACGCCGGGAGAAACCCCGATGCCCTTTTTGATCTTCATGCCGACTTCCATCCGGAACTGCGTCGCGGTCCGCCGCTTCAGATACCGGCGGCGGTTCCCGCTTCCCCTTCGTCCATCTCGCCGAACCCTGCGCCGATGAGCCCGACGAGGGCCTCGGCCGCCTGCTCCGCATCGCCGCCATCCGCGGTGATCTTCAACGTCGTCCCGCACGTCGCCGCCAGGCGCATCACTGACATGATGCTCTTGGCATCCACGTTCAACGCGCCGTTGGAGACCTCGACCTTGCTGGCGTACTTGTTCGCCAACTCCACGAACTGCATCGCCGGACGGGCGTGCAGTCCGTATTTGTTGACGATCTTCGCTTCTCGTTCGACAGTGGCCACTGGAGACTTCCGCTCGGGTGTGCCGGCGCCGTCCGGTCCGCGGACGGCTCAGCTCAACTCATCGGCTTCCTGGATCAGTTCGACAATCGCCTCGGCCGTCTCGCTCTGGCGGAGGAACTTGCGGAAGATGTCCCGCTGCACGTGCTTGAAGATGGTTTCCATGGCCTGAAGGTGCTCGTCCGGGTTGTCCGGGCTCGACAGCAGCAGGATCACCGAGTAGACGGGTTTGGAATCGAGCGCCGCGAAGTCGATCCCCTCGCTGGACCGCCCGATCGTTCCGATGGGCTTCTTGATTCCCTTCAGCTTGGCGTGGGGCAGGGCGACGCCCTTGCCGATTCCGGTGGTCGCCTGCTGCTCGCGCGCCAGGACGGCCTTGGTGATCTCGGCCGCGCTCTTCTTGGGGATCGCCCCGGCGCCCGCCAGCGACTCGACCAGTTCCGCAATGGCTTCATCGCGCGTCTTGGCCTTCAACTCCGGCACAATCGCGTCGCCTACCATGATGTCCGATAGCTTCATTCGTGTTGCTCCTGTGCTGCCCTATGTCCGAGAAGGCCCGACCGGGTCGGGTCAGGCCAGAGTGTACCGCGCCGCGCCCCGCGCCGCCAGAGTGCGAATCCGTCCGCCGCGGGTCTAAGACTGCGACTGCACTTCGGTGTGGGAGGGCCCCTGCCGATCGCGAACCTTGTCCTTGAACCGCCTCAACTGCTGGGTGATCTTGTCCAGGCACTGGTCCACGCACGCATACATGTCGTCGTCGCGATGGTGGGCGACAAATGTGTGCTTCCGCCGCGCCAGGACCACGATCTCCACCGTCGCCTGGTCGGCTTCGTGATCCAGGATGACCTCGATGGACTGGATGCTGTCGTAAAACTTGGGAAGCTTGGAAACCTTGCCCTCAATGTACTGACGGATCGGCTCCGTGACATTCATGTGACGCGCATTCACAACAATATTCACGCCAACGTCTCCTTTCCTCGTGGCGACGGCAGGATGCCCTGGCGGGCCTGTTCGACCTCCGCATCGCTCAGCTGCTGACTTATCGGCATGATCACTCCGCCGCTTACCACGAACCGCACAGCATCGTCGATGCTGACCGGCAAGTCAATAACCTCTTCCCGCCTCACCGTAATTGTATAGCCGGTAAAGGGCGTCGGACTGGATGGAACAAAAACCGTCAGCAATTCGGCCCCCAGCGCCTGATGCAATGCCCGCATCCCCGGCGCTGTCACTAACCCGATGGACCACAAGCCTTTGCGCGGATATTCCACCGCGACGACCCGCGAAAACTCGATCTTCTTCTCTGAAAGAAGGAAATCTGTTACCTGCTTTATGTTCGGATACACCTGCCGGACCACCGGTGTGCGGTTCAGCATCCGTTCGATCATCCGCCACAGGCTCCGACCGAGAAACGAGGCCACGAATCGCCCGAAAACGTAGATCGCCGCGATGGCCGCCAGAAACCCCGTCCACCAGAACCACCGCCCCCACCATGCATAGACCTCGTGGAACCGCGTGCCCAAAGCCGCCCGAAAGCCCGGGGGGTTCCGGACGGTCGTCTGGACCAGCGCAATCCCGTACGCCACCGCGATGTTGATATACCGCCCGAAGTAGCGGTCGATCTGCCCGAACACCCAGACCAGGATGGCAATGGTCAGGACGGTCGGAAGCACCGCCGCCAAGCCGCGGAGGAAAAACCGCTTGAAGTCCGACATAAATCCATCACCCACAGCTAAGCTCCTGTTCAGTCCATCCGCCAGCCCTGCCTCGCGCAAGTCAGTCTAAGAGTCGCGGGCGCGGACCGTCAAGCCCCAGCCTGCGACGGGAGGGAGTTGGCCTTGACATCGCGGCGCGGTCCGGATAGCATTCGTTAGTTTCCCAACAGGCCAGGTGCTGCCGGAGCCTGCACGGCGAGGAGCGCACAGTGTCCAGGAAGAAAGACGCAGTGGCCCTCTTCGAGGTGATCTCGAAGAACAAGGAACGACGGAGCGACCCCCGGCTGAACGTGCCCGCCTGGATGGGAGGCGAAACGGAACCGCCGGGCGAGTTTGCGCCGGCGCAGGCGGAGTCGCCCCCGCCGCCGAGCGCCGAGCTGCGCCCGACGACCGCCCGTGCTCCTGGCGGGCTTCGGCCGGCGGTGACGACCTCGGCGGGACAGTTGACGCTCTCGCTGAACTATACGACCTGTTGCGTGGCGTTCCTGGTGCTGCTGGCGATGCTGTTCGGGGCGTTCCTCCTGGGCCAGTCGCTGGCGACGAAGGAGACGCCGATGACGCCGGAGGCGGTGGCGCCGAGCGAACCGCCTCGCCTGGTCGCGGGCAAACACTACCTGCTGGTGCAGAAGATGGCGGGTCTGACGCCCGCCGACGAGGCGCAGGCGAAACAGATCGCCGCGTTCCTCGCCGCCAACGGCGAGCAGGCGGTCGTGCGGAAGTTCGCGCTGCCGGACAGAAAAGAGATTTACGGTGTGCTGGCCGCCCGACCGTTCGAGCGGAAGGCCGGCCTGGAAAACGACGATTTCGCCCGCAAAATTGACGGATTGGGCGCGATTTACTTCAACCGGCACGGGAAATACCGGTTCGAGGCAAGCAAGCCGCTGTTCGTGCTGATTCGAGAAGGAAACTGACGTTCCGCGTTCGGAGCGAGTGGACACAAGGACCGTGGCGTTGGCCACCACGAGTGAATGAGCATTCGTGCCAGGAGTTTTTCGGTATGTCGATGGACAGGACGTTGAGAGCCGGTGGTGGGATCACCCGAACGCGGAGCGTGTTGAGCCGCACGGAACGGATTACCACCCTGATGGAAGAAGGCAAGTTTGACCCGTCGAAAGACAGTCCGATGGGCCTGCCCAAGGTGAAGGTGCGCCACTCCAAGGCGGGGCATAAGGCCAAGAAGGCCGCCGAAGAGGCTCCCGCCGCCGAAGGCGCCGCGCCGGGCGCCGCCGCGGCAGCGCCCGCGGCCGCTGCCGCCGACGCCAAGGCCGCAAAGCCCGCCGCCAAGGAAGACAAGAAGAAGAAATAACCGTCGCGTTCGGTCGAACGCCACGGTTCCCCAGCAGGCGCCAGCCCACCCCAGCGGGTGGGCTGTCCGTTCCCGGGGGGTTCGGAAAGGCATCATGACGCGAAAGAGCCACCAGATCGCCGACCGGCTCAGGTTGCTCGACGCCTCGGGCATCCGCAAGGTGTTCGACCTGGCGGCGAAGATGAAGGATCCGATCAATCTCTCGATCGGCCAGCCGCATTTCGACGTGCCCGACCCCGTCAAGGAAGAAGCCATCGCCGCCATTCGCCGCGGCGAGAACCGGTACACCCAGACCCAGGGCACGCCCCAGCTGCGCGCCGCCCTGGCCGACCTGTGCCGGCGCGAGTTCGGCTGGCAGGACGACCGCGCCTTCCTCGTCACCTCCGGAACCAGCGGCGCGCTGCTGCTGGCCCTGCTGACGCTGGTCAACCCCGGCGACGAGGTCGTCTTCGCCGATCCGTACTTCGTGATGTATTCGCACCTGGTGAACATGGCTGGCGGAAAGCCCGTCCCGGTCGATCTGTATCCCGACTTCCGTCCCGACGTCGGAAAATTCGCCGACGCCATCACCGATCGCACGCGGCTGCTGATCCTCAACTCCCCCGCCAATCCCACCGGCGTCGTCTACACCGAGCGGGAGTTGAAGGACATCGCCGCTCTCGCCGCCCAAAGGGACCTGCTGGTCCTGTCCGACGAAATCTACAACGAGTTCTGCTACGACCAGCCGTTCGTCTCGATGGCCGGCCTGTACGAGAACACGCTGCTGATGCGGGGCTTCTCCAAGAGCCACGCGATGACGGGCTGGCGCGTCGGGTGGTGCACGGGCCCGCACGCGATTCTCGAGAAGATGACGATGCTTCAGCAGTACAGTTTCGTCTGCGCCCCGAGCATGGCGCAGGCGGCCGCCCTCGTGGCGATGAAGACCGACATGTCCGCCTTCGTCGCCGAATACCGGCGCAAGCGCGACAGGGTCGCCGACGCCCTGGGCAAGACCTTCGGGCTGGTTCGCCAGGCCGGGGCGTTCTACGCCTTCGTCCCCGCGCCCGGCGGCGACGCCACCGCCTTCGTCACCCGCGCCATCGAGAACAACGTCCTGATCATCCCCGGAAACGTCTTCTCCGCGCGGAACACGCACTTCCGCCTGTCCTACGCCACCGACGACGACAAGCTCGCCAAGGGGCTGGAGATCCTCGTCCGCCTGGCCGAAAAGTCGTGACGGCCTCGCCCTGCAGAACGGATTTCCGGCAAGCGGAACCAGCCCAAAATACAATCCAACGGCGATTCGATTGCGAATTGCGGAATGGGAAGGGACGCAGGTGACGCGGAAATCCGCAATCCGCATTCCAAAATCCGAAATTCATCCCCTCCTCTTCTGCGGGACGACAGTCACGGAAAAGAAGGGTTCCGCAGCAAGGTTCGGGGTGTCGAGTCAAAAACCTCTTGCATTGCCGCGTTGCGGAGAATAAAAGGCGGAGTCCCTCCCGAGGGAATCGCAAGGGAACCACGGCATGAAGTTTCACCTGGTGGATAAAATCGAGTCGATCGAGCCGGGAAAGCGGATCGTGACGACCAAGGCGCTGTCGCTGGCCGAGGAGTATCTCGCCGACCACTTTCCGGCGTTTCCGGTGCTTCCGGGCGTGATGATGCTCGAGGCGCTGACGCAGTCGGCCGCCTGGCTGACTCGCGTGCGGCAGGATTTTTCGCGGAGCATGGTGGTGCTCCAGGCGGCTCGGAACGTGCGATATGCCAGCTTCGTGGCGCCCGGGAACATCCTGCGGTGCGAGGTCGAGGCGATGACGCTCGACGACGAGACGGCGAAGTTCAAGGCCGCTGGCTTCGTCGGCGACACCCAGACCGTTTCCGCCCGCCTGGAGCTGCGGAGCTTCAACCTGGCCGACCGGAAGCGTTCGCTGGCGGCGACCGATGCCGCCGTCCTGGAGCAGGTCCGCCGGGTTTTCCGCCTGATTCACGGCCCGGAGGCCCTGGAGGCCACCCGGGCCTAGCGCCCCCGCAGTCAAACCCGTTGACTTTACGGGTTGAGTTTCCTATACATGAGAGCCCTTTCCGCCTCAGTGCGCGGACGGGCTGAACGAACTGGCAACGACGGCTGACAAGGAGAACCGAGCCCATGCCGATGAGCGAAACGGACGTCTTCGAGAAGGTCAAGGAAACGCTGGTGGACGCCCTGGGCGTGGACGAAGACGAAGTCACCCCCGAAGCGACCCTGACCGGCGACCTGGGCGCCGAGTCCATCGACTTCCTGGACATCGTCTTCCGCCTGGAGAAGGCTTTCAGCATCAAGATTCCGCGCGGAGAGCTGTTCCCGGACAACATCCTGAACAACCCGGATTTCGTGCAGAACGGCCGGCTGACCGAGTCGGGCCTCAAGCAACTCAAGGAGCGGATGCCGCACGCCGACTTCAGCGAGTTCGAGAAGGACCCGGACGTCAACAAGATGGCCGAGCTGTTCAAGGTCCAGACCATCGTCAATTACGTCAAGACCAAGGTCGCGTAAGACCGCCGCGGGCGGCTGGGATTCGGCCTGAGGCGGCCCGGACTTCCCGGATGCGCCCCGTCCGGAATCCCCGATTCCAACGGGACGGCGCCGCACAATCGGAATTACCATGCGTTGGATCTGGATAGACAAGTTCCTGGAGTTCGTGCCCGGAAAGCGGGCCGTGGCGATCAAGAACGTCTCGCTCGCCGAGGAGCACGTCCACGACTGCTGGGAGGCGTTCCCCACCCATCCGGCCTGCCTGATGATCGAGGGCATGGCGCAGACGGCGGGAATCCTCGTCGGGCAGGCGCGGAACTTCCGCGAGAAGGTCATCCTCGCCAAGGTCGCCCGCGCCGAGTTCGACGACATCGTCGTCCCCGGCGACCAGGTCACCTTCCAGGCCGAGATCGAAACGCTGGCGGATGAGGCTGCCTCCACCCGCGGAACGCTGCTGAAGAACGGAAAGCCCTTCGCGCGGGTGGACCTGATGTTCTCGCACATCGATCAGAACCTCTCCGGCGTCAAGTTCCCCGAGGAGAACTTCGTCTTCACGGGGCAGTTCGAGCGCCTCGTCGCCCCCCTGCTGGAGGGCGCCGATGGCTGAGCGCCGCGTCGCCATCACCGGTCTGGGCGTGGTCACTCCCGCCGGCGTCGGGGCGGAGGCCTTCTGGCAGGCGTTGAAGGAGCGGCAGTCCGCCGTCCGGGAAGTCTCGCGGTTCGACGCCTCGCAGTTCCCCTGCCGCGTCGCGGCCCAACTGGACGACTTTTCCGCGCGAAACTACGTTCCCAAGAGCTACCGCAAGGCCGTCAAGGTGATGGCCCGCGACATCGAGATCGCGGTGGCGGCGGCCGACCTGGCCTTCCGAGACGCCGGGATCATCACCCGGGGAATCGACGAGGCCAACCCGCAGATCGACTCGCATCGCCTCGGCTGCAACATCGGCGCAGGGCTGATCTGCAGCGATCTGGACGAGCTGGGACTCGCCGCCGCCAGCGCGGTGCGAGACGGGAAGTTCGACCTGCACGCCTGGGGCGAGAGCGGAATGAGCAACCTCACGCCGCTCTGGCTGCTGAAGTATCTGCCGAACATGCTCTCCTGCCACGTGACGATCATCCACGGCGCGGAAGGTCCGAGCAACTGCATCACCTGCGGAGACGCCTCCGGACACCTGTCGGTCAGCGAGAGCGCCCGGATGATCCTCCGCGGCGCCGCCGACGTCATCGTCGCCGGCGGGGCCGAGAGCAAGCTCAACCCCATGGGCCTGCTCCGCCAGCAGCTCCTGGGGCGCTTGAGCCCGCGCGACGGCGAGGCCGCCTGCCGACCCTTCGACCGCGACCATGACGGAACGGTCATCGGCGAGGGCGGCGGACTGCTGATCCTCGAAGACCTCGACCGCGCCGTCTCTCGCGGCGCGAAAATCTACGCCGAACTGGTGGGCTTCGGCGCCGCCTGCGACCCAGCCGGCATCGACGTGCGGAAACTCGGCGCCGGCTCGCTGGACCTGGCCGTCCGCAAGGCGATGGACGGCGCGGGCATCACGCCGGAGCAAGTGGACCTGATCGTCGCCCACGGAACCGGCGTTCCGGACGAGGACGCCGCTGAGGCCGACTGCTGGCAGCAAGCGATCGGGCAGGCGGTGTCCCGCCCCGCAGCCGTCGCCGTCACCGGCGCCACGGGCTCGATGTTCGCCGGCGCCGGAGGCGTGGAACTGGCGACCGCCGCGCTGGCGCTGTCCAAGCAGGAAACGCCCCCGACGGTTCATTTTGCCGCAGCCGCGAAAGGCGTGGGGCTGAATCTTTCGGCTGAGGCGAGGCCGGCGCCGCTGACCTACGCCGTGACCGGGGCGTTCACGGTTGGCGGACAGAGCGCCGCCTGCGTGCTGAAACGATACGAAGGCTGACCCGCGCCGCCGCGCGGAACGACGCGAACAGGGCTTTTGGCGAAACCATGAGACGACGAGTTGTCATCACGGGCATGGGAACGGTGAACCCTCTCGGCCACGACGTCGAGAGCACCTGGCGCGCGCTGCTGGAGTGCCGCAGCGGGATCCGCGTCAACGAGCTGTTCGACGCGAGCCGCTTCCCCACCACGTTCGCCGCGCAGGTCAAGGACTTCGACCTCGCCCGGCACGTGCCCGACGCCCAGCGCCACCAGTACGCCGGGCGCCACTGCGGTTTCGCGCTGGCGGCGGCCGTCGAGGCGTGGAACCAGTCCGCCCTGGGAAATTTCGCCGCCCTCGATCGGACCCGCACCGGAATCTACCTGGGCTCCGGCGAGGGGAGCCTGGACTTCTGGAACTTCACCAGCGTGCTGGTCGATTCCTGGACCGACGGTAAGGTGGACACCCGCAGGTGGGCCCAGCTCGCCTTCGAGCGAATGACCCTCCACCGCGAGGCCGAGCAGGAATCGAACATGGTCTGCGCCCACCTAGCCGCCGAGTTCGGCGTTCGGGGTCCGGCCGTCAACGTGCTGACCGCCTGCGCCGCCAGCACGCAGGCGCTGGGCGAGGCCGCCATGCTCATCCGCTGCGGAGACGCCGACGTGATGATCTCCGGCGGGGCGCACAGCATGATCCACCCCTACGGTGTGACGGGCTTCAACCGCCTGACCGCCCTCTCGCAGCGAAACGACGACATTCCCCACGCCAGCCGGCCCTTCGACATGACCCGCGACGGGTTCGTCCTCGGCGAAGGCGCGAGCATCCTGATTCTCGAGGACTACGAGCACGCCCGCGCCCGCAGCGCGAAGATTCTCTGCGAGATCGTCGGGTACGGAAGCAGCGCCGACGCGTTCCGGATCACCGACCAGGACCCGCAGGGCGCCGGCGCCGCCGCCAGCATGCGCGCCGCCCTCGAGGACGCCTCGCTCGCCCCGGCTGACATCGACTACATCTCCGCCCACGGAACCGGAACGCAGCAGAACGACGAGGTGGAAACCATGGCGGTCAAGGCGGCCTTCGGGCCGGCGGCGCCGAAGGTTCCCGTCAGCAGCGTCAAGAGCATGCTGGGACACCTGATCGCGGCGGCCGGCGCCACCGAGCTGATCACCTGCGTCCTGGCGATCCGCGACCAGGTGCTGCCGCCCACCACCAACTACAGGACGCCCGACCCCGCGTGCGACCTGGACTACATCCCCAACGAGCCCCGCAAGGCGAAGGTGGACATCTGCATGTCCAACAGCTTCGGCTTCGGCGGGCAGAACAACACCCTCATCATCCGCAAGGCGCAGTGATCTCTCCGGCGCGGGAAGGAATCGCCAGGCTTCTTACCGATGGTCCGTCTCGGGGGGAACGACGTCGCCTGTTTCCAGGAAGAATGTCAGCATGCGTTCCTTCAGCTCCGCCAGCACGCCCGCCAGGGCCGGATCGTCGATCCGGTTGTCGGTCTCGCGCGGGTCGGCCTGGAGGTCGTAGAGTTCGTCGCTCTCGTAGAGGCGGCGGACGTACTTGTATCGCCGGGTGCGGCACATGACGGCCTTGGTGTGCTCCGGGCCTTCCTGCATCTGGAGGGTCAGGCGCGGCCAGTAGAGCCCTGTCGGGTCGGTGGACGTGCTTTGCAGCTCCATGCAGTGCGTCTCGCCGCGAAGGCGGCCGCCCTCGCAGAAGACCGCGTCGCGATGCTCGCCGGTCTGCCCGGCAAGGACGGGCAGCAGGCTCCGCCCGAAATGCGAGTGCTTCGGCTGGACGCCCGTCAGCGCCTCGACGGTCGCGGGGAAATCCACCAGTTCGACCAAGGCGTCCGAAACGCCCGGGCGAACGGGCACACCCGCCGGCGGCTTGATGATGAACGGCACGCGCGACAAGCAATCTTCGAATGTGTTCTGCGTCTTCTCGACCAGGCCGTAATCGCCCGTGAAATCGCCGTGGTCGGAGAAGAAGAACACGGCCGTGTCATCGTACAGCCCGGCGTCTTTCAGCGCCTCCATGACCATCCCGAACTGGTGGTCCACGCGGGCGCACATGCCGTAGTACGTCGCGCGCAGCTCCCGCCAGCGGTCCTCGCTCCAACCCTGGAGATTCTGGTTCTTCCGGATGCCGCGGCGGATGCTGGGCTCCTTCGCCCCGTCGGGCGGCGCGGGGGTGCGGGGCGGAACCTTGTCGCGGTCGATCATACTGTACCAGGGATCCTCCACGCCGTAGGGCGGGTGCGGAAAGGACAGCGGCAGGTAGAGGCACAGGGGCTTGTCCGTCGGCGGGTCGCGGAGCAGGTCGATCGCGCCGAGGACCGCCTCCCAGTCCCCGTCGCGGTAAAACTTCTCCCCGCCGCAGTCGCCCCGCCCCACGTAGAAGCTGTAATACGTGTCGCTGCCCGGTTGGCCTCGCCAGTGCGGGGGGCGGTCAACGATCTTGGCTTTGCGCGGGGGGGAGTATTTGACGTCGCAGAATTCCTCGAAACCGCGCTGCGCCGGCACGAGGTCGTTTTTCCCACCCCACCAGACGAAATACCCGCTGTCCTTGAGCGTCTTGAGCAGCACCATCTCGCCCTCGTGCGCGCGGAGCATGTGGTACATCGTGCGATGCCCGCGGACGTGCGGATACCAGCCGGTCATGAACGAGCATCGGCTCGGGGTACAGACGGTGTTCTGGCAGAACGCCCAGCGGAAGGACACGCCGTCGATTCCGGCCATGCGGTCGAGGTTGGGCGTGACGGCGGCGGGGTTGCCCAGGTGCCCCATCACGTCGCCGCGCCACTGATCGGGATTGAAGATCACGATGTGCGGACGCTTCGCCATGGTTCTCGCCTCGGGTTCAAACCCACAGGGCCCACGGATTATGCGGATTCCGCGGGCCCTTCGCCAGAGGCGATCCAACTTTTAGGCTCTTAGAACATTCCGACGACATTTCCCTGCTCGTCGAGGTCGACGTCGAAGAACGCCGGGCGGCTGGGCAGGCCCGGCATGGTGCGCATCTCGCCCAGCAGCGGGTAGAGGAAGCCCGCGCCGGCCGAGGCGCGAACTTCCTTCACCGGAACGACAAATCCGGTGGGCACGCCCTTGAGGGTCGGGTCGTGCGAGAGGCTCAGGTGCGTCTTGGCCATGCAGATGGGCAGGCGTCCCAGGCCCGCTTTTTCGTAGGAAGCAATCTGGCGCTCCGCCTTTTCGCTGTAGGTCACGCTTTCGGCGAGGTAAATCTTTTTCGCGATGGTCTCGATCTTCTCCTTGATCGACGCGCTGTCGGGATAGAGCAGGTGGAATTTCGAGGGCTTCTCGCAGGCAGCCACCACCGCCTTGGCCAATTCCAGCGCCCCGGCGCTGCCCTCGGCCCAGTGGTTGGCCGGCACGGCTGCCTCCGCGCCCGCCTGACGGGCCGCTTGGCAGGCCATCTCGATTTCGGCCGGCGAGTCCGTCGGGAACCGGTTGATCGCCACCACCACCGGCACGCCGAACATTCGCGCGATCTCGATGTGCCGCACCAGGTTGCACAGGCCCGCCTCCAGCAGCGGCAGGTTCTCCTTCGTGTAGGCCTGGTCCAAGGGTTTGCCCGCGACGACCTTCGGGCCGCCCCCGTGCATCTTCAGCGCCCGGATCGTCCCCACCAGCACCACGCAGTGAGGCTTCAGACCGCTGGTGCGGCACTTGATGTCAAAAAACTTCTCCATGCCGATGTCCGCGCCGAATCCGCTCTCGGTCACCACGTAGTCGGCCAGCTTCAGCGCCACGCGGTCCGCGACGATCGAGCTGTTCCCGTGCGCGATGTTCGCGAAGGGCCCCGCGTGCACGAAGGCGGGCTGGCCTTCCAGCGTCTGCATCAGGTTCGGCTTGATGGCGTCCTTCATCAGCACCATCATCGCGCCGGCGCAGCCAAGGTCCTCGGCCGTGACGGGCTTTCCGTCCTTGTTCATCGCCACGATGATCCGCCCGAGGCGATTGCGCATGTCGGCGGCGTCCTCGGCCAGCGCCAGGATCGCCATGATCTCCGACGCCACCGCGATGTCGAAACCCGTGTGGCGCGCCGGACCGTCCTGCCAGTTGTCGCTCCGCCCGGTGTCGATGAACCGCAGCGCCGCGTCGTTGACGTCCACCACGCGCCGCCAGGTGATCGTCTCCGGGTCGATGTTCACGCGCTTCAACCCGGTCTTGGCCCAGGCGGCGTCGTCCGAGTGCGCCTCGTGCTTGATCCGCGCGTCGATGGCGGCTGCCAGGAGGTTGTTCGCGATGCTCACCGCGTGGATGTCGCCCGTCAGGTGGAGGTTGAACTCCTCCATGGGGATGACCTGGCTGTACCCGCCGCCGGCGGCGCCGCCCTTGATGCCGAACGTCGGGCCCATGCTCGGCTGGCGGATGCACAGGAAGACGTTCTTCCCGATCTTCCCCAGCGCCTGCGTCAGCCCGACCGACGTGGTGGTCTTTCCCTCGCCCAGGGGGGTGGGCGTGATGGCCGTCACGTCGACGTATTTGCCGTCAGGCGCGCCCTTGAGACGGTCCAGGATGCTCAGTTTGACCTTCGCCTTGACGTCGCCATAGGGCTCCAGCTCCTGCGGGAGGATTCCCGCGGCTGCGGCAATCTCGGTGATGGGCTTGGGCGTGGCGGCTCGTGAAATCTCGATATCGGACGGGACCTTCGGCATGAAGCGCTCCTTTCGTGCGTTCCAGGCGGCGGGACGGCGCGCATCGCCATCCGCTGGGCGTTCATGGTACGGAAGCCCCCGCCGGGAGGAAATGGAACAATAACGCCGAACTATGGATTTTTCGACGGTCCGAAAACCGCCTTCTCGCTCCTTTGCGCGCCCGTTGACAGCCCGCCGCCGGGCGTCTATGTTTCCCCCGTCGCTGCACCCCAAGGCAAGGTCATCCCCATGAAATGGAAACCGGACTGGAACGTCGTCAAGCAGAACCATCTCGGCTGGTGGCGAGGCGAGGGGCTCGTGGCCTACCTCACGTCGCCGCGCAACGAACCGCTTCCGTCCGTCTCGCAGCCGGAGGTTCCGGGGAACATGGCCTCCCGCTGGTTGGACGGCGATTTCCGCGCCCGCAGGGCGGAGCACGCCATCGCCCGGAGTTTCTACGCGGCGGACGCCTTCCCTTACACCAACATGTTCACGGGCCCCGGCGCGCTGGGGACGTTCCTGGGCGCCACGCCGCACTTCACCGACGAGACCGTCTGGTACGAGCCCTGCATCGACGATCCGGACTCGGCGCCGCTCCCCGTGTTCGATGCGGACAATCCGTCGTTCCGCGCCCACGCGGAGCTGTTGAAGACGACGGAGGCCCGCGCCGACGGACGGTTCCTGGTGGCGTTGCCGGACCTGATCGAAAACCTCGACACGCTCGCCGCCCTTCGCGGCACGGAAACCCTCCTGACGGACCTGATCGAGCGCCCCGTCTGGGTGCACGGCATGCTCGATGCCGTCAACGAGGCGTATTTCCGTGCGTTCGACCTCCTGTTCGACCTCGTGCGCGACGAGGACGGGGGCAACGCCTACATTTTCGACATCTGGGGACCGGGCAGGACGGCCAAGTTGCAGTGCGACTTCTCGGCGATGATCTCGCCGGCGATGTTCCGCGAGTTCGTCGCGCCCCGCCTGAGCGCCCAGTGCGACCGCCTGGACTACACGATGTATCACCTGGACGGCACGACGGCCTTGCAGCACCTTGACGTCCTGCTGGAAATCGAGTCGCTTGACGCCATCGAGTGGACGCCGCAGGCGGGCAGGCCCGGCGGCGGCGACCCGTGCTGGTTCGACCTCTATCGGCGGATCCGCGCGGAGGGAAAGAGCGTGCAGGCGATCGGCGTCCGCCCGGACGAGGCGGTTCCGCTGCTGGACGCCGTGGGGCCCGAAGGAATGTTCCTCCAGGTGCACTGCCCGGATCAGGCTTCGGCCGAACGGCTCGCCGCGACCGTCACGCAGTACCGCTGACTGGTTTGTAGCGACGCCGTAAGGCGGTCCGCCATGCCCTCACGGGCACGCGACAAGCGGAACGCGGCGAATGGCGTCACGGTTCGACGATCTCGCCTTCAACCACGTCTCCATTGGTCGCGCCGCGCGGGGAGCGCTTCCGCACGTCGAACGTGAAACTCTTGCCCGCGGCGCCGATCGTCACCCGGTCGCCCGCGACCACCTGCCTGGCGAGGATCTTCCGCGACAGCTCGTTCTCCAGCTTCTGCTGGATGACGCGCTTCAGCGGGCGGGCGCCGAAGGCCGGGTCCCACCCCAGCTCGCACAGCAGGTCACGGGCGTCGTCGGTCAGCTCGGCCGAGACCTCCCGCTCCGCCAGGCGCTTCGACAGGTCGCGGAACTGGATGTCCGCGATGCCTCGCAGGTTCTCCTTCGTGAGGTTGTGGAAGACCACCGTCTCGTCAATGCGGTTGAGGAACTCGGGGCGGAACTGCTGCTTCAGCGCGTCCTTGATCTGCGCCTCGATCTCCCACTGCTCGGCGCTGCGCTCGGAGAGCTGCTGGATGAACTGCGAGGCGATGTTGCTGGTCATGACGATCAGCGTGTTTTTGAAGTCCACGGTGCGCCCGTGCCCGTCGGTCAGTCGCCCGTCGTCGAGCACCTGGAGCAGCACGTTGAACACGTCGCGGTGGGCCTTCTCGATCTCGTCGAACAGCACCACGCAGTACGGGCGGCGGCGGACCGCCTCGGTCAGGCGACCGCCCTCTTCGTAGCCCACGTAGCCCGGAGGCGCGCCGATCAAACGGGCTACCGAGTGCTGCTCCATGAACTCGCTCATGTCGATGCGGATCATGGCGTCCTCGGTGTCGAACAGAAGCTCCGCCAGCGCCTTGCACAACTCGGTCTTGCCCACGCCCGTGGGCCCGAGGAACAGGAAACTCCCGATGGGCCGGCGCGGGTCGCCGAGGCCGGAGCGGCTGCGGCGGACCGCGTCGCTCACGACGCCCAGCGCCTCGTCCTGCCCCACCACGCGCAGGCGCAGGCGGTCTTCCATGCGCAGCAGCTTGTCCCGCTCGGATTCCATCAGCTTCGAGACGGGGATGTGCGTCCACTTGGCCACCACCTCGGCGATCTGCTCGGGGGTGACCTCCTCGCTGGTCAGTCCGCCGGCGGCCTGCCGCTGCCGGAGCGTCTCTTCCCTCTCCGAGAGTTTCTTGTCCAACTCGCGCAGCTCGCCGTACTGGATGCGGGCGGCGGATTCCAGGTCGCCCTTGCGCTGCGCCTGCTCCAGCTCGGTGCGCTTCCGCTCGATGGCGTCGCGGGTGTCCTTGATCGACTGGAGCAGGCCCTGCTCCTGCTGCCAGCGGGCGTGCAGGGCGTCGAACTGCGACTGCATCTCCGCGACCTGCTGGTCGAGGGCGGACAGGCGTTCGCGGCTGGCGTCGTCCTTCTCCTTGCGGAGCGCCTCGCGCTCGATCTGGAGCTGCATGAGGCGGCGCTTGAGCTCGTCCAGTTCCGCCGGCATGGAGTCGTTCTCGATGCGCAGGCGGCTGGCGGCTTCGTCGACCAGGTCGATCGCCTTGTCCGGCAGGAAGCGGTCGGCGATGTAACGGTGGCTCATGACGGCGGCCGCCACCAGCGCCGCGTCCTGGATCCGCACGCCGTGGTGCGCGTCGTAGCGTCCCTTGAGCCCGCGCAAAATCGCGATGGTGTCCTCGACGCTGGGCTCTTCCACGAGCACCGGCTGGAAGCGCCGCTCCAGGGCGGCGTCCTTCTCCATGTGCTTGCGGTACTCGTCGAGCGTGGTGGCGCCGATGCAGCGCAGTTCGCCCCGCGCCAGGGCGGGCTTGATGAGGTTGCCCGCGGAAATGGCGCCCTCGGCCGCCCCCGCGCCGACGACCGTGTGCAGCTCGTCGATGAACAGGATGATCTGCCCGCCGGAGTCCACCACTTCCTTGACGACGGCCTTGAGGCGGTCCTCGAACTCCCCACGATACTTCGCCCCTGCCAGCAGCGCGCCCATGTCCAGCGCGATGACGGTCTTTCCCGCCAGCCCCGCCGGCACGTCGCCGTTGACGATCCGCTGGGCGAGCCCCTCGACGATGGCCGTCTTGCC
>DNAS01000119.1:14880-15198 GCA_003485185.1 Phycisphaerales bacterium | reverse complement strand
GGTTGGGTGGTTGGGGCGGGCGGGTCGCCACCCAGGCAGGCAACGGACAGGGCCATCCCCGACAGAACGATCGCAGCAAGTCTTCGGCACATCGCGCTACCTCCCCTTCATTCGCGAGTCGCGAATTTCAAGAAACAGGCCGCGTGTCCCTTGGCGGAACCGCGCGGCCCGTTCGGTTTTCCCGGATTCTTCTGCGCCGGCTTACGGCATGCCGAACTGCCTGCGCTCCTCTTCTGCCGGCATGATGATCTTCGGCTTGATCAGGATCAGCAGCGTCTGCTCGTCGCGGATTTTCCCGCGGTTGGTGAACGCGCGGTT
>DNAS01000119.1:3472-14687 GCA_003485185.1 Phycisphaerales bacterium | reverse complement strand
GAGCAGCAGCGTGCCGCCGTCGGGCACGGTCACGGTCGACTGGAGTTCCTGCACCGTCACGTTCGGCAGCTGGAGGATCGTCTCGCCGAGGGAGGTGATCGACGTCATGCTGTTCAGCGTGGAGATCTGCGGGCGGACCGTCAGGGTCACGTACCGCCGGTCGGCGGAGACGGTCGCCTCGACGTCCAGCACCGTTCCGGTGGGCACCCACCGGATGATGCGGCGATATCCGATCGCGTTATCCGACACGACGGGCTCCAGCCCGGCGATGTAGGCCTGCTGCGTGGAGACGGTCACGTAGGCGCGCTGGCCGTTGTACAGGGTCAACCGCGGGGCGGTCAGCAGGCGGGTGGTCGTGTGCGCCTGGGTCGCCTGGATCAGGAAGTCCACCTGGATGTCGCTGAGGAAGGTTCCACCGATGCTCATGGCCGGCGAACTGATGCCGGTGCCGATGCTTGTCGGCGCCCCCGTCGAGCGACCCAGCACGCTTCCGAACGTGCTGCTGGTGTTCGTCAGCCCCATCGGGGTGAGCTTTCCGGTGCCCGGTTTCCCGGTGCCCCAGCCGGAGGTGCCCGTGTCGGTCGGGACGGTCGCCCCGGTCGCCGGGTCGATGACCGAACCGCTGCCCAGCCGGCTGCCCAGGTTGAAGTACAGGTCCAGGTCCACGCCGATGTCATTCAGGAACCCGGTGTTGACCGAGATGAACCGCGCCTCGATGTTCACCTGGAGGCTCCGGGCCTCGCGGAGCTGGTCGATCAGCTGCATCAGGGCCTGGTGATTTTCCGCCGTCTGGGTCACGACGAGCTGCCCGTGCAGTTCGCGGATGGAGCCCACCTCACCGGTCGGCGCCCAGGACGTCGGGTCGATGGTGGAGGTGATCATCTGCTTGATGTTGTCGATGATCTCCGAGCGGGTGGGGACCTTGTCCTCGTCGTTGTTGTTCGTGGCGTTGTTGGACGTCCCGAACAGTCCGCCGCTGGACGACGAGGCGTTGTTGTCGTTGCTGACGTTGCCCAGGTTGGAGATGTCCATGCGCGGCCCGGAGAAGTTGGGCACGCGGACGATCAGGTCGCGGATGTCATACACCCGGGTGACGGTCTGGCGGGACAGGTCGTCCTTCGTCGAGATGGTGATGACGCCCTCGTCGATGACGAAACTCAGGGGGTTCACCCCGCCCACGTCGGCGAGGATGATTTTCAGCGCCTTCTCGAACGTGACGTCCTTGAGGTGGACGTTGACGGTGTTCGCCTTGTCGATGCCCACCGCTTCCAGCGCCTTCCACTTCACGTAGATGTTGGCGCCGGTGACTTCGCGGAGGAACCGGATAACGTCCTTGAACTCGATGTTGTCGAAGTCCAGCTTGGGGACCGGGGCCCGCAGGCTCTGTCGCACGCGGCGATCCGCTTCCGACTCGGTCAGGGAGCTGGCGCCCAGCAGTTCGCGGCGCTTGGTCAGCTCTTTCCAGTCCTTCGGGTAGCGGATGTATTCCCACCACGGGACTTCTTCCCAGCGCAGCTCGACGGCCTGCTTCTGCTGCTCGGTGTTCCGGGCGCGGAAGGCTTCCTTCTCGCCCTGGAGCATCACGAAGTTCTGGAGCAGGTCCCGGCGCTCCATCGCCCAGGAATTGGTCGGATCGACCTTGAGGATCTGCTCGAGGGACTCCAGGGCCTGGGGATAATCGCGCTGGCCCATCAGCGTCTGGACCTGCGCCTGGAGGGTCTGGATTTTCTGGTTGCGGCGGAACTCGGTGTCCGCGCGGCGCTTCCGCTCCATTTCCTCCATCTTCTGGGCCTGCTTGGCCACTTCGACCTTGCGCCACTCGCCCTGCTTGAGGGAGATGAAGCGCTCCTGCTCGTCGACGCGCTGGAGGAGGGTCTGATATTCCTTGGCGGGCAGGAGGTTCTTGTTGGTCTCGACGATGTTCCGCGCGGCGCTGGCGGCCTGGGCGGCCTGGGCGAAGTCCTTCTCCTCCTTCGCGCCGGCCAGCGACTCGTGCGAAAGCTTCATCTGCTTCTCGAAATCGACCAGCGCCGCCTGCTTGGCGATTTCCATGTTCTGGAGGTATTCGGGCAGGAGCCCGGCGGCCCCGGCCGTGCCCGTCATGTTGCGGGCGTAGCGGAGCAGGCGGTTGATTTCGGCGTTGTCGGGCTCGATGCTTCCGGCCTGGGTGAGGTACTGGACGGCCAGGTCGGGCTTGCGGTCATCGAGCGCCTTGCGCGCCAGGTCGGTGAGTTCCTGGGCCTTCTTGCGGCGCTCGGCGAGGTCGGCGAGCATGCGCTTGGAGGCGTCGCCGGTCTGGACGGTGGGCTGCTCGGCCGGTTTCTCGGCGGGTTTTTCGGTCGCGACAGGGGCGGTTTCCGCCGGTTTGGCGTTGGCGGTCGCCAGTTCGGCGAGCTTCTGCTTCTTGACCTTCACTTCCGCCAGTTGGGCGGAGGCGTCCTTGCGGGTGGCGGCGGGAAGGAACTCACTTCCGGCGGCGGTCGCGAAGCCCGTCTCAGCCTTGTCCAGGTCGTTGCCCTTCAGGGCGGCCACGGCCTCGTCGTAGGCGGTCTGGGCGGCGGCCTGCTGACGGATGGCGGCATCGACGGCACCGAGTTTCTCTTTCAGGAGATTCTTGTCCGCGTCGCCCAGGTGGCCGGGGTCGATGGCGAGGAAGGTCTTCTTGGCGGCCTTGAAGTCCAGCGAGTTGTACTGGTCGAGGCCTTGTTTGAGTTGCGTCTTGGCCTTGTCCGCATCGGCGTCCTGGCCGAGGGCAGGACCGGCCAACAGGGCAACAACCACCAGGGGCAGGATCAGGATCGATAGTCTACGCAGAGCTTGCACTGCCAAACTCCTTCCAGCATGTTTTCCGTGTCGGACAGGGGGACGAAATCCCCGTGTCCGCCTACGCCGTTCAGGGCCGGGACGATCTCACGCGGCCCCGCTGGCGGGGTGGATTCCGCGTGACGCCGGTCCCTGCATGTCCACGACCTCTTCCAAGACTCGATAGATGGATGATGACGACAACGCGACACAGCCGCGCCGGGCGGAAAGAATACGCCACCGGTCAAACCCTTTGCAAGCTGAAAATCGCCGCGCCGTTACCTTTCCGTCAGGCCGCGCGTCACGGCCCGTTGGGTTTCGTCCCGAAGCTTCTTGTATGTATCGGACGATTCGTCCGCCGCACTGTTGCGGGATTGCAGGCGCCCCTGTTCATCCAGGTACACCATTTCGACGGTCGTCGTGCTGAAGTTGCCCTTCAGCACGGGTTTGTTGAAGTCGAAATCCGTCGCCACCGCCCCGGTCGAGAAGTCCACCTGGACCTCTTGTTCCTCTCCGGAGACGGGGTTGATGACCTTGACCTTCCGCACTCCGCCTACCGGTTCGCCGCGTCGGACGGTGAAATTCGCCTGCACGCCCTGCCCGAAGCTCCGCGCGAAGATCGTCACCTTCACCGACCCTTCCATCGGGTTGGCGCCGGTCAGGAACATCTGGGTGGCCTTGGGAATGGAAACGGCCTTCGACCAGGGCCCGAACGGCGACAGGACGGTCGCGGTGCGGGCGTCGGCGTCGGTCTTGGCCTTCAGGGGCAGCCCCAGCAGCGGATTGAGGAACGCCACCCGGAGGCGGTAGCGGTACGTCTTCCGCGGGTCAATGCTGGTGTCATGAGCCCAGACGAGCACCTGCCCGTTTTCGATCTGCTTGAGCAGGTCGGGCACGGCAGGAGGCGTCGGCGGCTCGATCGCGGCGATGGTGCGGGGCGCCAAGGCCGGCGTGGGCGTCACGGGCCGGGGCGTCGTCGGACGCGGCGTGCCGTAGGGAGGCCCATACGGCGGCTCGTATCCCGGCGGAGGCATGCCCATGTCCGGCGGCAGGTCCTGGGCGGGCGCCGGCACGCGACGGCGAACGGGCGCCACCGGCGCGGGCGCCGGGGTGGGCGCGACGGGGCGGACTTCCGTCCCGGGGATCGTGCGCATCTCGGCGGGCGCCTCGGCCGCCTCGCTGACGGGCGTCTTGGGCAGGTAAATCTGCCAGGGCACCCATTCGGATTTCGGCCCCCACCAGACATAGAAGTATTCCGGCTGGAGGAGGAACTGCTGGTAGACGGTCTGGGACAACTGCGTCATCGCCTGGCGGACCGCGTCGCTGTTTTCGCCGGTGAAGGGCGGGACGGGCGGCACGTAGCTGTCCCGGCGGACGATGACGGACTTGTTCTGCGTGTCGGTCAGGACGCGGACGGTCTGCACGATCGTCGTGTTGCCCCAGCTTCCGTCGGGAAGGAGTTCCTCGCGCTGGACCTGGACGTCGGCGACGATGGGCGTCGCGGGCAGTCCCACCTGGGCCAGCAGGCTGGACCAGTTCTTGAACAGTTCGCCCCAGGGGTAGACGGATTCGACGGTCACCAGCGCGACATCCTCGGGCGCCTCGACCATGGGCAGGACGCGCTCGGCGCTGAAGCGGGGCGTGTCGGGCGCGGGAATGACCTGGGCGAGGCTCGCCAGTTCCGCCCGCAGGTCGGGCAGGACCGCCTCGTCCTTCTGCTCGATGACGGCGACCGGCGAGCCGAGGTCCGTCACAGTCACCTGCGAGCCGAACGGCTGGTTCATCAGGGCGTCGAACTCCGCCGGGTCAGGCGGAACGAGCCGGGGGACTTCCTGGTGGTCTTTCCACTGCTTGGCGTTCTGGGCCTCGCGGAGCAGTTCGGCGTCCACCTGTTCCGGAGCAACCTCCTGCCCGCCGGGCGTCTTGAGCGTGCGCGGGCTGGACCCCGCCCAGTGCGCCACGGCGTACAGAAGCACCAGGATGAACACGCCGAGGACCACCTTCTCGACATGCCGCTCGAAGAAGTTTCCCTGTTTGGCACTGGCCATTCATCGGCCTCCTCGTAAATCATGTCACGGCGCAAAATCAAATCCGCCCGAGCGGGGATGCCCCGTCAGCGCGGTTGGGAGTCGTCGTTGTTTCGCATGGCCGAAGCGAGTCGCTGGCGAAGCGAGTCCAGCACCGCCTTGGGCATCAGCGGCGGATAGTCCTTCGACCAGGCGTTGGCCTGGGCGTCCCAGGTGCCCCGCTCCCAGGCCGTCAGCAGTTGCAGTTCGCCGGCAACGGTCACCTGAAGGACGGGGTCGGCCCCGTAATAATGGTACAGGGCGGGGTCGATCGGGGCAGCCGCGCCGCCCGCGGCAACGCCCGACTGGCGGGTTTCCGTCGGAATCGCCTGAATGCTCACGTACCGCACCGTGTGGAGGTTGCGCTTCTCCAGGTTGTCCAGGAGCCTCGGCAGGTGGCGTGTGGGCATGATGACGGTGAAGCGGTAATGCAGGATGTCCCGCAGGGGATTGCAGACGCGCAGGGTCAGCCCGACGGGCGGATCGGCGGCGGTTCCCGCCGTGGGCCCGTAGCTCGTTTCGCCGCCGTATCCGCCGGTCGGCGACGGCCCGAACACCGTGACCGGCGCGGCTGCCGGGGCCGCTGTCCCGGCCGTCCTGACGCTCTCGCCGCCGCCGGTGTAGTAGCGCTCGTCGATGTCGACGCTCACCAGGCGCTTGACCGCCGCGTTCAGCACGTTGGCCTCCCGCTGGGAGACGCGGAAGACCTGCTGGTTGGTTTCATCGACGACGGCCAGGATGTCCGACGTGACCCACAGGTTCAACTGGGCCTGCCAGAGCTGGTCGTCGCGCGGGTCGGAGGGGACGCGCGGGGGGAAGTACCAGTCGAGGGCGGCTTCGCTGACGTAGAGGGTTCCGCTGCGAGCGGTCTTGATCTGGAGTTTTTCGTCGGCGATTCGTGCGGCTTCGGCCGAAACGTCCCGTATCACGCCGGGCATACCGGCCGCGGGGCCAAAGCCCGGTTCGCTTTCCATCCCGGGCGCGCCCCAGGCGGGGGCATGGGGGGTCGGCTTGACCGGCGCCGCCGGCGCGGTGGCGGCGGCCCGTTCCGCTTCCTGCTTGGCGCGGAGCTGGAGGAGGCTCTCCTCGTTCTTGCGCAACTGGTCGCGCTCCTCGACGGTAGGCAGGACCGCCGGCTTCAGGGCGTCCATGCGGGTTTGCAGCTCGCGCCGGTAGACGGCGGGAAACTCCAGGCGAAGCAGCCCCGCGCGGTAGACCTTCTCGTCGATCGGGAAGGCGGGCACCTGCTGACCGGCAGGGGTTTTCAGCATCAGCACGGGGTAATCGCGGCGGTTCCAGTCGGCGAGTTTCCGATCGACCTCTCCGGCTGCGGCGCGGACCGCGGCGACCTGGCGGGCCTTGGCGGCGACGACGTCCTGGTTGACTGCCTTGCGCCGGGTGCCCTGGATTCCGCTGGTCACCTTGTTGCGCTGCGGAATCAGTTCGTCCTCGATGTCCCCGGCGACGCCGGCGTTGAGGGCCAGCAGGATTCCCGCCCCTGCCACGGTCGCGCCCAGCAGGATGACGAGGAACAGGTTCTGACGGATGAATTCCATACACTCACTCTCCCATGACTCGTGCCTCGACGGGCACGCAAGGGCCTGTCAACGGGCGTCCGCCGTTTCGTCCTTAATGGCAAGTTTGAGGATGATCACGAACCGCTCATCGCCGACCATGTCTTCGGTGGGGATCATCGGATCGGGCAGCCTCGGACCGGTCGGGCCGGCGGTCCCGGCGCCGGTCATCATTCCGCTGCCCGTGCCCGAGGGGACTTCCAGGGTCTCCAGGAAAAACAGGTTCAGGTCGCCGACTTCCATCTGCTGGAAGTTCAAATGCGCGGGCAGTTCGCGGAGATTCCTCAGCAGCGGCGCCAGCAGTTCGCGCTGGGCCAGTTCGCGGGACATCGGGGTGCGGGCGACCAGCACGATCGCGATTCCGCGCTGCCCTGCGGCAGCGACGGTGGGCGCGGGCGCCGGCCCGTACTCTCCGGGGCCGCCGCCCGGCCCGCCGAACACCGGCGTCGCCGCGGCCGCCGCCGGCGCGGCGCTGGTGGGAAGCTTCACCCCCGCCGTCTGCGCGATGCTCTCGAAGGACGTCTTGATGTCCGCCAGGTACACCGGCGAGAGACTTTCCAGGAAGAGCATCTTGCGCATCTTGCGGGGCTTGGCGCCGAGCTGGTCGAGAATCTTCTGGCGCTCGGCCCCGGTGGCGGCCAGCGCGTAGTCGGTCACGAGCCCCTGGTCCGTCGCCACCGACGCCATCGACTGCGACACCAGCGTCAGCGCCTGCGGCCACCAGGCGCGATAGGCGAACATCTTCTTGTAAACCTGGATCTGCTCCAGTTCCTGCTTTCCCTGGTTCTCGACCTGCATTTCCTCGCGGTCCACGCGCATCATCTCGTCCAGCAGGTGGCGCGCCTGTTCGAGCTTGGCGCCCGGCTGGAGGGTCGCGCGGTCGGCGTAGCTGCGATAGAGGGGCATGGCCGTCGCGGCCACCAGGACCGCCGCCGCCGCGGCGAACCACGGGCTCTTCTTCGCCCAGATCCGCTTGCGGGCGATCTCCGCCGGAAGCAGGTTCGTGCTGACCGACGTCAGATCCAATCCCTGGAGCGCCAGCCCGTACGCCACCGCGAACGACAGGACGTTCTCGGTGAACATCGGCGCGTTGACCGCGGGCGAGGGGCTGAGCTTGTTGTAGCTGTCGATGCGGGCGACGGGAATCGAGAGGTTCTGCTCGAGGAACTTCTGAAGCCCCGGCAGGCGGAACCCGTTGCCCAGCCCGACGAGTCGCTTGAAGCGCGTCTCGCGGTGCAGGGAGGTGTAGTACCCGATGGACCGCTGGATTTCCTGCACCAGGTCGGCGAAGACGGGGCGCATCGCCTGAAAAATCTGGCGGGCGTACTTGCTCGTGGCGGCCGTGCGCTTGAGCTTCTCCGCCTTCGCGAACGACAGCTTGAACGCCTTGACCAGCGCCTCGGTGAAGTTGTTCCCGCCGATCTGGATCGTGCGGGTCCAGATCCGCGCCTTGTCGGCGACGACCAGGTCGGTCTTGTCGGCTCCGACGTCCGCCAGCAGCGTCGCGCCGTCGGTGGCGAGCTGCTCGTCGAATGTCATGAAGTTGTACAGGCTCAGCGGCGCCATCTGCACCGCGTCGACGCTGACGCCGACGTCGGTGTAGTGCTCCAGCATGTCCGCGACGTCGACTTTCTTCATCGCGAAGATGCCCACCTCGATGTCCGGCGAGTCGGGGTCCTGGAAGGTCTGCCAGCGCCAGATCACGTCGTTGATGGGGAAGGGAATCTGCTGCTCGGCCTCGAACCGGACGATGTCCGGGATGCGCTTGGTCTCGACGGGGGGAAGCTTGACGAACCGCGTGAAGCTGCTCTGCCCGGGCACGGAGACCGCCACGGCGCTGCCCGCGACGTTGTTGCGGGCGAGGAACTGCTCCAGGGAGTTGCGGATGAGCTGCTTGCGGTCGGCGTCGGGCTGGGAGAGGATCTTCGGGTGCTCGATGATGTCGAAGGCCTCCACCTGCAACTGGCCGTTGACCTCGCGGAGCTTGAGGGCCTTCAGGGCACACTGCCCGATATCGATGCCCCAAACGCTTTTCGGTGTCGCCATAATCACTCCTTGGCCGGCGGGGTCCGGCTCGCGCCGACGCCGCGGCGTGCGAATGTCCCGCTGCCTTTCCTGTCGTTACGGCTGCTGCGTCCGCGGACGGCTGCACCCGCCCGGCGCGCACCACCACGCCTGCATCCGCCCGCTCCGGGCGGTATAATATCTCTTTTGTGCGCCGTCGGCAACGCTTCGTCAAGTAACATTCTTGAACTAGCTTCCCGGAATCGAAACCCGACCCATGAGACGTTTTTCGCTGACAACCCTCGGCTGCAAGGTCAACCAGTACGACTCGCGCGCGCTGGCGGCGCTGCTGGAGCGGGAGGGCCTGCGGGCCGCCCAAAGCGACGAGCCGGCGGACCTTGCCGTCGTCAACACCTGCTGCGTCACGGCCGTCGCCATGCGAAAAAGCCGCAACGCGCTGCGCCGGGTGCTGCGGCGGTCGCCGGGAGCGGCCGTCGTCGTCGCCGGCTGCTACGGCGATTACGACGCCGCGCGCCTCCGCCGGTTGCTCGACGAGATGGGCGTCCCGCCGGCGCGGGCGGTTATCGCGGGGCATCACGGAGACCTGTGCGCCGCCGTCCGGAAGGCGCTGCACCTGCCCGCCCCGCCGACCGGCGACGAGCCGGGCGACGGCGAATCCCTCCGTCAGCGGCGCCTCCGGGCGCTCCGCGACGGCGCGCCCGGGGCGGCCAACCTGCCGCCGGCCGAAAAATTCCCGGGGCGGAAACGCGCCTTCGTCAAGGTGCAGGACGGGTGCGACGCCTTCTGCACCTATTGCGTGGTGCCCTACACCCGCAGCCGCGTGTGGTCGCGCCCGGCGGAGGAAATCCTCGCCGAGTGCCGCGCCCTGCTGGCGGCGGGACACCGCGAGATCGTCCTGTCGGGCGTGTTCCTGGGCGCGTACGGGCGGGCCACGGCCATCCGCCGGCGCTGGCCCGACGGGCCGGCGCCGCTGGTCGACCTGCTGCGCCGCGTCGCGCGCCTGGAGGGCCTGTGGCGCGTGCGACTCAGCAGCCTGGAGCCCGGCGACGTGACCGACGAACTGCTCGACGCGGCGCGCGGCGAGCCGGCCTTCGCACCGCACTTCCACCTGCCGCTCCAGTCCGGCTCGGCGCGGGTGCTGCGGCGGATGAACCGCCAGTACACCCCGGCGGGGTTCGCCCAGGCCGTCGCGCGGATTCGCCGCGCGTTCGACCGGCCGGCGCTGACGGCCGACGTGATCGTCGGCTTCTGCGGCGAGAGCGACGACGATTTTTCCGCCACGCTGCGCGTGGCGCGCGAGGCGGGGTTCGCCAAGATTCACGCGTTCCCGTTCAGCGCGATTCCCGGGACGGCCGCCTGGGAGATTCGCGCCGAGGCCCCGCCGCCGAAGATTGTCCGCGCGAGGCTGGCGGAGTTGGCGGCGCTGGAGCGCGAGCTGGCGGGCGCGTCTCGCCGCCGGTTCGTCGGCGAAACGCTCGAGGCGCTGGTGGAAACCGCGGGCGGCGGGACCGCGCGGGCCCTGACCGACCGCCACGTGCCGATGACGTTCGCCGCGCCGCTCGGCGCGGGGAAACTGGCCGGGCGCGTCGTCCGCGTGCGCGCCGAGGCCGTCACGCCCGACGGCCTGTCCGCCACGCTGATAGACGCTCCACCGATGTTAAGCCTGTCCTGAAGCCTTTCCGCGATTCGGGGAGGCGCCTACTCCATTCGCTTCAAACCCGCCAGCCAGCGGGGATTGTTCGTGATCAGTTGGCCGTTTTCATCGACCGTGAAGTGGTAGGTGTTGTTGTGCGGCTGCTCGTAGACCGTGACGAACGCCCGCTTGCGATCGCGCAACACCCCGCTGGAAGCGACCGGTTTGAGGAATATCGGGAATTCGGTCTTGGTGTCGCGGACGATGCCGCCCAGGTACGTTTTTTTCTTGTTGGGCTCCTTGGCGTGGCACATTTCCGCTTCCAGGACCGCGCCGTCATTTTCCTGCTTGGTGAACTGGAGGATGATGGGTTCGTCGCGGGCCGTGAGGGAATACTTCATTCCGGGTTTGGTGGCGGCCAGCAGGGCGGCATAGCGCTTCTGGATCGCTTCTTCCTCGAGCTTTTTGGCCTGATCCTTCGCCTTTTCCTCGGCCTGGAGGCCTTCCTTGTATTTCGCGACGAGGCCGGACAGTTGCTTTTCCAGCGCGGCGCGGTTTCGCAGGTATTCGTCGGCGACGGACTGGGCCTGTTGCGAGCCCGGCACGAGCGCCTGCGGGCCCCACGCCGAACGCGGTTGACCGAACTGCTGGACGTTCGTCTCGAACGCAGGCGCATCGAGGGTCCACTTGTCCAGCATCCTCTCGGCGGAAACCTTCCCGTAGATCGTCGTCTCGGCGCCTGCCCCCATGGTTGCTTTCAGCGCGACGTACTGGGGCGTTTTGTCGCATTCCCTCAGCAGCCGCTCCGCTTCGGCCCGATAGGGACTACGGAAACTGAACATCTCCTGGGGCATTTCCTGGCGAAGCTGGGCGGTCGGTTTGACGGTCCGGCTGCCGAGCAGTTCGGCGAGGCTCATCGAGCCGCCGTACCCGGATGGGGACGGACGAACGTACAGTTCTTCCGCGGCTACCACGGTTGCGCGGAACTTGACGACCCCCGCCTGGGGACCGCTGGGCAGGTACTCGGTCTGGGTTTTCCCGGCCGTCAGGTAGGCGGGCAAGACCGCCTTGATCGCCTGCTCCACCAGGCTGGCGGGCGGCGGGGGCGGCGGGCC
>DNAS01000119.1:3002-3334 GCA_003485185.1 Phycisphaerales bacterium | reverse complement strand
GCCTTCTCTTTTTCAGCCTGCTTGTCCTTTCCGCACCCCCCGGCGGCCAGCGACACCAGGAAACTTCCGGCCATCAGAACGCTTCCAGCCCAGCGAAGTCCGCCCATCACTGCTGATCCTGTCATGACGTGTCTCCTCGACAAAGGAAACTCCCACCATCGCGGGAAGGGTTCCGCGCGATTCGGGCGCGGTCCGGTTCCACTCGGAAACGTCTCCGCCCGACCACCGGGCGGTCTTTCGCTGACGATGCGGGGACGGATTCTCCGGGGCGGGAAGGGAAACTTCGCCGACGTGAAACAAAGGGGCGGGAACCTTCCCGGCCCCAAGGCGGA
>DNAS01000119.1:2521-2892 GCA_003485185.1 Phycisphaerales bacterium | reverse complement strand
GGGGCGGGAACCTTCCCGGTCCCAAGGCGGAAAGAATCCTCTTCGCGGCACGCCGTTGAAGTCCCGGCCGACTGACCGAGGCAGGCGAACTTCCCACGAAACCTGCTTACGTCACACCGCGGCCGCGATTGTCCCGTGGACGTTGGGCATTGTCAACAAGGCGAAATCGCAGCGCGGGATCGAATTTCTCCCGCCGCGCGTCAGGATTGGAGCACGCCGTCGCGGAGGGTCAGCACGCGGGAGGCCTGCTGGGCGATCGACGCGTCGTGCGTGACCATGACGAGGGTCTGCCCGGCCTGGTGGAAGGAGCGGAGCAGTTCGAGGATCTGGCGCCCGGTCTTGCTGTCGAGGTTCCCGGTGGGTTCGTCGGC
>DNAS01000119.1:0-2329 GCA_003485185.1 Phycisphaerales bacterium | reverse complement strand
TCGTCGGCCAGCAGCAGGCGCGGGCGGTTCATCAGGGCGCGGGCGATGGCGACGCGCTGCCTCTCGCCGCCGGACAGCTCGCGCGGGCGGTGGCGGAGCCGCTCGGCGAGTCCGAGTCGGTCGAGGATTTCCCCTGCCGCGGCGCGGAGGCGTTTCCGCCGCCCCGGCCAGCGCGCCAGCGGCGTGTCCACCATGCCCGGAAGCAGGACGTTCTCCAGCACGTTCAACTCCGGCAGCAGGTGGTAGAACTGGAAGACGAACCCGACGTGCCGGCAGCGGAGGCGGCATCGTTTGCGGGCGGACAGGCTCGTGGCGTTTTGCCCGTCCAGCGCGACGGAGCCCTCGTCGGGCGCGTCCAGCAGGCCCAGCAGGTGCAGCAGCGTGCTCTTTCCGCTGCCGGAGGCGCCGACGATCGCGACGAACTCCCCGGCGCGGACGTCCATCGACACGCCGCGCAGCACCGGCAGCGTGGTGCGCCCCAGACGGTAGGTCTTGCGCAGGTCCCGCGCGACGATCGCCTTGTCCGCCGCGTCACTCATAGCGCAGGGCCTCCACCGGCTGCATGCGGGCCGCGCGGACGGCGGGGAACATCGCCCCCAGCACGCCGGCGGCGACCGCGGCCGCCACGATCAGCACGGCCGTCGCCGCGCGGACCTCGTTGGGAATCTTGTCGAACAGGAACCACTCCGGGTCCCAGACGGTGAAGCCCGTCGTCCGCCCCAGCCAGTCGTGCACGGGGTTGATGTTGCGCACGAGGAAATACCCGCCGACGGCGCCCAGGGCCGAGCCGACCAGCCCGATGGCCGCCCCGTAGGCCAGGAAGATTCCCGCCACCCCGCCGCTGGACGCCCCGACGGCCTTGAGCACCCCGATGTCCCGCGTCTTCTGCACCACCACCGTGTAGAGGATGACGAAGATCAGCACGATCGCCACCGACGAGATGATCGCCAGGATCAGCACCATCAGCGTGCGCTGCGACTCGATCTGCCCGACGAGCTTCGCCTGGCGCTGGCGCCAGGTCTGCACGAGCACGTCGGTGCGCGACGCGTCGGGATGCGCGCGGGCGAAGCGCCGCCAGGTCTGCTCGATTCCCGCCGCGACTTCTCGCAACGCCGCCTCGCCGCCCAGGCCCGGGCGCACCTTGATGTGAATCTGCGAGCAGCGCCCCGGGCGCACCACCTTGCCGGCCGGGTCCAGCTCCGGGCCCATGTTGTTGAGCCGCTGGAGCGCCTCGAACGGCACGTAGACGAACGCCGAGTCGATGCTCGACACGTCCGTGCGGCAGTCGTCGATGACGGTGAACGTGTGCGGGTTGGGGCTGAAGCGGCTCAGGTCGCCCCCCTGCCCCAGCGGGAAGACGTACAGCACGACGTTCTGCCCCGGCGTCATCGTGCGGACGGTCTGCCCGCGCGGCGTGCGGAAGCTCAGCCCCGCGATGCCCAGGCCGAGGATGACGCGGTCCTGCGGAGCGCGGAACCGCTGCTGCTCCAGCTCCGAAAGCATCTGCGAGAGGCGGTCCTGCTCGTCAGCGCTGGCCGGCTGGGTCTCCGCCTCGCGAATCTTGCGCTCCACGACGGCGATCCGCTGCTCCGTCCGCTCGGCGTGATAGATTCCGTCGAGCCCCTTGCGCTGGAAGCTCAGTGCGGTCTGGAGCTTGCCCAGGCGAGGGTTGTTGTCCGTCGGCGCGCGGCCCCAGAGCATGGACATCAGGAATCGGTCGGCCAGTTCCAGGCAGGCGGCCGGGCGGGTTTCGTCCTTGGCGGCCAACTCGCCCCAGCGGTCGAACATCGCCTCGTGCGTCTCGCCCATCCGCCACTGGGCCGGGGGCGATTCGCCGCGCCGGTCCCAGGCGAGCATCCACGCGGCCAGGTCGGCCGACTGCGCGGGCGACAGGCCCATCGCGCCGGTCAGCGCCCTTGCCCGCTGCGCCAGCTCGGCCGCGGCGCTCGAAACCGGCGGCGCGCCCAGCTCCAGTAGCGTCTCGGAGAGCGTGGAACCGATCTCTCGCATCATCGCGTCCAGCAGTTCGCCCCGCGGCGGGTCGAAGTCCGGCGCGGCGCGCCCCTGCTGGAAGTGAAGCCCCAGTTCGAACTCCGTCACGACGATCCGCTCCGGCAGACGGATTCCGGCGATCTGCACGCCCTCGCGGTAGTGCGCCTGGCCGGGAATCCGCAGGATCCCGTAGCTCAGTAGGAACGGGCTGGCCGCCTCCACCTGCCCGGGCCAGTCCTTTTTCATCTGCGCGACGAACTCGTCGTAGTACGCCAGGCCCTCCCACCCCGCCGGCTCGACGATCACGTCCCCGAACAGCCCCTTCGCCGCCCGCTCG
>DNAS01000057.1:20137-20258 GCA_003485185.1 Phycisphaerales bacterium | reverse complement strand
ACCGTCGCCATCTGCGGACGGTGCGATACGCTCTTGATGGTCGCGATGATGTTCCCCCCGAACGCGGGGCGCGTCTGAAGCAGCACGCCGGTCTCGGGGTCGATGTCGAGGCCGGTGCAGT
>DNAS01000057.1:19203-19855 GCA_003485185.1 Phycisphaerales bacterium | reverse complement strand
TCGTCCACCACCAGCGCCACGTCCGCCTGCCGGGCGATGCACTCGCCGGCCAGCGCGCTGACGCCCGAGCCCAGCAGGACGCACCAGACCTCGCTGCGGCGGGCGTCGGCCAGTTGCCGGGCGGCGCCCAGAAGTTCAAACGTCACGCCCTTGAGCTTCCCGTCGCGGTGCTCGGCGATCACCCACACGTTGCGGTATTGCGCGCGATCCATTTCAGTCGGAGTATGCATGCGTCATCCTGTCTAGACGAGGGACTTCATCCGCAGTTCGTGGACCAGCCGGCGGGCGGTCTCGGCGGGCGGGCCGTCCAGCACGAGGGTCTTCCCGCCCCGCGGCGGCGGGGGGTTGATCTTCACGACGCGCGTGGGCGAACCGTCCAGCCCGATCCGCGCGGGTTCGGCGCGGACGGCGTCGGCCGTCAGGACCGGCACCTCCGCCCGCAGCGCGGTCCGGCAGTCGCGCAGCTTCGGCACGCGCGGCGTGTTGATGTCCTTGACGACGGTCAGGACGGCAGGCAGGTCGATCTGTACGACGTCGTGCCCGTCCTCGTTCATCCGCGTGACGGTGAGGTGTTTGGCGCCGGCGTCCTGCACGTGTGAGACGTACGTCGCCTGAGGCCAGCCCAGGTGCGCCGCGATGCCCGGGCCCACCT
>DNAS01000057.1:16900-19084 GCA_003485185.1 Phycisphaerales bacterium | reverse complement strand
CCGCGATGCCCGGGCCCACCTGCGCCGTGTCTCCGTCGATTGCCTGCTTTCCGCACAGCACGAGGTCCACGGCGCCGACGGTCTCGACGGCCCGCGCCAAGGCGTACGAGGTCGCCCACGTGTCCGAGCCGGCGAACGCCTTGTCGCTCAGCAGCAGCCCGCGGTCGACGCCCATGCTCAACGCCTCGCGCAGCGCCCATTGCGCCTGCGGCGGGCCCATCGACAGCGCGACGACCTCCCCGCCGAACCGCTCCCGCAGGCGCAGGCCTTCCTCGATCGCGTAGAGGTCGAACGGGTTGACCTCCGCCTCCACGCTCTCGCGCTTCAGGCGCTTGGTCTCCGGGTCGATCGAGACCTCGTGCGTCGCCGGAACCTGCTTGATGCACACCACGATCTTCATGCTCGCCTCCGCGCTACTTCCACACGTCCTTGAGGATCGGGAACTGCGTCTTGAATCCCAGGATCGCCAGGTAGAATCCGCACTTGGGGTACTTCGCCATCAGCGTCTGGAGATTGGCCACCGGGTCGTACGGGGTATCCTCGGGAATCTCGTACCCCACGCACTCCGACAGCAGGTGGATCTTCTTGGACATCCAGCACTCGATGACCACCGGCAGGCCGAACTGCCACAGCGACTCGACGGCAGGATGCGACTCGATGACCGGCTGGGTGGTGATGAACTCCGCGCCGGCGTCCACCTTGCGGTGCATCTTCTCCACCTCGTGGTCCTGCGGCTCGTAGGGGTTGAACGCCACGCCGATGTGGAACTTTCCGGGGTACTCGCGGCGGATGTAGCGGAGCAGCTCGACGGAGGTGACGGCCTCCACGTCGTAACCCAGCTCCTTTCCGGTGAGCTTGGGCAGGCGGGGGCTTCCGTCGCCGGAGATCACCAGCATGTGACTGATGCCCAGGTCGCACGCCGTGGTCAGCATCGCGTCCAGGTCGCGTTTCGTGTGGAACGTATTGATGTGGACCGACACCTGGTCGGGGTGGACGGGCAGGCCGAGTTCCCGGATGAGCTCGACGCCCTGGAAGGCGAGATTGCCCATCGGGTTGTCGGGAATGCAGATGACGTGTCCGGCGTCGAAGGCCCGACGGTACTTGTCGGCGAACGACGCGAGGTCCTCCTCCAGCTTCTGCGACTTCTGCTTGGGTGAGAGGATCTCGATGTGAAACATCTTCTTGTCAATGTGATGCTGCATGGATCGCTTTCCGAAAATCTGGAGGTTAACCCAGCCGGCCCTCGCGATGGGCGGCGATGAACTCCATGCCGTACATGTCCTCTCCGGTGAGGAACGCCTTGGCCATGCGGAACCCCTCGGACGATTCGTCCATCGCGGCGATATCCTGCGGGGACATGGTAACGGGGTCGATGATTCCGCTGCTGGCGCCGGCTTCGACGGCCAGGTACGTGAACACCATGTTCAGCAGCTTCCGCTGGGGCATTCCGAACGAGACGTTGCTGAACCCGCCGCTGAGGCGGACGCCCTTGAATTTCTGCTTCGCCTGGCGGGTGGTCTCCAGGAAGTTCTTCCCGTGCATCGGGTCGGTGCTGATGGGGAAGACCAGCGGGTCCAGGTGCATGTGCGCGCGGGGCACGCTGGCCTGGTCCAGCAGGGCGATGATCTTCTCGAAGTTCGCCATGCGCTCCTCGACGGCGCTGGGCATTCCCTCGGCGCCGGCGGCCGAGACGATGGCCTCGGACTTGAACCGGCGGATGACCTCGACGGCGCCGGTGCGGTCGAGCGAGACGGAGTTGACCATGTGGGGCCGGCCCAGGTCGCGGCAGGATTCCAGCCCCGCCGCCAGGGCCTCGACGCTCGAGGAGTCCACGCTGATGGGGATCTTCACCCGCTGGCTGACGAACGACACGAGCCAGCGCATCGCCTCGATGCGCAGGGCCGGGTCGTTGGTGTATTCATCCACGTTGACGTCGAGGAAGGCGGCGCTGGCGTTCACCTGTCGCGCCGCCGCCGCGGCGAGGTAGTCCTCGCCCGCCTTCCGGTCGTCGCCCTTGCCCTGCGTCGCCTGGTGCAGCGCGACGGCGATGTGCTTGATCTTCCCGTCGTTGTAGGCGGGGGACAGTTCGCCCCAATTGCCCGGGATGGTCAGCACGCGCGGCGCGCCGGAGGCCGAGACGTACTTGATGCCCTCGCCCCCGCCGTCCAGCGCCGCCGAGCTGAC
>DNAS01000057.1:16499-16751 GCA_003485185.1 Phycisphaerales bacterium | reverse complement strand
CCCCGCCGCGCTTGAAGATGCGGCTGCAGTGGATGTTCTCGCCGATTGCCGCGAAGTTCGCCATGTCGATCATGCCGTGCCGCCTTTCCCGCGGCCTCGCAAGGCCGCATTTTCCATGGTACGGAGACGCGAAATTCTGCCTATGGGACAATGACGCAATCTTATGGATTTTTCGCCGACACGCACGCGCGAACCGTTCACGGCCGGAGCGTCGGCGGGGTGGGCGGAATCCGCGTGCGTGGCTGCGCCACG
>DNAS01000057.1:12941-16358 GCA_003485185.1 Phycisphaerales bacterium | reverse complement strand
CCACGCACCCTACTGACTTTGCAAACCGGCGGAACTTTCCGCGACACGGGGCGTCGGAAACGGTAGACTCAGGAGGCGATTTTGTGCGCCCGGCGGAAGGAGAGCGTCCATGACACGCAGACGATGGGTCGCGCCGGTGGCGGTCCTGCTCGCTTTGGTCGGGCTAGCCGCCCTGGCGCTCGTGGGGGCGGGGGAAAAGCCGTCGTCGAGCGCCCCGGCCGGGCACGAGACCGCTTCCGGCACGACGTCGCCCTCCGCGCAACGGGCGGGCCCGACCGACGCCGAGTTCGACGCCCACGTCCGCGCGCTGCGCGACAGGTTGCCCGAGGGCTTCACGCTGTGCGTCGCACGCCCCTTCGTGGTCCTGGGCGACGAGGACGCCGACACCGTCCGCCGCCGGTCCGACGGGACCGTCCGATGGGCGGTGGAACTGCTCCGCAAGGATTTCTTCGAGAAAGATCCGGCCGAGATCATCGACATCTGGCTGTTCCGGGACAAGTCCAGCTACACCGCGCACGCCGCACAGCTCTTCGGCGACACGCCGGACACGCCCTTCGGCTATTACAGCGCGCGGCACAAGGCGCTGGTGATGAACATCCGCACCGGCGGCGGGACGCTGGTGCATGAGATCGTCCACCCCTTCCTGCGGGCGAACTTTCCGGCCTGCCCGAGCTGGTTCGACGAGGGGCTCGCCTCGCTGTACGAACAGAGCGGCGAGCGGGACGGGCACATCGTCGGTTACACCAACTGGCGGCTGGCGGGGCTCCAGAAGGCCGTCCGCGCGGGCAAGGCGCTGCGTTTCGAGCGGCTTTGCGGGCTGACGCGCGACGAATTCTACGGTGAGGGCAGCGGCCTGCATTACGCCCAGGCGCGGTACCTGTGCTACTGGCTCCAGCAGCACGGACGGCTGGTGAAGTTCTATCACGCGTTCGTCGCGGCGCAGAAGGACGACCCCACCGGCTACAAGACGCTGGTGAAGGTTCTCGGCGAGGACGACATGGACGCCTTCCAGACGCGCTGGCAGGCATGGGTGCTGAAGCTGCGATATCCCTGACCGGCGCGGGGGGTCAGTGATCGAACTTCTCGCTGGTGAAGAGGTAGACCTTGGCGCCGGGCTTTTTCCAGGCGTCGCGGGGCAGGCCGGCCTTGCCCGCGCAGCACTCGCCCAGGAACGTCTCGGCGTCCCAGCCCATGTCGGTGGCGACCTCGGGCAGGAAACACCCGCTCCATCCGCCCGAGACGACATAGATTCCGTCCACGCCGATGCGGAGTTTCTCCGGCTCGTTCGTCTCGGCCAGCGGCGACAGCACGGAGACCTCGATCTTGAGCTGGGGCAGCTCGGCGGGTCTGACGGCGTCGAAGACGAATCGCGGATCGCGGGCGGCCGCCGAGCCCATCTCCACCACCTGCTCGCCCAGCGGCAGGTGGGGGTGGAACGTGCCGATGCACCCGCGCAGATGCCCGCGGTTGGTCAGCGTGACGAAGCATCCGCGCCGCTCGCACAGGACGCCGGTGGGGTGTTCCAGGCGGGGCGCGGGCTGGCCCCTCACTTCGGCCTCCACCGCCTGGCGGGCCAGCGAGACCAGTTGGGCACGTTCTTCGGCGCTGAGGGACATGGGCGTCTCCGTCAGGACAATGTGGAATTATCCGTCTCGCATGCGGCGCGATTCAAGCGTGCCTTACACGAAATACTTGATGACCACGAACCCGCCGATCAGCAAGGCCGTGAACAGCAGCGCCAGCCAGTTGAAGTATTTGTCGATGAACGGGGTGATCTTCGCGCCGAACGCCCGCATGAGCCCGGCCACCAGGAAGAACCTCGCCGACCGGCTGACGATCGACGCGACGAGGAACACCGCGAAGAACATCGCCGGGCTTTCGACCTGCGCGCCGGTGCCGAAGACGCCCGCGGTGATCGTGATGACCTTGAACGGGATGGGCGTGAATCCCGCGGTGAAGACGATCCAGAAGTTGTACCGGTCGTACAGCGTGCTGACGTCGTTGAAGACCTTCTCGGTGAATCCCGGAACGTAGCGGTAGAACAACTGGTCCACGCCCGCGTCCCACACCAGCCAGCCGATGGCGAACCCGAACACCGCGCCCAGGACGCTGGCCAGGCTGCACAGCGAGGCGTAGCGCAGCCAGCGCTTGCGGTTCCCGAGCGTCAGGGGCATCAGCAACACGTCGGGCGGGATGGGAAAAAAGCTGCTCTCGGCGAAGGACAGCACGAACAGCGCGACGGCCGCCGACGGACGATACGCCCACGCGAGCGTCCAGTCGTACAGGCGGCGGTGCAGGTGCCACCAGGGCACATGGCGGTGCGCGCCGATCTTCGCGCCGCAGTGGCGGCAGAATTCGGCGTCGGTTTCGACGTGCATCCGGCAGCGCGGGCAGCAGCGCGGTTCGGTGGCGGGGGACGGTTGGGTTTCGATGGATGGGCTCCTTGCTGGCGCCGGACCAGTAGACCGCCCCGGCCGGCGTTTGTCAAACGCGCCGGTTCAGGCTTCGGTGAGACGGCGGCGGGCCTCGTCGGCCGACAGGCCCGTCACGAGGAATTCCTTGCGCGGGCTCGTGGGCCCGGAAACGAGTTCGACGGATTTCGGGCTCACGCCGAGGACGTCGGCCAGCGCTGCCGCCAGCGCGCGGTTGGCCTTTCCCTTTTCGGCGGCGGTTGACGTGGCGATCTTCAGGCAGTCGCCCAGGACGCCGACGACGCGGTCGCGGCTGGCGCCGGGAACCGCCTTGACGGCGACCACCACGCCGCCTGCCTGTTGGCGCATCCGGAGTTGTTCGGCGCCGCGCATGGGCGACTACTTCAGCATCCCGCTTTCGCGGGCGTAGTTGAAGATCCCGCCTGCGGCGACGATTTCAGCCACGTCGCCCAGCGGCTGGAGGTCGTACGTCCCGCCGCGCGTGGGGTTGGTCAGGGTTCCTGCCGCGAGGTCCAGCTCGATCTCGTCGCCGGTGTGGAAGCGGTCCACCAGCCGGCGGGCGGTCTCCAGCGGGGCGAGATACCCGCCGTTGACGCTGTTGCGGTAGAAGATGCGCGCGTAGCTTTCGGCGACGACGGCCCGGCAGCCCGCCTCGGCGATCGCCAGGGGCGCGTGCTCGCGCGAGCTTCCACAGCCGAAGTTCCGCCCCGCGACGATCAGCGCGAACTCGCTGGCGAAGGTCTCGCCGCGGACGAACGGCACGTTGCCCTGCGGCAGGCCGCCCTGGGCGGCCGGCACGCCGCTCATCGCGTAGCGACCGAAGTATCGCCGCTCCTTCGGGTCGGCGGGGTTGTAGCTGAGGAACTCCGCCGGGATGATCTGGTCGGTGTCGACGTTGTCGCCGACGACGTATACCTTGCCGTGAATCTTCTGCTGCATGACTGGAAGCCCTTTTCCCGTTGAGGGGTCACAACCACCCGTTGCC
>DNAS01000057.1:6843-12790 GCA_003485185.1 Phycisphaerales bacterium | reverse complement strand
CACCCGTTGCCAAGGGGTCACAATTTTCTGGAAAAACTGCTCCATCAGGTGTGTGTTGGCTCGCGTTTTTCCTGGGTCTGCTCCATCCCGAACTGCAATCCATATTCGATACTTCGAAGAACCAACGGGTTGGGGACTTTGAACCGGAGCCTACTGACGTCCGATGGTCCCGAATCTCTGAGAACCACAGCCCAGAAGGCGCAACCAGCGGAATTCGAAAGACTTACGATTTTTGAAAAGTCCAAGACGATTTCCGTGTCCGTTTTTTGAAGTTCCTCTACAACTCGGCGCGCAAGCTTTCCGCCATCCGAAGTGCCGGATACGGATTGGGAGGATTCCATGATGTCAAAAACGCGCAAGGTGGTCATGTCAAGCCAACCGGATTTTGCCCGCACCCTTCAGGGTATCAATGTAGCGCCGTATGCCTGAATATGTCAACGTAACAACAACCATTGTACCTTGCCAATACCAAAATGGTTCGGATATCTCGACCTGCCCAGCTGTGCGCTCACGCCGGGATTTTCCGGAACAGAGTACGAAGCTACCCTGTGTGAACTCCGCAATCTGGTCTATCTGATACAGCCCTTGTCCGACGTTTCGTGGGTCTCCGAACTCGTTCTTGATTCCTTCGGCGCCGGTTACGCCAGGTTGGCAAGCCAAGTCCAACGCTGTTCGATCGTCGGGAACGGAAAGACGGGAATTGTCTCGAAGGGCATTTGCGATACCTCGCCCGGAATCCACAATGGCTATGACGAATTTGCGATCCGCCCTCCCTTTTCGATACGATTGTGCCGCAGCAAAACCACGCCTTCCTGTCTTCAAACCCGCGTGATCCAGAATATTGTTGATGCTTTCGTACAAACAATTGTTCAAATCTGATTTCACGATCTCTAAAACGGGATCCCGGATAATACTGTTGGCCAAATTTGTGGCGATTTTCTTGGCTTCCCTCCCTTCGCATACTTCATCCATCGCCGCAAACCGACCTTTTTGTGCATGGCGAGTGAAACGTTCATTCGTGAAGACGTTGAAGAGTTGAAAGAAATTCATGCGCTGTAAGTACTCGAAAGGCTTACACCAGGGCGCATCTTTCAACGTCAACCGTTTACCCTCGTACAACCAACTGTCCATCAGGCACGCCAAGGAGGCCATTCCCTGAGGAGGTGCGAACGTAAGAGGCAAAAAGTCGATAACGATTTCGTCTCCCGAAAGCTCTTCTCGTTGCAGGGCAGACATCAGGTCCACAACGTTGAGCGTATGGGGAAGCATGAGGGTTGACATGGCTTAAAGATATGCATGTCTTCAGGGTTTGGCAAGATGCGCGGCATCGTTTACTCGACGCGAAACCGCCAATCTGCTACAAAGAATGAAAATTGACGAGGAGAGAGAATCCTATGACCGACAACTTTGCGGACAGGCTTCTGGAGGCCGTCGAGGCCAAGGGCTCTCCGGTGTGCGTGGGGCTCGACCCGCGCGTCGAGCATCTGCCGGAGGACTTCCAGCTGGACTGCCGGGGGCAGACCGCCCAGGCCGAGGCCGTCCGCCTCTGGGGGCGCGAGCTGCTGGAAGTGGTCGCGCCGATCGTGCCGGCCGTCAAGCCGCAGTCGGCGTACTTCGAGAAGCTCGGCGCGCCGGGCGTGGCGGCGTACATCCACCTGGTCGGATACGCGAAGAAACTCGGCCTGCTGGTCCTGGGCGATGTGAAGCGCAACGACATCGGATCGACCGCGGAGGCTTACGCCGACGCCCACCTGTCCGGGCCCGGCGGGGCCGACGCCGTCACCGTCAACGGGTATCTCGGCGCCGACGGCATCGAACCGTTCCTGAAGGTCTGCCGCGCCGAGGGCAAGGGCGTGTTCGTGCTGGTGCGGACGAGCAACCCCTCGGCGCCGGCCGTCCAGGACTTCGCCGACGCGTCGGGAAAGAAACTCTACGAGCACGTCGCGGAGATGGTGGCCGCCCTGGGCGACGGCACGGGGCTCGTGGGCTCGCGCGGGTACAGCAGCGTGGGCGCGGTGGTGGGGGCCACCTGGCCGGACGAGGCGCGAAAGCTTCGCCGCCTGATGCCGCGGCAGATCTTCCTCGTGCCCGGATATGGCGCGCAGGGAGCGTCCGCGTCGGATTGCGCCGCGAGCTTCCAGGCCGACGGCGCCGGCGCGATCGTCAACGCCAGCCGGTCGGTTATCTTCGCCCATCGCGACAAGCAGTACGCCGGAATGGATTGGAAGCAGGCCGTCGGACGAGCGGCCCGCGCCTTTGCCGTCGACATCGCCCGCGCGGTGGGAAAGGCATAAGAAGGTCGGAGGTCGAAGTTCGTAGTTCGTAGAAGGGCGCAGGTTGATCTCCGTAATCGAACTTCTTTACTTCGAACTCCGACCTACGTACTCCGACCTGTTTTTCGAGAACATCATGAAGACTCGCCGCGCCAACACGCAGATGTTCGCCCTTCCGCATCGTCCGCCCGCCTGGGTGGACCTGCCCGGCGGGCGCTACCGCCTGGAGAAGGTCTTTAAGCACGATTTCTTTGCCGCCACCTGCCTGTACGAGCTGGCCTCGGCACGCGGGGCGGACGCGCTGCGGCGCGTGGTGGTCAAGTTCGGGCGGACGCAGCCGTTTTGCGGGCTGCCGTGCCTCTGGCTGTCCGAACTGCTCCGCGCCCACGAGCGGGACCTCTACGCCGCGATGGCGGGCGTTCGGGGCGTGCCGCGCTGGGCAGGGGAGTTTGCCCCGGCCGGCTACGCCGTGGAATACATCGACGCCCGCCCGCTGGACCACCTCGACGCGCCGCCGGCGGGACTGTTCGATCGCCTGCGGACGCTGTTCGACACGATCCACGCCCGCGGCATCGGCTACGCCGACGCCAACAAGCGATCCAACATCCTCGTCACTGACGCGGGCGAGGCGTACCTGATCGACTACCAGATTTCCGTCCGCCGGCGCGACGACTGGCCCTGGCCGCTGCGGGCGATCCTGCGGTCCGTCGTGGCGTATCTCCAGCGGAGCGACCTGTACCATCTCTACAAGCACAAGCGCCGCCTGGTCCCGGGCGAGCTGACGTCCGAGGAAGACGCCCTGTCGCGCCGTCGCGGCTGGCTGCACACCCTCCACCGCAGGCTCACCGACCCCTGGCGGGCCCTGCGCCGATGGTTCCTCCGCGCGCAGTACCGCAGCGGACGCCTGGAAAGCCCCACCGCCACGCTCGAAGACCATCGCCAGCCCGAAAAAGAAACCTGGCGGGGATGAGGGGGAAGTTGTCAATTGACAATTGTCGATTGATAATTGGAAGGCCGAGTCCTCCCCCCCATTCCCTGGTCCCGGATCCCTGTCTTTTGGGCATTTTCCGTTCGTCCAAACCCGGATTCCGCCGTATAATAAGCCATGAAGGTGGAGGGTCGGCGGACGCTTATCCGCCGGCCGAGGGAAACCGCTCATTTCCTGCTGTACCGCTCACGCTCCTGTGGATGGCGCTCGTGTTTCGCGCATCGGCGCCGCCGCGGTGACAAAGCGTGCCGGCCGGGCGAGCCTCCGGCTGAAAGGAAAAAAGGAATGAGCGCCACGACCACGGTTGGGAGGGGTTCCGTCTTTGCGTTCCTTCTGGTGATCTGTCTCGCGCCGACGGCGCGTGCGGGAAACGTCGCCGTGGTGGATGCGGGCACGGCCGGGCTCGTGTCGGGCGAACCGCTCTCGCCGCGCGTGCTGGGCTACAGCGACGTGGACAAGTCGCACGGCGGCGCCGGCGGATGGGGCACGAACTACTACGACGATCTCAACAGCAACGGCGCGCACGATCCGGGCGAACCGTTCGGCGACACGGCCGACCCGTCCTGGACGAATGCGACCAGTGGGACGGACAACTCGTGCTGGATGGCTTCCGGCTGCAACATGCTCCAGCAGCTCGGCGTGATTTCCGACGCGGCCGCCCTGTACAACCAGTACGCCCTCAACGGCGTTCCCACCACGGGCGGCACTCTCACGTGGGACGAGGGTGGGCTCCAGGAGGACGTCATCCAATATTGGATGAGCCAGAATCCAACGGTAGCTGCCGGAATGACCGTTGAGATCCACTGGCGCAGCAGCACCGTCCACTACACCGACGGCATGTATGCCTGGGAGGACTGGAACCCGCGGACGGAAGTGGCTGCCTATCTCGCCGCGGGCTGGCAGGTGGGCCTGGGCATGTGGCCGCTGTCTTTTGACGGCACGAACTATTGGCACTCCGGCGGGCACGCGCTGACGATCCAGACGATCGGCGCGGGCGCGACGTTCTCCTGCACCGATTCCGACCGCGACGCGGACTTCAGCGCCACCGGCGACGTGAACACCTACACCGACGCCACGCGGGGGCCCACCGCATTTGCCGGGCACAACTACTACGCGTGGTACAACGACTTCTACGACGGCGACATCGACTACTACCCCGTCGGCGACGTGGGCTACATCATCGCCATCATCCCTGAGCCGGCCAGCATCGCCATCACGGCACTGGGCGCGGTGCTGATCCTCCGCCCGCGACGGCGCATCCGCATTCGTTGAAACGCGCGGCGCTTTCGCAAGGAAACAGCGGAGCGGGATTTCGGGATTCCTGCGATTCCACGGATTTTCCAATCACGAAAACCTTCCTGTGAATCCTTCGGATCCGTGGAATCCCGCTCTCTTTCTGTCCGCGTTGTCGATAGGACGGGATTCTGGGGAAACCGCGCGTATGGCGAGGCGTGGATTTTTGCGGAATTTCTCGGCGTGGCCCCTCACGCCATACCCGCGAACCGCCATATGCTGTGCCCGCGGCTTGGCGAAACCCCAAGCGGTTGCGGCGGGCGCGTTCTGCCGCAATGCGAGCATAACCCCATTTCCCTCAAGGGCTAACCGCCATCGACGATCGCGATCCCGTCCTCAAGTTTGCGAGCCCGACTCGTCGATACGTTCACCAGACGCGCGACAATTCGTGCGGCCAAGGAGCCGATCATGCAATCCATCCTGGGAATCGCGCACGACGTGGCGGAAGTGGCGGTGCTGGCTGTGGGCGCGGCGATGTTGCTGGCGGCCGCCTGCATCCTGGTCTGAGATTCACTCCGGGCGGTTGTACTGCCGGACGATGTCTTCCAGCTCCGCGAGCTTGCGGATGCGGTGCGCGGGGCGAATCTTCGCGTCGTCGTGCCGCCCGGCGGGATCCTTCAACACGGCGATCATCCCCGCGCGGCGGGCGCCGAGGATGTCGGCCTTGAGCGAATCGCCCACGAAGAGCGTCTCATCCGCCCGCAGGCCCGCCTGCTTCATCGCCACCCGGAAAACCCGCCCGTGCGGCTTGCGGTATCGCACGTTGCACGAGTAGACGCGCACCGGCAGCAGGTCGATCAACCCCAGCTGTTCCAGGTGGCGGTCGAGCACTTCGCCCGGCACGAACGTGTTGGAGATCAGCCCGAGCTTCAACCCCCCGTCGCGGAACCGTTCCAGCAGTTCCCGCAGGCCCGGCTCGGTCGTCGCGCAGCGGCTGAGCGGCTCGTACCACTTCCACGACAGCTCGATCATCTGGTCTGCCGTCAGATCGTGCCCCATGCGCGTGGCCATCCGCCCGATGACGTCCAGCGAGTTGAATTCCCGGCGGGTGACGCGGCTCTTGAAATAGTTCCAGCGGATGGCGCGAAGCTGGCGGCGGTGGAATTTCTCGAAGCCCGGCAGCGACAGGTTCAGCCCGTGCAGGTAGTCGTAGGCGAGCCTTCCGCCGGCCTCGAACAGGCTGTTGACGTCCACACTGCCGAAGTCCAGCAGCGTGTCGCCCAGGTCGAACAGGATGCCCTTGATCCGCGCCGTCATTATCTCTCGTCGTCACCTCCCCAAAAACCGGAAAGAACATACCCGCTGCGCCGCGGCGATGCAACCTGTTGGAAGAAGTGGAGAGTGGTGAGTGAAGAGTGGAGAAATTGTCAATCGACAATGGTCAATTGACAAT
>DNAS01000057.1:6406-6611 GCA_003485185.1 Phycisphaerales bacterium | reverse complement strand
CCCGCCGTCGGCGGGGGAATGTTCCATCTCAACCCCGGCAAGTATAGCAGTGACGGCGCGGGCGTGTCAACGCAACGGGAAAACCGCCCAAGGGCGGCTCGTAATGGATAAGAGATTGCCTGAAAAGAGGTTGCGCAATGCGAAAAACTTTTCTTCCCCGCCGTTTTCTCTCCCGGCCGGAAAGTGGATTTCCCGGCCGGTTCAG
>DNAS01000057.1:6041-6249 GCA_003485185.1 Phycisphaerales bacterium | reverse complement strand
CGGTTCAGGCCGCCAAAATGCCGTATCTCTTTTTATATAAAACAGATACGGGATATTGCGTGTCTCGCCAATTCTGCCGCGAGCGGGGGTCTTTCCTGGAGCCGTTTTTCTGCCGCGAACGCCGCGAACCACGCGAACGGAATACAAGTCAGGATGTCTCGCCATGCGAACACCCTCAAGCAAAAAACGCTTGAGGGTGGCACCCGTG
>DNAS01000057.1:2923-5941 GCA_003485185.1 Phycisphaerales bacterium | reverse complement strand
AACGCTTGAGGGTGGCACCCGTGCGTTGAAAGTCCGCGCGTCAGGGCTTCGTGCCGAAGTGTTTGAACTCGACGTGCTTTTCTGTCTCGACGGCGGGGTGAGTTGCGGTAAAAGCGGGCGGAATGTCCTTCTTCCGTTCGGGAACGACGCGCATCCCGGCCGCGATGTCCTGCAAGAGATTTGCCTGTCGAAGATCCCGGGAAAGCACGAACGCGTGGACCGTCACGTGCCCAAGCCTCCCGCCGAATCGGCAATGCGCTTCCCGCCAATGGATCGTGCCCTCTTCGCCTTGATGTTTCCAGGCCGACCACGTAACACCCCGGCCGCAGAGTGTGCCGCGTTCCTGACGGAATTCCCCGTCGCGCCGGGATGGATTCGCGAACCAGCCCACATAGACGCCCAGGGAGCCTTTTCGAGAGGAGCGTTCGCCGGACGGCGTCAGGTAGTAAACATCGAAGTCGATTCCTTCCGTGCGGGTCAGCGTATATCCGGGCGGGACGTCCAGTTCAATGCCGGGAAGAAAGAACGGGCTGAAATACCGGTCCCATGCGTAATACCCCGCGCTGGCCACGATGGTCAGAAGGACCACGGCCGCGAGGGCGATACGCATTCGCCGCGTGCGCGGCGTCTTGCGCCTGCCTTGGGGGGCGGGGGTTTCCGGCTGCAATTCGGCGTCGTCGGCCATGGATTGGTTTCCCGAATCCCAGAAGCGTCAACCGGATTATCGCACGGCAGGGGCGGAAGGCACAAGAAGGTCAGCCGTTTGGTCTTGCTTTGGGCGGCGGATTGGGATACCGTACGCGGTCTGTAACTACACGACCCTGAGCCTCTATAAGAGATTGGGAGACGCGGAATGGCTGAATACAAGGACCTGGATTCCAAGGCCATCAAACTGGCCAAGCAGATATGCAAGATGTGCACCGCGGCGGGCAGCGGGCATCCGTCCAGCGCGCTGTCGCTGCTGCACATCACCGTCGCGCTGATGTACCGCGTGATGCGATACGACCCGAAATACCCCTGGCATGCCGGCGCGGACCGCCTGGTGCTGTCGGAAGGGCACGCGGTCCCGGTGATCTACGCGGCGTATTGCGATCTGGGCGGGGTGGTCGGCCAGCCGGGCAGGCCGTCGGAACTGCGGTTCGACGACGCGCTGACCCTCCGCGAGGGCGACAGCGTCCTCGATGGGCACCCCAACCCCGCCATCGGAATGCCGTTCTTCGACGCGGCGACCGGATCGCTGGGCCAGGGGCTCAGCGTGGCCGCCGGCTTGGCGTGCGCGGCGCGCCTGGACGGCTCGGACAAGAAAATCTTCTGTCTCATCGGCGACGGCGAGAGCCGCGAGGGGCAGATCTGGGAAGCGCTGGACTTCCTCGTCGATCACAAGCTGACGGCAGTGCGGGCGGTCTTCAACGCCAACGGCTGGGGACAGAGCGACAAGGTCTCCGTCAACCAGTCGGCCGAGGCCCTTGCCCGCAAGCTCGACGCCTATGGGTTCGAGGTCCGCACCATCGACGGGCACAACTGGGACGAGGTGCTGGCGGCCCTTTCGACCGACGCGACGGACAAGCCCATCGCCGTCGTCGCCAAGACGGTCAAGGGGTGGGGCGTCAAGACGCTCTACAGCTCCAACTACCACGGCAAGCCTCTGGCGGCCGACCAGCTCGACGCGGCGCTGGCCGACCTGGACGCCAAGGCGGCGGAGCTGGGCGTCGCCGGCGCGGACGACGCGTCGGCCGCGAAGATCGCCTCCCCCAAGTCGGTCAAACGCCCCGAAGCGGGGGCGATCTCGGCCGGAACGTTCTCCGACGCGATGAAGGCCGCCGGGCTGGACAAGGCCCTGGAGGCGAAAAAGCTCTCCACCCGCCGGGCGTACGGCGTGGCCCTGACGGCGATGGGCGCCGACCCGCGCATCGTCGCCACCGACGGCGACGTGAAGAACTCGACCTTCGCCGAGTCGTTCGCCAAGCAGTATCCCGACCGCTACTTTGAAGCGAGGATCGCCGAGCAGAACATGGTCTCGGCAGCGGCGGGACTGGCGGCGGGCGGGCGCGTTCCGTTCGCCAGCACCTTCGCCAAGTTCTTCGTGCGGGCGTACGACCAGGTGGAGATGGCCGCCATCTCCAATGCGAACCTCAAGCTGGTCGGCTCGCACGCGGGCGTGTCGCTGGCGGCCGACGGGCCCAGCCAGATGGCCCTGCCCGACCTGGCGTTCTTCCGCAGCTTCGCCCACGCCCGCAACGCCTCCGGCGCGCCGTCGGTGCGGGTGTTCCAGCCGTCCGACGCGGTCAGCGCGTTCAAGATCACCGAGCTGATGGCCAACGTCGACGGCCCGTGCTACATGCGGACGCACCGGCCCGACGTCGCCTTCCTCTACGACGAGAGCGAGGAATTCATCGTCGGCGGGTTCAAGCACCTCATCGACGGCGAGGACCTCGTCCTGGTCGCCAGCGGATACATGGTCCACCTGGCCAAGCAGGCGTGCAAGATCCTCGAGGAGAAGGGCGGGCTTTCGGCCTCGCTGATCGACGCCTACTCGATGCCCCTGGCGACGGACGAGATTCTCCAGATCGGCGACGATTGCCGCGGGCAGATTCTCGTGGTCGAGGACAACTACATCGGCGGGATGGCCGACGAGCTTTCCGCCGCCGCCGCCGCGAGCGACCTGGGCGTGGCGGTCCACAGCCTGTACGTCGCAAACGTGCCCAAGAGCGCCAAGACGCCCGAGGACGTCATGAAGATGGTCGGCCTGTCGCCCGAGGACATCGCCACCCGCTGCCAGCAGATCTTCGACCACTCCGAGGCGTAAGCGGGCGAATCACATTGCGAAGTTCCGGCGCGGCGGGCATTCCACCCGCCGCGCTTCTTTGCGCGCCGGAAGCGTCTCGGGAGTCGGGACGAAAGAGAGCGGGATTTCAGGATTCCGGGGATTCAGCGGATGAAATCCAAAAACATCTCTGGAATCCAGTGAATCCGCGGAATCCCGCTCTCTTTCAACGCGCTGCCAACGTCTTATTGTTT
>DNAS01000057.1:2464-2740 GCA_003485185.1 Phycisphaerales bacterium | reverse complement strand
GGCGGCGGCAGGGCATTCAGGATCCGGATGACGACGGGGTCGTTGGCCTCCTGCGCGCCGAAGGGCCCCAGGCAGACGCCCAGTTCCCCGCCGACGGCGACGACGACGGCCTGCCCGAGCGCGAAGCATTCTTTCCACTGCGGGGCGGCCTGGAGCAGCGCGACGGCAGCGGGGCTGTCCGGCACGATCGTGCAGACCCGCGCCGACGCGCCGAGCGACGTGTCGATCCAGATTCCGCCGACGGAGGCGAACTGCCGCCCGCCTGCCTCCGCGAGG
>DNAS01000057.1:1767-2295 GCA_003485185.1 Phycisphaerales bacterium | reverse complement strand
CCTCGCGGGCCTTTTCCAGCAGTTCGGCCAGCCACTTCATCGGTCGGGCGGCCAGGTCGAACAGGGCCTCGGCCTCGACCAGGTCCCGCACGGTCGGTCCGATGCCGGCGGGCAGGGCGGTGGACTTGCGGAGGTTCGCGCGAATCTGGTTGACCAGGCGGACGACGCCCAGGTGGTTCGCCTGCGTCTGCGTGATGACGAGTTGCCCGGCCAACTGGCGGATCATGCCGATCTCGCCGATGGGGGCCCAGGAGGTCGGATCGACCGTGGACGTGATGGTCACTCGCAGATCGGTGCCGAGGTAGTCCGTCCAGTCCGGTTCGCGCCGGGGGCGGCGCAAGGCGGACTCGTCGGGCGGCAGGAGCGGTTCGCCGGGCAGGTCCACGACGTTGCGGATGTCCGAGGCGGGCGCGCGGGAAGGAGTCTCGACGCGCCAGCCCGGCGCGGGCGACGGAGAGGGCCGCCCGCTCTCCGCGCTGGACGAATCGTTCATGTCGGACGGACCGCCGAACAGCCCGCCGCTGGTGC
>DNAS01000057.1:1403-1628 GCA_003485185.1 Phycisphaerales bacterium | reverse complement strand
CCGAACAGCCCGCCGCTGGTGCCGCCGCGCGGTTCCCGCGCCGCCGGCCTTTCGCCGGCCATCGCCTCGTTGTACAGGCGGTTGTACAGCAGGATGTCGCGCACGTCATACACGTGCGTCATCACGTAGCGGGACGCGTCGTCGGCGGTGGTGATGGTCAACTTGCCGTCCTCGACCACGAACGTCAGCGGATTGACGCCGCCGACTTCCTCCAGGACCGTCTTG